>NZ_JBVHIP010000005.1:241016-315003 GCF_055560495.1 Kitasatospora sp. NPDC023176 | reverse complement strand
GGGGGCGGGTGGGGGGGGGGGGGGGGGGGGGTGCTGGGGGGGGGGCGCAGGGCGCGGCCCGGGGGCCGTTTCTGGGGGGGCCCGGGCCGGCCGCGGGGGGGGGGCCCCCCCCCGGGGCCCCCCGCCGCCGTTCGGTCGATGACCGGGAGACCTAGATCAGGCCGTCCAGCTCGCGCAGCAGCGCGGCCTTCGGACGGGCACCGGTGATCTGCTTCACCGGCTGGCCGCCCTTGTACAGGATCAGGGTCGGGATCGAGATGACGTTGTACTCGGCGGCCGTCACCTGGTTGGCGTCCACGTCGAGCTTGGCGATGGTCAGCTTGTCGCCGTTCTCGGCCGCGATCTCCTCCAGGATCGGGGCGACCTGGCGGCACGGGCCGCACCAGGTGGCCCAGAAGTCGACCAGTACGGGCTTGTCGCTCTCCAGGACGTCGGACTTGAACGTCGCGTCGGTGACGGTGGTGGTGGCGCCGGCCACGGGGACTCCTCGGGTTCGGACGGAGGGGGCTGCTGCCAGGTGAACAACGGGCGGGGCCGTTCTGTTTCTGCCTGGCCGGGGCGGGGGTGTTTCACGTGGAACACCCCCGTGGGGTTCGGTCGGTGGCGGGGAGGTCAGACCGCGACGGCGGCGGTCTTGTTCTCCACGTCGTCCAGCGCGGCCAGGTAGCGCTCGGCGTCCAGCGCGGCGGAGCAGCCGGTGCCGGAGGCGGTGATGGCCTGGCGGTAGGTGTGGTCCACGACGTCGCCGGCGCCGAACACGCCCTCGACGTTGGTCCGGGTCGAGGGGGACTCGACCTTGAGGTAGCCCTCGGCGTCGAGGTCCAGCTGGCCCTTGAACAGGTCGGTGCGCGGGTCGTGGCCGATCGCGATGAACAGGCCGGTGACCGCCAGCTCGCGGGTCTCGCCGGTGGTGGTGTCGCGCAGGGTGACGCCGGTCAGCTTCGGGTCGCCGTGGATCGCCTCGACCGCGCTGTCCCACTCGAAGCGGATCTTCGGGTCGGCGAAGGCGCGCTCCTGCATCGCCTTGGAGGCGCGCAGGCTGTCCCGGCGGTGGATGATCGTGACGCTCTTGGCGAAGCGGGAGAGGAAGGTCGCCTCCTCCAGGGCCGTGTCGCCGCCGCCGACCACCGCGATGTCCTGGTCGCGGAAGAAGAAGCCGTCGCAGGTCGCGCACCAGGAGACGCCGCGGCCGGAGAGCTTGTCCTCGTTCGGCAGGCCCAGCTTGCGGTGCTGGGAGCCGGTGGTGACGATCACGGCGCGGGCCTTGTGGAGGTTGCCCTCGGAGTCGGTGACGGTCTTGATCTCACCGGTGAGGTCGACCGCGACGATGTCGTCGGGGATCAGCTCGGCGCCGAAGCGCTCGGCCTGCGCCCGCATGTTGTCCATCAGCTCGGGGCCCATGATGCCGTCCCGGAAGCCCGGGAAGTTCTCGACCTCGGTGGTGTTCATGAGCGCACCACCGGCGGTGACGGCTCCCTCGAAGACCAGCGGCTTGAGGGAGGCACGGGCGGTGTAGAGCGCAGCCGTGTACCCAGCCGGGCCGGAACCGATGATGATCACGTTACGGACGTCGCTCACTGCTTCTCCTGGTTCGCCATTCGCGACCCGCGTTAGCTGCGGGGAGGGCGGTCCTGCTCCGCCGCCCGGGACAACGACTGACCAGTCTCTCGCATTCCCAGGCGGATCAGTACCAGGCGCCCGAACTCCGGAAGCGGCGTGGCGCCCTGGACGTCGATCGCATGGGAGCGGCCGTCCGGTGGCTGGGAAGGGTCGCTCAGCGGCCGGGGACGGTCCGGTGCAGGACGACCGGGCCGCAGTCCGCGGAGCGCAGGTAGACGTCCACGAAGCCGGGCCGGTCGGAGGCCGGGTAGACCAGGACCTCGACCGGGGAGCCCTGGTAGCTGCCCCGGTCGGTGGCCAGCGGGGTGCCCGGAGCGGGGGCCTGGCAGGCGGCGGGGGAGGCCGGCGCGGTGGGGGAGCCGGGGCCGGAGAGCTCGGGCCGGGAGCCGTCGGCGGGGGCGGCGGCGGACTTGGCGGGCCCGGTGGCGTGCGGTCCGGGCTCGGCCCCGGAGCCGGCCAGCAGCTGCTGGACCTGCGCCGCGAGCTGGTCCTCCCGGTAGACGGTGCCGGGGCCCGCCAGGTGCGGGCTGTGGGCGTTCGGGGCGCCGGCGGCGGTCGCGGGGGCCGATGCCGCCGAGGCGGTGGACCTGGAGGAGTCGTCGGGGTGGTTCAGCAGGAGGGCGCCGCCGAGGCCGACGGCGGCCAGTGCGGCGGCCGTGCCGAGCAGCAGGGCGAACCGTCGGCGGCGGGGCCGGGGCCGCCCGGGACCGGAGGCCGTGGCGGGGCGGGACGGGGGCGCGGAGGGCGCCGTGACGGACCGTACGGGCGTGGCCGGGGTGTCCGTCGGGCGGGCGGCGGAGGGGGCCTCCCGGGGGCGTTCCGCGGCTTCGGCCGCCACGCGGTGGTCGGTGCGGGCCGCCTCGGCGAGGGCGGCGTCCAGCCGGGCGGCGACGTCGGCGGGCATCGGTTCGGGCTCGACGGCGCCGAGCAGCGTCTGCACCTCGGCCAGGGCCTCGGCGGTCTCGCGGCACTCGGCGCAGCCGTCCAGGTGCCGCCGCAGCGCCCGGGCGGCCTCCGCGGGCTCGATCAGACCCTCGGCGAAGTCGGCGAGGGCGTCGACGGAGGGGTGGGCGTCGGAGGGCTCGGGGGAGGAGAGGGGGGCGGTCATCGCGTGCTCGCGTCTCCTTCCAGCATCGTGCGGCCGGTACTCGGGCCTGTCCCTGTGACGGTGCGGGGGCCCGTCGGGTTCCCCTGGGGGTCGCGGTGTGCCGGCGGAGCCCCACCGGACGGGCCGGGGGCCGCGCGTCCGGACGCTCCGCGTGCCGGTGTTTCACGTGAAACCTTGCGCCCGCCGCGTCCCCCGCCGCGTTCCCCACCGCGATTTCCGCCGGGCGCCCCGCCGGGTGCCTCGCCGTCCGTCTCCCGCAGGTGCCGGACCAGGGGGAGCAGCCGGGCCCGGCCGCGCGCACAGCGGCTCTTCACCGTGCCCACCGGGACGCCCAGCAGTTCGGCGGCCTCGGCGACCGGGTAGCCCTGCATGTCGACCAGGACCAGCGCGGCCCGCTGCTCGGGAGGCAGCTCGGCGAGCGCCGCGGTCAGCTCGCGGTGCACCTCGGCCCGGACCACCGGGGAGTCGGCCGGCTCGGCGGTGCCGACCAGGCGGTCCAGCCGTTGCGGGTCCTCGTCCAGCGGGGTGGTGCGCCGGGTGGCGCTGCGCCGGGCGCGGTCCAGGCAGGCGTTGACCACGATCCGGTGCAGCCAGGTGGTGACCGCCGAGCGGCCCTGGAAGCCGGGGGCGGCCCGGAAGGCGGAGACCAGGGCGTCCTGGAGGGCGTCCGCGGCCTCCTCGCGGTCGCCCAGGGTGCGCAGGGCGACCGCCCAGAGCCGGTCGCGGTGGCGGTTCACCAGCAGGCCGAAGGCCTCCTGGTCACCGGCGACGTGCCGGGCGAGTAGCGTCGCGTCGTCGTCCGCCACTGTCCTCCCTCGTCCCTGCCGTCGTTCCGGTGCGGGAACCGTACGGTCAGCCGGAGACCTTGACCTCGGCGACGTGGCCGCGGTACCTGCCGTCGGAATCCTTGTTCAGAGAGGTCAGCCAGATCAAGAGGTAGCGCGTGGTGACCGGCGAGTCGAGGGTGTAGTCGACGTTCACGCCGGACTTCCGGCCGGCGACCACGGTGAAGTTCTCCGGCCTGGCCGAGGCGGGGGCGGAGGCGGCGGCCGCGTTGGGCACCCGGATCTCCGCGGCCTGCTCGCCGTCCTTGAACAGGACGTTCACCGAGGAGACCGACTGCGGCGAGCCGAGGTCGATCATCAGCCCGGTGCCCGACTTGAGGGCGGGCGGCTTGGGGCCGAGCTGGTCGACGTACCAGCCGGTGGTCCAGGCGCTGTTCGGGTCGCCGTCGATGGCGTTCTTGACGCTGTCGGTGCCCTCGGGTCCGTCGCCCAGCGGGTTGTACGACTCCGCGCCCTTGATCGCGATCGGCACCGGCGTGTGCGCCGTCGGGTGCGCGCTCGGGGCGGTGCTGCTGACCGAGGTCTGCGGGGTGGCGACGGCCTGCCCGGTGTTGCGCAGGCTGCCGACGAACTGCCAGGAGGCGACGCCGATCGCGCCCAGCGCGACCGTCCAGGCGGTGGCCTTGACCACCCGGCGCAGCCGGCGCCTGGTGCGCCGGGCGGCGGTCGGCCGGGAGGACGGCGGCAGCGGGGCGACCGTCGTGTCGGCCACCCGGGTGGGGTTGGGCGCGGTGGGCAGGGCGTGGGTGTTGTGCCGGGGCGGGGCCGGGAAGGCCGGCAGCTCGGGCTCGGGCTGGCGGATCCGGGGCAGCTGCGCGATCGCCCGGACCAGCTCCTCCGGGGTGGTGATCGGCTCGGCGTGGTGCGGCGGCTGGTCGAACAGGGCGCGCGCCGCGAGCTCGGACAGGCCCTTGTGGACGCCCGCGCGGACCTGGTCCGGCGCGGCGTTCTGCAGGTCCTTGGGCAGTCCCTTGAGGTCGTAGCGGTCCTCGGGGTACGGCCAGCGGTGGGTGAGCGCGGCGAACAGCAGGGCGCCGATCGCCCGGGTGTCGGTGCGCTGGGCGTCCTCGGTGGAGTCCTCCGGGGGCAGCCCGCGCAGGGCGGCGTCCACCGCGATGCCGTTGATCCGGTACTGGCCGCTGTCGGTGCGCAGCACGCAGCGCGGGGTGAGCCGCAGGTGCGCCTTGCCGCGGCGGTGGGCGGCGGCGACGGCGTCGGCGACCTGGCGGACCATCTGGTACGCCTCGTGCGGCTCCATCGGGCCGTTCACGAGCAGCTTGGCGAGGTCGGAGGCGTGCGGCAGCCACTCCCGCACGACGTAGACCAGCTCGTTCTCCTGGACGGCGTCCAGCACCTGGACGAAGCGCGGGTCGCCGAGCAGGGCCGCGGACTTGGCGGCGGCCAGCACCTTGCGGGCGCGCTGGTGGCCGGAGGCCATCAGGTGGACGCCGACCGCCCGGCGCAGCTTCTCGTCGACGGCGCGCCAGCTGCTGAAGGTCTCGGTCTGGGAGATGCACTCCTCGAGCAGGTACCGGTTGCCGATCTTGTCGCCGCTGTGGCGCATCGGCGCGGGGAGGGTGCGCGGGAGGGTGGCGGTGTCGCGCGGGTCGACGGTGGGCTGGGGGTCGGTCGGGCGGCGCTTGGCGGGCCCGGCCGCGGGCTCGGGGGCGGGCTTCTTCTTCGTCGCCGAGCCGGCCGCCAGCTCGGCGGCGATCTCGTGGACGGAGAGCGGGGCGGTGACCTCCGAGGTCTCCTCGCTCACGGAGGCCTCCGGGGCCCGGTCCGGCTCCGGCTCCGCCGGTCCGTCCTCGTCGGCAGCCGTGGGAGCGTCCGCGGAGGGGGCGTCGGCGGGGCCCGCCGGGGCGGTCTTCCCGTCCCCGAGCTCGTCGATCGCCGCGGCCAGCGCGGCCTCGTCCGCCTCCGCGTCAGCTGCTGACGTGTCGACGACCGCCTTGGTGCCATCAGCCACCGTGGTCCTGCCTCCCCTTGTGTCGCCCCGGCCGAGAGAGTCGCTGGAGCCCGCGGATTGGCCGTCCTGTGCTCCAGGACAATTGTGCCCACTCTTCTCCACCGGGTACGACCGCTGAAGGGTCCGCACGGTTGCACGGGGGTGGAGAGATGTGGTGCAGATCCGACACCGGGCCGCCACCTCGCGGCCCGGGTGCTCCCGGCCGCGGGTGGCGGCCCGAAATCAGGCCGGACGGGCGGGGGCGGTGTCCGCCCCGGTTGACGCCCGGTCAGGGCGTCCGCTCGTCCGGCCGGTTGACTGGTCGGTCAGCGGCCCAGTCGGCCGCGGACCATGCCCAGCATGGCGTTCAGTTCCTCGATCCGCAGGCGCTTCGCGATGAACACGAAGACCAGCATCTGGAGGCCGCCGCCCAGCAGGACGGACAGTACGCTGCCCGGCCAGCCGCCGACCACCTGCTGGACCGCCAGGCTGACGCCGAGGCCGATCGCGGCGGCCGGCACGCAGGCGGCGGCCAGCCGGCTGTAGGTCTTGCCGATCCGCTTGGTGTCCAGGCCGCCGATCTTCTTCTTCAGCTTCGGCACCGCGACCGTCACTCCGACGGCGTAGGCGAGGCCGTAGCCGAGGGCCATGCCGGTCACGGTCCACTGCGCGGGCAGCGCGACCCAGCAGACCAGCGAGAAGGCGGCCTGGCAGACGGCCACCCAGACGGTGTTGGAGAACGGCGTCCGGGTGTCCTCGTAGGCGTAGAAGCCGCGCAGCATCACGTACTGGGCCGAGTACGGGATCAGCCCGAGCGCGAAGGCCGACAGCATCAGGCCGACGTTGGTCGCGTTGTCCAGGGCCGTACCGCCGCCGCCGACCGCGTAGATCGAGCGGCCGATCGCCGGGCCGAGCGCCAGGAACAGGAAGGCCGCCGGGACGACCGCCACCGCGGTGGTGCGCAGCCCGTACGACAGGTCGTCACGGACCGCTCCGGCGTCCTCGTCGGCCGCCGCCCGGGAGAGCCGGGGGAGCACCGCGCTCATGATCGAGACGGTGATGACGGCCTGCGGGAGCTGCCAGATCAGCAGGGCGTTGGAGAAGGCCGACAGGCCGACACCGCCGTGACCGCCCTGCTCGGCGGCGCTGCCGGCGGCGGTGGCCAGCTGGGTGATGACCAGGTAGCCGGCCTGGTTGGCGAGCACGAAGAAGAAGGTCCACTTGGCCAGCCGGGCCGCCTTGCCCAGGCCGTGGCCGCGCCAGTCGAAGCGCGGCCGGAAGTGGAAGTCCGCGGCCCGCAGGTACGGGATCATCGCCAGCGACTGGACCACCAGGCCGAGCAGGGTGCCCAGGCCGAGCAGCCGGACGCCCTCCGGGGAGATGTTCTCCGGGGTGACCTGGGTGCCGTTGTAGCCGCCGAAGACCCAGATGTAGGCGCCGAAGGTGAAGATCACCACGATGTTGTTGAGGACCGGGGTCCACATCATCGCGCCGAACCGGCCACGGGCGTTGAGGATCTGGCCCATCACCACGTGCACGCCCATGAAGAAGATGGTCGGCAGGCAGTAGCGGGCCAGCGCCACCGTGGTGTCGGCGCGGGCCGGGTTGGTCATCATCGGGTGGGCGATCAGCTGGACCAGCAGGGGCGCCCCGAGCACGGCCAGGAACACCACGCCGCCGAGCCCGACCATCACCAGGGTGAGCAGCCGGTTGGCGTAGGCGGTGCCGCCGTCCTCGTCGTTCTTCATGCTGCGCACCAGCTGCGGCACGAAGACCGCGTTCAGCGCGCCGCCGCCGATCAGGATGTACAGCAGGGTCGGCAGGGTGTTCGCCGCGTTGTAGGAGTCACCCATGACCGCGATGCCGATCGCGCCGGCGATCACCATGGTCCGCAGGAAGCCGGTGCCGCGGGAGACCAGGGTGCCGGCCGCCATGATCGCGCTGGAGCTCAGCAGGCTGGCGACCTTGCCGCCGCCACCGCCCTCGGCGGCGGGTGCGGCCGCGGGCTGGGCGGCCTGCTCCTCGGCGAGCTCCGCCAGCGGCTCGACCGCCGGGGGCACCGCGACGGCGGCCACCTGCATGGTGGCCTCCTCCTCGGAGAGCGGCGGGTCGAACTCGATCGGCGGCACGAAGGGGCGCTGCCCGTCCGGGCCGCCGTACTGCGGCTGCCCCGGGTAGCCGCCCATCGGCGGGTACGGCCCGGGCGCGACCGGCGGCACCGGCGCGGCCGGCTGGACCGGGGCGGGCGGGGGCACCGGCGGCTGGGCCGCGGCCTCGGGCTGGTGGCCGCCGAACAGGGCGTCCACTCCCACGTACTCGGTGGTCTCGCTGTCCCAGGTGGAGTGCGCCGGGCCGGGCTGCCACTGCGGCTGGGGCTGCTCGGCGCCGCCCCACTGGACCGGGGCCGGAGCCGGGGCGGCCTGCTGCGGCCAGCCGGCCTGCACCGGGGTGTCCCAGCCGGGCTGCACGGGAGGCACCGGGGCCGAGAACGGCGCCGAGGGCACCGGCGTCGGGTAGCCGCCGCCCTGCGGCGGCAGCTGTGGCGGCACGTCGTACGCGGTGACCGGCGGCGGCGCCGCGGCGGGCCGTCCGGCCTGCAGACCGTACGGGTCCTGGCCGTCCTGCTGGGCTCCGTACGCCTCCGCGGCGTACGGGTCCTGGGCGTAGGTGTCGGCCACGTACCAGTCGCCGGACGGCGACTCGGCGCCCGGCCGGCTCTCACCGCGGCCCGGCGGCCGCTCCTCGCTGCGCCCGGTCATGTCACCTCTTCGCTGTCGGGGGAGGCCGGCCCGGCGTTGCGGGGGGTCGGCGGTATCAAGGACCAACCTTCTCATCACTGGCGGTCCGATCCCGGCCATCCGGGCTGCTGGCGCGCGGTGTCTGCGCGGGACCGCCGCCCGTGGAGCCGTTCGGTCCGGGCTTCTCGGCGGTGGCCTCGGCGGTGTCGCCGGCGGTGTCACCCGCGGCGGCGTCCGGGTCGGCGTCCGGGTCGGCGTCCGGGTCGGTGGGCTCGGCCTCGGCGGCGCCCCCCGGGCCGTCCGTGGCCGGGCCGTCGTCGACCGGCTGGTCGCCGTCCTCGTGCGGCCGGCCGCCGTGGCGCTTGCGCTGGCGGACGAAGCGCAGCGCGGCCAGCACCAGCAGCACGGCGGCGCCGGCGAAGACGTACAGCACCCCGTTGGTCACCGAGGTGACCTCGACCGTGAAGGCCTGGGGTTCGCCGTAGGGCCGCGGGTCGGGGCCGCTGGTGTACAGCTGGGCGATCATGGTGACCGGGCCGTTGTTGCGGGCCTCGGCGTTGAAGCGCAGGGTGACGCTCTGCGAGGCAGGGAGGACCAGCTCCTCCGGCCTGCCGACCCACAGCCTGTTCGGCTGGACCGAGGTGAGCCGCAGCTGCAGGTTGGTGACCGTCTGGGTGAGGTCGTTGCGCACGCTGACCTGGATCTGGCCGGTGTTCGCGGCCAGCGTGACCACGTTCTTCTTGGGTACCTGGACGGCGCCGATGAGCTCGCTCAGGTAGGTGGAGACGCCCGTGCGGTAGGTCTCGCCGGCCGGGGCCTGGGTGCGCCACTCGGTGGACAGCGAGCGGACCATGGCCGCGCTGAACGGGCCGCGGACGCGCTGCGGCAGGGTGAGCACCCGCATCAGGGTGTCCAGGTCCTGCTGGATGCCGTCGGTGCGGCTCAGGGCGTCGGCCGGCAGCTCGGAGGCCCGGGCCTGGGTCGGGTAGTCGGCGGGCGACGGGACGGTGGTGTTGGCCTTCGGGTCCGGCGCGGACTGGGCCAGCGCGTCCAGCTTCACCGGGGTCAGCCACTTGTCGGAGGCCGTCTGCAGGGCGCCCGCCAGCACCTTGGCGGTGTTGGCGGTCAGGTCGCGCGGCGGCATGACCAGCAGGCCGCGCTGGTTCTGCGGCTGCTCGTGGGTGATCGCGAAGGTCTCGGCGAGGAAGCGCTGGGTCACCTCGCTCTGGTCCTTCGGGGTGCTCAGGTCCCTCTGGAAGAGCGTGGAGACGGTGTCGTCGGCGACCACGGCGCTCTGCCCGTTGCCGATCGGGCGCACCGCGGTCGGGGTGTAGTTGACCGAGTCCGGCTCCGGCATGCTCGCGCCGTTGGCCAGCACCAGGCTGCTGCCGGCCTGCCGGGCGATGCCGGCGATCTGCTGGTCGAGGTAGCCCTGGTAGGGCCAGGCCACGTCGGAGCGGGTGTCCACGGAGAGCCGGCCCTCGACGGTCAGCCGGCCGGCGGTGGACGCCTTGTTCAGGGCGGTGCCCATGCCAGCGAGGTCCGCGCCGTTGTGCGCGATCGAGGCGAGGTCCGGGTCGGCGTACGGCAGGGCGACGACCTGGTCGCCCTGCTTGGCGACGGCCGCCCGCAGCTTGTTCAGCCAGGCGTCGGCGGCGGCCGAGGCGGGGCGCGGGACGGTGTTGTCCTCGCGGGCGGACTTGCCCGAGGACTCGCTGCCCGGCTTCTGCACCCGGTAGCCCTTGGTCATCGCGAACGCGGCGTCCAGCAGGTCCGGGTCGACCATCCAGGTCAGCCCGTTCAGCTTGGCGCCGGTGTCGACCAGCTCGTACAGCCGGCCGCCCGGCGCGAAGTCGGCGGCCAGGCTGTCGTCGCGCAGCACCGGGACGGTCTGGTCGCCGTCGGTGAAGGTCTGCGCGGCCAGCACCGGCGCGTGCACCAGCGGCCAGAGCGTGGCGACCTTGGTCGGCTGGGCCTCGGTGCTGCCCTGGGTGTAGGGCAGGAAGGTGCGGGCGATGCCCAGGGCCCGGTCGCGCGGGTTGTCGGCGGTCGCGCCCCAGGCGTCCACCGCGAGCTCGTAGACGCCGCTCTCGGACAGCCCGAGGTCGCTCACGGCGACGCTCAGGGCGTACGCCTGGCTCTGGCCCGGGTTCAGCTCGGGCAGGGCGTACTGCGGGCTGTCCAGCTCTATGCCGTCGTCGCCCCTCGGTGCGCTCCTGGTGGCCACGCCCTGGAGTTCGCTGCGCCGCTGGAGGGGCTTGCTGGAGGCTGGCTTGCGGACCGCCGCGTGGGCGCCCTTGAGCGCGGACTTGCCGGAGTTGGTGACGTGGCCGGTGACGGACACCGTGCCGTTCTGGGTGGCGAGCTGCGGGGTGACCGTCTCGATGGTCAGTACCACCGGGTACTCCGCGGTGGCCGCGGCGTCGGCGGCCGGGCTGATGTTGCCGCCGGCCGGCAGCGCCATCGCGGGGGCGGCCGTGAACAGGGCCAGGGCGGCCGCGCAGGCGGCGGCGAGGCGGCGGGCTCGGCCGCGGTGGCGCAGCCCGTCGGTGGGACGCCCGGTGGGACCAGCGGTCCGTCCAGGCTGTCGGTGTGCCCCCAGGCCCGAGTGCCGTGCCGGCTCACTCACTCGTTTCGCCCTCGCCGTTCTGTTCGATCGCTCGCTGCTGATGCTGTCCGTCCGGCGCGGTCGCCGGATGTTCCCTGCTCGACGTTCCTCGCCCGACGCCGTACGCCACCCTGCTGCCGCGGAGGGTTCCGTCGGCACGGCGGCACGCGACACCGCATCCCCGGTTCCGGTGTCCGCGCTTCGTCCACCGGCATGGTAACGATCCAGCCTGGGTTGCAGTGTTGCGGGCTGTGGGGTGAGACGCCCAAAACGCGCGGGCGGTTGACCTTCCGGGGCACGTACCCTTGTGAGCCGTGTCCACTGCCAATGAGCCCACCGCGCGCACCGATCGTTCCAGCACCGACGTCCAGGTCGTCCCAGGCCTGAGCGAGGCCCAGGCCCTGGGGCTGCAAGAGCTGCTGCGGGTGTCGCCGGTCGCCGACGAGATCGCCCGCAGGTTCCAGGCCGCCGGTCACCGGCTGGCCCTGGTCGGCGGCTCGGTGCGGGACGCGCTGCTCGGCCGGCTCGGCAACGACCTGGACTTCACCACCGACGCCCGGCCGCAGCAGGTGCTCAAGCTGGTCAAGGGCTGGGCGGACGCGGTCTGGGACGTGGGCATCGCCTTCGGCACCGTCGGCGCCCGCAAGGACACCGCCGAGGGCTCCTTCCTGATCGAGATCACCACCTACCGCTCCGAGGCGTACGACCGCACCTCCCGCAAGCCCGAGGTGACCTACGGCGACACCATCGAGCAGGACCTGGTCCGCCGGGACTTCACGGTCAACGCGATGGCCGTCGACCTGCCCGGCCGCGGCTTCGTCGACCCGCACCACGGCCTGGAGGACCTGGAGGCCCGGGTGCTGCGCACCCCCGCCACGCCGGAGGAGTCCTTCTCCGACGACCCGCTGCGGATGATGCGGGCCGCCCGCTTCGCCGCCCAGCTGGACTTCGAGCCGGCGCCCGAGGTGGTCGCCGCGATGACCGCGATGGCCGAGCGGATCACCATCGTCTCCGCCGAGCGGGTGCAGGCCGAGCTGAACAAGCTGCTGCTGGCCGCGCACCCGGTGAAGGGCCTGCGGCTGCTGACCGACACCGGCCTGGCCGGGTACGTGCTGCCGGAGCTGCCCGCGCTGCAGTTGGAGAGCGACGAGCACCACCGGCACAAGGACGTCTACGAGCACTCGCTGACCGTCCTGGAGCAGGCCATCGACCTGGAGCAGGACGGCCCGGACCTCACCCTGCGGCTGGCCGCGCTGCTGCACGACATCGGCAAGCCGCGCACCCGCCGGTTCGAGACGGACGGCCGGGTCTCCTTCCACCACCACGAGGTGGTCGGCGCCAAGATGACCCGCAAGCGGATGCGCGAGCTCAAGTACTCCAAGGAACTCACTGAGGACGTCTCGCGCCTGGTCGAGCTGCACCTGCGCTTCCACGGCTACGGCGGCGGCGAGTGGACCGACTCCGCGGTGCGCCGCTACGTCACCGACGCCGGGCCGCTGCTGGAGCGCCTGCACAAGCTGACCCGCTCCGACTGCACCACCCGCAACAAGAAGAAGGCCGCCGCGCTGTCGCGCACCTACGACGGCCTGGAATCGCGGATCGCCGAGCTGCAGGCGCGGGAGGAGCTGGACGCCATCCGCCCGGCACTGGACGGCAACCAGATCATGGAGCTGCTCGGGCTGAAGCCGGGCCCGCAGGTCGGCAAGGCGTACAAGCACATGCTCGAACTGCGGCTGGAGCACGGGCCGATGGAGCCCGACGAGGCGGTCGCGGCCCTGCGGGCGTGGTGGGCCGAGCAGCAGGGCTGACCGGGGCGGTGCCCCGCGACGACGGGGCGCCCCACGACGACGAGCGGCGGTCACCTCCTCACCGAGGGGGTGGCCGCCGCTCGCGTCCGGTCAGCTGTTGACGTGCTTCAGGCAGAGCACGTAGTCCAGCGAGGGGAGCTTGGTGTAGGTGCGGGTGTAGGTGCTGTCCGACTTCGGCTGCTTCTGGCAGACCTTCTCGTCCGAGGTGGCGAGGTACTTGAAGACCACCTTGTACTGGGCCTTGGGGTCGGTGCAGGGCAGCACGGTGATCTTCGGGTGGTCGTCGGAGGTCGCGCCGGCGCTGTTCTCGTTGCGCAGGCAGTCACCGACGCCGGCGCTGTCGACGTCGTCCTTGGCCGGGGTGGCGGGCGGCGGCAGGGTGATGCTCGGCATGGTGAAGCTCGGCATCGGCACCAGCGGCGGCGGGGTGTAGCTGTAGGTGGGCATCGGCAGCGGCGACGGCGAGTACGCCGTGGTGTTGGTCGGCGTCGAGGAGCCGATCGGGGTGCCGGGGTCGTTCTTCGGGCCGATCACGCCGGTGACCACCAGGATGCCGGTGGTCAGCAGGGAGACCGGCACCAGCAGCATCGCGATGTGGGGGCGGCTGCCCAGCGGGGTGCCCGGGTCGAGCTGGGGGCCGTGGGTGCCCGGCATGGGCGGTGGCAGCTGCTTGATCCGGCTGTTGGCGCCGAGGTTCAGCAGCAGGGTGATCAGGGTCAGCAGCGGCGAGACCCAGCTCCACCAGCCCTGGACGAGCGTCCGGGCGGACATGTCGCGGACGGTGGCCGTCCCGCAGGTGCGGCAGAAGGGGCCGTGCATCCGCAGCATCCGGAAGGCGACTATCAGGCCCTGGTGGCCGCGGACGGTGGCGCGCACGGCGGGGAAGCCGCCGCAGAACCGGCAGGTCTCGCCGTCCATCGGGGCGGGCTGCGCCTGCCAGCCCGGGACGTTGGGCCCGTAGCCGTACCCGTAGCCGGGCGGCTGGGCGCCGTACGGCTGCTCCGGCGGCGGGGCGCTCGGGTAGCCGTAGCCGGGCGGGGGCGGGGGCGGCGAGCCGTACGGGCCGCCGGCGTACGGGCTGCCGTCACCGGGTGGCGGGCCGTAGGGCATCTGGGGTGGAGGCGGAGCGGACAAGGGGTCCCCCGGGGAAGGTCGGTGGAAGGGTCAGGACTTCTTCACCGGCGGGTAGCCGGTGGTGGTGGGGGTCAGTGGGCCGAGGCAGAGCACGTACCGCTTCTTGTTCCACCGGCGCCCGCTCTTGCCCGAGACGGTGCTGGTGGTCTGCGGGGTCTGCCGGCAGCGGGTCACGTCGGTGGTGTCGGTGAACTTCGACAGCACCTTGTAATTCGCTTTGCGGTCAGTGCAGTTGACGATCGAGATGTCGCGGGAGCCGCTCACCTGGACGCAGTCGCCGGGCTTGGCGCTGCTGACGCTCGGGCCGGCGACGAAGTAGCCGACCGCGAGCGCGACGCAGCCGCCGATCGCACCGACGATCCGCAGCTTGGACCGGATGCCGCGCTTGGCGGGCGGTGCCGGGGATGCCGCGCCGGGCTGGGGGTGGCCGTACGGCCCGGCGGGCGGCTGCTGGCCGTACGGCGCCTGCCCGTAGGGCTGTTGGCCGTACGGCGGTTGTCCGTAGGGCTGTTGGCCGTACGGCGGCTGGGCCTGGGGCGGCGGTCCGTACGGGCCCGGGGCGTACGGCTGCTGGGCGGGTGGCTGCTGCCCGTACGGCGCCTGGGGGTAGGACGGCGGGGGCGGACCGAACCCGGGCGCGGCGGTCTGCGGCGGCCCGTACGGGCCCGTCGGTGTGCTCATCAGTTCGTCCCCCGAGACCGAGTGCTGTCGTTCCGACAGGTTTACGTACCTTAGCGACCGGGTCGGACGCAATCGGTCCGGCGGTCGCACGGGGTTTCGGGACGAGGTGGTTTCGATTCCGCTACCGGGCGGTGTCAGTGGGCGTCGCCGGGGAGCGGCCCGGACCGCCGGGCGGCCCGCAGGTAGAGGACGGCGGTCAGCGCGTACACCACGGCCACCCCGGTGACCACCGTGACCGAGCGGCCGGACAGCGGCAGCACCAGCGCGGTGACCAGGGCGGCGGCCACGAAGGCGACGTTGAACAGCACGTCGTAGATGGCGAAGACCCGGCCGCGGAACTCGTCCTCGACCGACTCCTGCACCACGGTGTCGGCGCAGATCTTGGTGCCCTGGGTGACCACCCCGAGCAGCAGGGCGGCCAGCAGGCAGGGGACCGGGGCGAAGAACAGGCCCAGTGCGGGGACGAAGAGCACCGGGGCGAGCAGGCAGACCGTCATCCAGCCGGCCAGGCCCAGCCGGCGGGTGCACCAGGGGCTGATCAACGCGGCGACGAAGAAGCCGGCGGCCGACAGCCCGACCGCCTGGCCGAGGGTGGCCAGTCCGGCGGCGCTGTCGGCCGGGTCGTTGAAGGTGTACCGGGCGAGCATCACCACGACCACGATCAGCACCCCGTAGCAGAACCGGGCCGCGGTGACGGCGGCCAGCGCGTGCACGGCGGGGCGGCAGTCCCGGACCAGGTGGCGGACGGCGGCGCCGAGTTCGACGGCGGCCCGCACCAGGGCCTGGCCGAGCGCGGGCCGTTCGCCGTGCCGCTCCGGGCCGAGCAGGTCGCGGTCCATCCGGCGGGCGGCCAGCGCGGCCGAGAGGTAGAGCAGTGAGGCGACGGTGACCAGTGCGGCGTCCGCCTTCGGCCCGGGGGCCATCACCTGGTGCAGCAGGAAGCCGAGGCCCCCGCCCAGGGCGGCGGCGACCGTCCCGAGGGTGGGGGAGAGGGCGTTGGCGGTGACCAGCCGGTCCTGCTCGACCACCCGGGGCAGCGCGGCGGACAGCCCGGCCAGGATGAACCGGTTGAGCGCGGTGACCAGCAGCGCCGAGGCGAAGAACAGCCAGGTCGGCGCCTTGGCCAGGAGCAGCGCGCCGGTGCCCAGGCCCAGGCCGAAGCGGGCCAGGTTGCCGAAGTAGAGCACCTGGCGACGGCGCCAACGGTCCAGCAGCACCCCGGCGAACGGGCCGATCACCGAGAACGGCAGCAGCATCACGGCCAGCACCGAGGCGATGTCGGCGGGGGAGGACTGCTTCTCCGGGGAGAAGACCACGTAGGCCGCGAGCGAGACCTGGAAGACGCCGTCGGAGAGTTGGGAGAGCACCCGGGCGGTCAGCAGCCGGCGGAAGTCCCGGCCGCGGAGCAGACCGAGGAGCGTGGCGCGGTGCGCGGACTGGTGGGTGCTGCCGTTCTCGGTGATCGCCACCCGCTCAGGGTGCCATGGAACCGGTCGCCGTTTCACGTGAAACATTCGCCACGGAAACGTGAAGGGCCCACGATCGGATGATCGTGGGCCCTTCGGACGAGCTAGCGGCCAGGAGCGGCCGGCTCAGCTCAGCGCTCGACCTCGCCGCGGATGAACTTCTCGACGTTCTCCTTGGCCTCGTCGTCGAAGTACTGGACCGGCGGGGACTTCATGAAGTACGAGGAGGCCGACAGGATCGGGCCACCGATGCCACGGTCCTTGGCGATCTTCGCGGCGCGGACGGCGTCGATGATGACACCGGCCGAGTTCGGGGAGTCCCAGACCTCGAGCTTGTACTCCAGGTTCAGCGGGACGTCGCCGAACGCGCGACCCTCCAGGCGGACGTAGGCCCACTTGCGGTCGTCCAGCCAGGCCACGTAGTCCGAGGGACCGATGTGGACGTTCCGGGCACCCAGCTCGCGGTCGCGGATCTGCGAGGTGACGGCCTGGGTCTTGGAGATCTTCTTGGACTCCAGGCGCTCGCGCTCGAGCATGTTCTTGAAGTCCATGTTGCCGCCGACGTTCAGCTGCATGGTGCGCTCGAGGATGACACCGCGGTCCTCGAACAGCTTGGCCATCACGCGGTGCGTGATGGTGGCGCCGACCTGGGACTTGATGTCGTCACCGACGATCGGCACGCCGGCCTCGGTGAACTTGTCCGCCCACTCCTTGGTGCCCGCGATGAACACCGGCAGGGCGTTCACGAAGGCGACCTTGGCGTCGATGGCGCACTGGGCGTAGAACTTGGCGGCCTTCTCGGAACCGACGGGCAGGTAGCAGACCAGGACGTCGACCTGCTTGTCCTTGAGGACCTGGACGACGTCGGCCGGAGCCTCGTCCGACTCCTCGATGGTCTCCAGGTAGTACTTGCCCAGGCCGTCGAGGGTGTGGCCGCGCTGGACGGTCACGCCGGTCGGCGGGACGTCGCAGATCTTGATGGTGTTGTTCTCGCTGCTGCCGATGGCGTCGGCCAGGTCGAAGCCGACCTTCTTGGCGTCGACGTCGAAGGCGGCGACGAACTCCACGTCACGGACGTGGTAGTCACCGAACTGGACGTGCATCAGCCCGGGGACCTTGCCGGCCGGGTCGGCGTCCTTGTAGTACTCGACACCCTGCACCAGCGACGCGGCGCAGTTGCCCACGCCCACGATGGCTACGCGAACCGAACCCATTCCGGTTGCTCCCTGTGATCTCATGAGGGCCGTCATTGCCGACGGCACTCGTCCTGCTTCTTCGAATGACTGCTTGTACGGGCGCGAGGCGCCCACTCCTGCCGCGCGGCACGGGGCTGGCGCGGCGTCAGCGCTCCTGGGCGGAGCGCCCCGGGCGGTCGTACGGTGGCCCGGACGGGTCGGGGGACCCGGTCTCCTGGCCACGGCCGTCCGAAGTCGTGTGGGGTACGGCGGTGGTGTTCCCGTCAGCAGTGGGCCCGGGCCGGCCGGTGCGGTTGGCCCGCTCGGTCTCGATCAGCTCGTTGAGCCACCGGACCTCGCGTTCCACCGACTCCAGGCCGTGCCGCTGGAGTTCGACGGTGTAGTCGTCGAACCGTTCGCGGGCGCGGGCCAGCGAGCTGCGCATCCGCTCCAGGCGCTCCTCCAGCCGGCTGCGGCGACCCTCCAGGACGCGCATCCGCACGGCCCGGTCGGTCTGGCCGAAGAAGGCGAAGTGGACGCCGAAGCGCTCGTCCTCCCAGGCGTCCGGACCGGAGTCGGCGAGCAGCTCCTCGAAGCGCTGCTTCCCCTCGGCGGACAGCCGGTAGACGATCTTCGACCGCTTGCCGTTGAGCGCGGTGGCCGGGACGTACTCGACGTCCGGGTTGTCCTCGACCAGGAAACCCTGGGCGACCAGGCTCTTCAGGCACGGGTAGAGCGTTCCGTAGGAGAGCGCCCGCAGCGCTCCGAGCAGGATGTTGAGCCGCTTGCGCAGCTCGTAGCCATGCATCGGGGCGTCATGGAGCAGACCGAGAACGGCGAACTCCAGCACTCCTGAGCGCCTGCCCACTGCCGTCCTCCTCCTCCCTCTCGACCGTCGCTCCGGCCGCTGCATCGGCGGGTATACCGCTTCGATGTATCGGCTCGATATATCGAGAACAGTAAACCGGACCCTCGGAAGGGGCAAGGGGGGCACGCGTGAATGTGATCACAAGCCGACGCGCGGGTGGGCTTGGCAACGGGCGTGTAATGATCTGACGCCGTTTTGCGGTTATTGGCGACTGATGCCCGATTAGTTCGGATTCACTGCTGCGTACGCTGTCGCGTGTGCACGAGGACCAACCTCCGGGGTTAGGGCGGTCCGAGCATCGGACAGGGAACCCTGCCTTCAGGCCGACCAGGCCTGGCGAGGAGTGGCTGGAAACATGAGCGAGCGACGGCGAAGGACGCCCGACCAGGGCGGTGACGGGCAGCAGCCGCCGGGTGGCGGAGGCCGTCGGGGCGGCCCCGGCCCCGACGAACTGGGCTCGGAAGGGATCGGCCGTCGACGCCAGCCGGGGGTCCGGGAGACCGCCCAGCAACCCCGGATGGGCCGTGCCGAGATGCGCAAGGCCGCGCAGAAGAAGGGCAAGGGCGGTGGCCGGCGCGGCGACGCCGCCGCTTCCGCCGCAGCGGCGGCCGGCCCCGGCAAGAAGCGCTTCATCGACTACCCGCGGTTCGGCAAGAGCGGCATCCGGCGCTGGCTGCCCTCCTGGAAGCTGGTGTTCAGCGTCTTCCTGCTGTTCTTCGCCATGGGCGTGGGCGGCGTGTTCTACCTGTACCAGACCACGACGGTCCCGGACCTCAAGGACCTGGTGAAGGAACAGAACACCATCTACTACTGGGCCGACGGCTCGGAGATGACCCGCAAGGGCGACACCAATCGTCAGATCGTCGAACTCGGCGACATCAACCCCACCCTGCAGAACGCCGTCATCTCGGCGGAGAACGAGACCTTCCGCACCGACAGCGGCATCGACCCCAAGGGCATGCTGCGCGCCGTCTACAACATGGCGAAGGGCGGTGAGACCCAGGGCGCCTCGACGATCACCCAGCAGTACGTGAAGAACGCCTACCTGAGCCAGGAACAGACCATCAGCCGCAAGCTGAAGGAGTTCTTCATCACGCTGAAGATCAATCAGCAGAAGAGCAAGGACGACATCCTCAAGGGCTACCTCAACACCAGCTGGTTCGGCCGCAACGCCAACGGCGCCCAGGCCGCGGCCCAGGCGTACTACGGGGTCAACGCCAAGGACCTGAACCTCTGTCAGAGCGCGATGCTGGCCGGACTGCTGAAGGGCGCGAACTACTACGACCCCTCCAAGCCGGCCAACCACGACCGCGCCGTGGAGCGGTGGAAGTGGATCCTGGACCGGATGGTGATCACCCACAACGCCACTGCGGAGGAGCGGGCGAAGTGCACCACCTTCCCCGAGCCGATCGCGCTGAAGCCCAGCACCAACATGAACGGTGAGATCAGCTACCTGGTCGACACCGCCAACCAGTACGTGATGACCACCGACAAGTCGGTCACCCAGCAGATGATCGACAAGGGTGGTCTGAAGATCTACACCACCTTCGAGAAGGACAAGGTCGACGCCCTGAAGAAGGCCGTCGACGACGTCAAGGCCGAGAACCTCGACGCGCAGAAGCGCCCCAACAACGACACCTTCGTCCAGTTCGGCGCCGCCAGCATCCGCCCCGGTGACGGTGCGATGGTCGCGATCTACGGCGGCGACGGCGTGGAGAACGGCCACTTCGACAACAACGCCAACGCCGGCGGTGTCCAGGTCGGCTCGACCTTCAAGCCCTTCGTGCTGGCCACCGCGATGCAGGTCGGTGTGCAGACCGCGAAGGACAGCGACGGCAAGCCGAAGCGGATCAACGCCGACAGCCGCTACCTCGCCGACGACATGTCCGAGATCCGCAAGCCGGACGGCTCGCTGGTGATCGGCGACGACGGCAAGCCCTACCGGCAGAAGAACGAGGACTCCGGCAAGCGCGGCTACGTCTCGCTGCGGCAGGCCATGCAGTGGTCGTACAACGTGCCCTTCGTCCAGCTCAACCAGGACGTCGGCGGCCCCGCGGTGGCCGACATGGCCGTGCAGATGGGCATCAAGCGGGACAGCCTGGCCGATCCGAAGACCGCGACCTTCCCGCTCGGCACCTCCACCATCAGCCCGATCCGGATGGCCACCGGCTACGGCACCCTGGCCGCCAGCGGCAAGGAGGCCGAGCCCTACTCGGTCACCAAGGTCGAGGTGAACGGCACGGAGCGCCCGGGCTTCGGCAAGAAGGACGTCAAGGTGGCGCTGGAGCCGGCCGTCGCCGACAACGTCACCGACGTGCTGGTGAACGTGGCCAAGAACGGTACCGGTACGAAGACCAACAGCCTGGGCCGCCCGGTGGCCGGCAAGACCGGTACCACCGACCAGAACAAGTCGGCCTGGTGGGTCGGCTACACCCCGCAGCTGGTCACCAGCGTCGCGATGTGGCGCGAGGACCCGAGCAAGCACGACCGGGAGTCCCTCAACGGCACCGGCGGCAAGGAGTCCATCCACGGTGGTGACATCCCCACCGACATCTTCACCCGGTACATGAAGGCCGCGCTGGCCAACGAGAAGAAGATGGACTTCCCGACCCCGCAGCCGGTCGGCACCGAGGTGGACTCCTCCGGCGCGCCGTCCACGGTCTCCGCGACCCCCACCCAGACCGCGACGGAGATGCCCAGCGCCCCGGCGCAGACCCAGGCGCCGGTCCAGCAGCCGACCCAGCAGCCGACCCAGCCCAGCCAGGGCGGGAACTGCGTGCCGGGCGTGGACTGCCAGCCGACCCCGCCGCCCAGCCACACCCCCAAGCCGTCGACCAGCAACTGCATCCCGCTGGTCAACTGCCCGCCGACCCAGTCGCCGACCGACGGCAGCACATCGGGCGGCAACACCGGCAAGCCGGGCAAGCCGACCCCGAGCGGCACCGGCGGCCCACAGGCCGGCGGAGCGGCCGGGTAGCAGCCCGGTCCGGCCGCTGGGACGGTGAGACGGTAGAACGGCGGTGGCGGTCCTCCTCGGAGGGCCGCCACCGCCGTTTTCGTCACGATTCGCCGCGCACGCCCCACCCGCACCACCGGACCACCGCGGGGTCCTCCTCGTCCCGGCGCACCGGGTGCGGCAGGATGTCCGGCATGACGTCGAGCGATCGTGACGAACCCGCCGGCCCGTACGGGCCCGACGGCGCGGCAGGGCCCCTCCCGGCAGCCGTGGCCACGGCCGTGCCCCCGGTCGACACCGTGGTCGTCCCGGCCGACGAGGACCGGGTGGCGGCGGCCGGCAGCGAGGTGTTCGGCGGCCCGCCCGGGCGGCGGGCGCTGCTCGGCGTCTCCTGGTGGATCCCGGTGCGCGTCCTGGCGCTGGCAGTGATCGTGGTCTCGGCGCTCGGCATGGTGCACAACCTGCCCTGCTACGACCAGGCCTGGTTCCAGCCGGGCTCGCCGCAGTACATCCACGCCTGCTACAGCGACATCCCGCACCTGTACTCCGGCCGCGGCTTCGCGGCCGGGCTGCACCCGTACGTGGACCGGATCCCGGGCACCACGGGGGACCTCCAGTACCTGGAGTACCCGGTGCTGACCGGGCTGTTCATGCAGGTCGCGGCCTGGCTGACGCCCGGCGGCGGCACCGAGCAGGCCCAGGAGCAGTGGTTCTGGGCGATCAACGCCGGCCTGCTGATGGCCTGCGCCGTGGTCGCCGCGGTCGCGCTCTCGCGCACCCACCGCCGCCGCCCCTGGGACGCGATGCTGTTCGCGCTCTCGCCGATCCTGCTGCTCAACGGCACGGTCAACTGGGACCTCCTCGCGGTCGCCCTGGCCGCCGTGGCGATGGCCTGGTGGGCCCGCTCCCGGCCGGGCTGGGCCGGCGTCTTCATCGGCCTGGCCACCGCCGCCAAGCTCTACCCGCTGCTGCTGATCGGCCCGCTGCTGGTGCTCTGCTGGCGGGCCGGGAAGTGGCGCGAGTTCCGGGTGGTGCTCGGCGGCGCGGTCGGCTCCTGGCTGCTGGTCAACCTGCCGATCATGCTGGCCAACTGGCAGGGCTGGTCGACCTTCTACGTCTTCAGCAAGCACCGCGGCGAGGACTACGGCTCGTTCTGGCTGATCCTGATGCAGAACCGCGGGGTGGGGCTGGCCGACCTCGACCTCTACATCGGCGTGCTGATGGTGCTGGGCTGCGCGGCCATAGCGTGGCTCGGCCTCGCGGCGCCCCGCCGGCCGCGGTTCGCGCAGCTGGCCTTCCTGGTGGTCGCGCTGTTCGTGCTGGTCAACAAGGTGTACTCGCCGCAGTACGCGCTCTGGCTGCTGCCGCTCGCGGCGCTGGCCCGGCCGCGCTGGCGGGACCTGCTGATCTGGCAGGCCTGCGAGGTGCTGTACACCCTGGGCATCTGGTCCCACCTGGGCTTCGTCACCGGGCCCAAGCAGCACGGGATCGGCGAGCCCTGGTACCACTTCGCGATCGCGCTGCACCTGCTCGGCACGCTCTACCTGGTGGTGCTGGTGGTCCGGGACGCCCTGTACCCGGACCGCGACCCGGTCCGCTGGGACGGCACCGACGACCCCTCCGGCGGGGTGCTCGACCACGCCCCGGACGTGGTCACCCTGGGCGCCGCCCGACGGCTGCACGAGGAGGAGAGCTACGCCGGATACGCGCCGGCCGGCCCCTTCGATCACTGGCTGGAGGAGCCAGGAGCCGAGGAGCCGGCCGAGCGGAAGCCGTAACCGCGAGCCGAGCGTCACCCAGGGGTGCTCAGCGGTCCACCACGCGGTCGAAGTGCGTGGTGGTGTGCCGGACCTGGAGGCCCAGCTCCTCACCGATCGCGGGGGGCGCGGTCTCCCCGTCCAGGAACAGCAGCGAGACCTGCATGTGCGGCGGCTCGGCGAACCAGAGCTGCTTGCCCGCCCAGTGGAACGGCGACTTGGTCTTGTTGACGGTCGCCAGGCCGGCCCGGGCGATGCCCTTGGCGCGCGCGCCCATGCTGGCCACGTACTTGGGGGCCTCCAGGCCGATGCCGTGCGCGGTGCCGCCGGCCACCACCAGGATGTGGCCGTCCGAGGGCGCCGGGTGCTGGCGGTAGCCGTAGCGGTCGCCCTTCTTCACCGGGGTGACGTCCAGCACCGTGGCCCGGACCTCCAGCGCGCCGTGGTCGCCCAGCCAGAGCCGGGTGCCGATCCGGGCCCGGAAGACGGTGTCCGGGTAGCGCTGGGCGAGCTGGTCCATGCCGGCCGCGCCGAGGTGGCTGACGAAGACGGTGTGCACCGGGATGCCGGCCGCCTTCGCGGTGTCCACCCAGTGGACGACCTCCTCGACCGGGCTGGAGCCGTCCGGCCGGTCCATCGGCAGGTGCAGGGCGAGGCCCTCGAAGGAGACGCCGTCCAGCTCGGCGGCGACGGTGCGCAGGTCGGCCGCGCTCACGCCGTGCCGGCGCATGGTGGTCATGCACTCCAGCACCACCCGGGCGCCGTGCAGCGAGCGCAGCGCGTCCACGCTGGCGACCGTCCGGATCACCCGGGCGTGCGGCAGCGGGAGCACCTCCTCACCGACCCGGTAGGGGGTGAGCACCAGCAGCTCGCCGCCGTACCACTCGGCGGCGTCGGCCGCCTCGTAGGCGGTGCCGACGGCCAGCACACCGGTGCCGAGCAGTGTCGCCTCCTCGGCCAGCCGGTGGTTGCCCAGGCCGTAGCCGTTCCCCTTGGCGACGGGCACCAGGCCGGGGAACTCGGCCAGGACGGAGCGCTGGTGGGTGCGCCAGCGTTCGGTGTCGAGGTAGAGCGACAGCGTCATCGGGGCAGCCTCCTCAGCGGCGGGACATGTAGAGGTCGAGGGCCTTGTGCAGCAGCTTGTTCAGCGGGAAGTCCCACTCGCCGAGGTACTCGGCCGCCTGGCCGCCGGTGCCGACCTTGAACTGGATCAGGCCGAACAGGTGGTCGTTCTCGTCCAGGGTGTCGCTGATGCCGCGCAGGTCGTACACGCCGCCGCCGAGGGCGTAGGCGTCGCGCATCATCCGCCACTGGATCGCGTTCGAGGGCTTGACCTCGCGCTTGTGGTTGGCCGAGGCGCCGTAGGAGTACCAGACGTGCTCGCCGACCACCAGCATCGTGGTCGAGGCCAGCGGCTCGCCCTCGTGGTAGGCGATGTAGAGCCGCATCCGGTTCGGGTCCTCGGAGTTGAGGGCGTTCCACATGCGCTGGAAGTAGGCCAGCGGGCGCGGGGTGAACTTGTCGCGCTCGGCGGTGACCAGGTAGAGCTGGTGGAAGATCGGCAGCTCGTCGTAGCCGCCCTGGACCACCTCGACGCCGCTCTTCTCGGCCTTCTTGATGTTGCGGCGCCAGAGCTGGTTGAAGCCCTTCTGGATGTCGTCCAGCGAGCGGTTGGCCAGCGGCACCTGGTACACGTAGCGCGGCTGGACGTCGCCGAAGCCCGCGCCGCCGTCCTCGCCCTGCAGCCAGCCGGCCTTGCGCAGCCGGTCGGCCACCTCGAAGGCGCGCGCCTCGTACCAGTCGGCCTCGATGTCGCGCAGGCGCTTGGCCTGCTTGGCGGCGATGGCCTCCTTGATGGTGGGGGCGTTCCAGCGGCGGATGACCACCGGCGGGCCCATCTTCACCGAGAAGGCGCCCTGCGACTTCAGGTGGGCCAGCATCGGGGAGAGCCAGCGGTCCAGGTCCCGGTCGAACCAGTCGATCACCGGGCCCTCGGGCAGGTAGGCGAGGTAGCGCTTGACCTTCGGCAGCTGGCGGTAGAGGACCAGGCCCGCGCCGACCAGCTGGTTGTGCTCGTCGAACCAGCCGATCGACTCGGAACGCCACTCGGCCTTCACGTCACCCCAGGCCGGCACCTGCATGTGGCTGGCCGAGGCGCGGCTCCTGATGAAGGCGAGGTGCTCCTCGCGGGTGATCGTCCTCAGGCGCAGGCTCATGTGCTCGGTGCTCCTCGTCGGTCGGGCTGCGGTGGGCCCCAGGTTCTCGGGCTGACCTTATCGTCCGGGGCCCGGGCGCCCACCGGTGCGGGCACGACGGCGCCCCCGTCGGGTACCTGTCTCCTGCAGATACGCGACGGGGGCGCCGAGGGTTCCTGGGCCGGGTGCTCAGCCCCAGAGGCCGCCCCGGGCGATGCCGAGGTAGAAGCCGATCGCGGAGGCGCCGAGCGTGATCATCAGGACGAAGCGTTCGGCGGTGGTGACCGAGACGAACATGCCCCACAGGCCCGTGACGATCCCGGCCAGGCCGGTCCACGAGGTCAGCAGGTGCAGGTTGTGGAAGAACGAGGTGGTGAAGGCGATCACACCCAGGACGGCCGTCAGGGCCACCAGGGTGTTCTCGCGGGGGTGCGGGTGGCCGTCGGTGTTCAGCGTGAGGGCGGGCATGCGGTGGACGGACTGGGCCATGAGTCCCACCTCCTGGCGTGGAGACGAACGGGCAGGAATCCCGTTCCGTCCAGATTGCGGCGGTTGGGTCCGTCTCACAACCCCTATGCGTTTTGTTCGGCCGTCCGGGTGCAGGTAGGCTGTGCCGTCTGCACTGGTGTAGTTGTGCCCCCTTGCGCCCTCTTACGGGTGACGCCCCTCCGGGGCGGGCGGGGCCCGACTGTCGGACCCGGCCGCTACGGTGGCCGGAGTCGTCACCTCACCGGTGCCGACGCTACGCACAACCCTCCTGCCACGGAGAGACCGTGGCCGCTGAGTCCAAAGGAGGTGGGTTACTCATGCGTCACTACGAGCTGATGGTCATCCTCGACCCGTCGGTCGAGGAGCGCGCTGTCTCCCCCCTGATCGAGAACTTCCTCACCGTCGTCCGCAACGGCGGCGGCAAGGTCGAGAAGGTCGACACCTGGGGTCGTCGCCGTCTGGCTTACGAGATCAACAAGCAGTCCGAGGGCATCTACTCGGTCATCGACCTCAAGGCCACGCCTGAGGTCGTCAAGGAGCTCGACCGCCAGATGGGCCTGAGCGAGTCGGTTCTGCGGACCAAGGTCCTGCGCCCGGACACCCACTGAGCCACCTCTGAGGCCTTCGGGTCTCGGGTAGCTCGCGTCCGCTGTTTCACGTGAAACAGCGGTGAACGGACATCTTCCCGAGAGGTCATCACCACCATGGCAGGCGAGACCGTCATCACCCTCGTCGGCAATCTCGTCGACGACCCCGAGCTGCGCTTCACCCCGTCGGGTGCGGCGGTCGCGAAGTTCCGCATCGCGTCCACCCCCCGCACCTTCGACCGCCAGACGAACGAGTGGAAGGACGGCGAGAGCCTCTTCCTCACGTGCAACGTCTGGCGGCAGCCGGCGGAGAACGTGGCCGAGTCGCTGCAGCGCGGCATGCGCGTCATCGTGCAGGGCCGACTGCGCCAGCGGTCTTACGAGACCAAGGAAGGCGAGAAGCGGACGGTCTTCGAGGTCGAGGTCGACGAGGTCGGCCCGAGCCTGCGGTCGGCGACCGCGAAGGTCACCCGGGCCAACCGGTCCGGCGCCCCCGGTGGCGGCTTCGGCGGCCAGCAGGGTGGCGGCCAGGGCGGTTGGAACGGCGGAGGCGGCCAGCAGGGCGGCGGCGGCAGCTGGGGTGGAAACTCCGGCGGCGGCGGCCAGTCCGGCCCCTCCGACGACCCGTGGGCGTCCAGCGCTCCGTCCGGTGGAAACCAGGGCGGCGGCGGCTGGGGCGGCGCCCCGTCCGGTGGCGGTTTCTCGGAAGAGCCTCCGTTCTAAGAGCTGACAGATTTCGTGCGGCCCGGCCGCAGGCGTCTCCGGACGCCGGCCGGGCCGTGAACCCCAAATGGAGCACACCATGGCGAAGCCGCCTGCTCGCAAGCCGAAGAAGAAGGTTTGCGTCTTCTGCAAGGACAAGGTCAACTACGTTGACTACAAGGACACGAACCTGCTGCGGAAGTACATCTCCGACCGCGGAAAGATCCGTGCCCGCCGGGTCACCGGCAACTGCACCCAGCACCAGCGTGACGTCGCCACGGCCGTGAAGAACAGCCGTGAGATGGCGCTGCTGCCCTACACCAGCACCGCGCGCTAAGAGAGGGTGACCGAGTAATGAAGATCATCCTCACGCACGAGGTCCCGGGTCTGGGCTCCGCCGGCGAGGTCGTCGAGGTCAAGGACGGCTACGCCCGCAACTACCTGGTCCCGCGTGGCTACGCCATCCGCTGGACCAAGGGTGGCCAGAAGGACGTCGACGCCATCCGTCGCGCCCGCAAGATCCACGCGATCCAGACCCTCGACGCCGCCAACGACGTCAAGGGCAAGCTCGAGGGCGTCCAGGTCAAGCTGGCCGTTCGCTCGGGCGACGCCGGCCGTCTGTTCGGCTCGGTGACCCAGGCTGACGTCGTCGAGGCCATCAAGGCCGCCGGCGGCCCGGCCGTGGACAAGCGCGCCGTCGCGATCGCCTCGCCGATCAAGACCGTGGGCACCCACAAGGTCTCGGTCAAGCTGCACTCGGACGTCGTGGCCAACCTCGACGTCGCCGTCGTGGCTGCCTGAGTTCCGTAGCAGTGGCCTGAGGGCCGGACTCCCCCCGGGGAGTCCGGCCCTCGGTCGTTTCCTCAGCCTCTGACGGCTCCGGTGACCAGCCATCGGCCGCCGCGGGCGCGGCCGACCAGGAAGACCGCGCGGACCAGCATGAACAGGTTCATCGCCCACCACAGCCCGACCAGCCCGGTGCCGGTGGCCGGCACCGCGAAGGCCGCCGGGGTGAACACCGCCAGGGTGGCCAGCGCCGCCCAGGCGAGGTAGGGGCCGTCCCCGGCGCCCATCAGCACGCCGTCCAGCACGAAGACCAGGCCGGCCACCGGCTGGCTGAGCGCGAGCAGCAGCAGGGCCGTGTGCAGGTGGCCCTGGACCACCGGGTCGGGCGTGAACAGCGGTACGTACAGCGGGCGGGCGAGCACCACCAGCAGGCCCAGCACCACCCCGGAGCCCAGGCCCCACTCGACCATCCGCCGGGTGGCCGCCCGGGCGCCCGGGACGTCCGAGGCGCCCAGGTAGCGGCCGATGATGGCCTGCCCGGCGATCGCGATGGCGTCCAGCGCGAAGGCCAGGAAGCTGAACAGCGTCATGGCGATCTGGTGCGCGGCCACCTGGTCGTCGCCGAGCCGGGCGGCCACCGCGGTGGCGATCATCAGCACCGCGCGCAGGCTGACCGTGCGCACCAGCAGCGGGCCGCCCGCCCTGGCGCCGGCCCGGATGCCGGCCGGGTCCGGCCGCAGCGAGGCCCGCTCCCGGCGGGCGCCGCGGACCACCACGACCAGGTAGACGGCGGCCATCCCGGTCTGGGCCAGCACGGTGCCCCAGGCGGAGCCGGCCACCCCGAGGCCGGCTCCGTACACCAGGCCCACGTTCAGGCCGATGTTGGCGGTGAAGCCCGCGACGGCCACCACCAGCGGGGTCCGGGTGTCCTGGAGGCCGCGCAGCACGCCGGTGGCGGCCAGCACCAGGAGCATCGCCGGGATGCCCAGCGAGCTGATCCGCAGGTACGTCACGGCGTACGGCGCCGCGGTCGGTGAGGCGCCCAGCAGCCCGGCCGCCCAGGGGGCCAGCAGCAGGGTGAGCAGGACCACCGGGACGGCCAGGCCGAGCGCCAGCCAGAGGCCGTCGACGCCCTGCTGGACGGCGCCCCGGCGGTCCCCGGCGCCGATCCGGCGGGCCACCGCGGCGGTGGTGGCGTAGGCGAGGAAGACGAACACCCCGGTCGCGGTGGTGAGGGCGGCGGAGGCGACGCCGACCCCGGCGAGCTGGGGGGTGCCGAGGTGGCCGACGATCGCGGAGTCCGCCATCAGGAACAGCGGCTCGGCGACCAGGGCGCCGAAGGCGGGCACCGCCAGGGCGAGGATCTCGCGGTCGTGGCTGCGTCTGGAGGGCTCGCAGGGGGCGGTGCTCATGCGCTCCAGGGTACTCATCCACAGGTAATGGGCCAATGGCGCCTCAGAGTATTACTCGAAACTGTGAGCGGCGAGCTCTGTCCGGTCCGTGTCCACGGCCGTTCGGCGGTGTGTGAAGAATTTCTCATGCACAGGCCCCGGAAGGGGTAAGCGCAGGTCAATGGGTTGACGATGGACCGATCATCCGGTTATCCACAGGAGCTTCCACAGGGGCGTCCACAGCTTTGCGGCAGTTCTCCACAGCCGAGGGCCGCTCGTCCACACCCCCTGTGGATAACCGCCTTGGCGCGAGGGCGTCCGGCGCCTTAGCGTGGGCTCTCCACCCGACACTCCCACCCACCCCGGCGTCCGATTTGTCGGTGCCGTGGCGTACAAAAGGAGCGGCTCCGCTCCACCCAGCCACCGGCAAGGCCCGCTCCAACTTCGCACCACTCGCTGATCGGGGAACACGCGTGACCGGCCCCCAGTACGACGACCACGACGCCCCGCCGCCGGAGGAGGACTGGCAGAACGCCGAGGACCCCTTCCCGGCCGCCGCCTTCGACGACGCCCCCTTCCCGGACGGCCCCGGCGACCGGCTGCCAGTCTCCCGCAACCGCGGCGGCCAGGGCGGCGGCGGGCAGGGCGGCGGCCGCGGCGAGGGCTTCCGCAAGGGTGGAGCCGACTTCGCCAACGGGAGGGGCGGGAAGAGCGGCAAGGGCCGGGACGACCGCGACCGCCGGGACGACGAGGGCCAGGGCGGCGTCGACGGCTTCGAGCGCGTCCCCCCGCAGGACCTCGCCGCCGAGCAGTCCGTGCTGGGCGGCATGCTGCTGTCCAAGGACGCCATCGCCGACGTGGTCGAGGTGCTCAAGCCGGCCGACTACTACCGGCCCGCGCACGAGATGGTCCACGGCGCGATCCTCGACCTCTACGCCCGCGGCGAGCCGGCCGACCCGATCACCGTGGCCGGCGAGCTCACCAAGCGCGGCGAGCTGCAGCGCGTCGGCGGCGCCTCCTACCTGCACACCCTGGTCAACTCCGTCCCGACCGCGGCCAACGCCGAGTACTACGCCCAGATCGTCCACGAGCGCGCCGTGCTGCGCCGCCTGGTCGAGGCCGGCACCCGGATCGCCGGCATGGGCTACGCGGCCGAGGGCGACGTGGATGAGATCGTCAACGCCGCCCAGGCGGAGATCTACGCCGTCACCGAGCAGCGCACCAACGAGGACTACGCGCCGCTCGCCGACATCATGGAGGGCGCCCTCGACGAGATCGAGGCGATCGGTTCCCGCAACGGCCAGATGTCCGGCGTGCCGACCGGTTTCGCCGACTTCGACCAGCTCACCAACGGGCTGCACCCCGGCCAGATGATCGTCATCGCGGCCCGTCCCGCCATGGGTAAGTCCACCCTCGCGCTGGACTTCGCGCGCGCCTGCTCGATCCAGCACAAGCTGCCGAGCGTGATCTTCTCGCTCGAAATGGGCCGCAACGAGATCGCCATGCGCCTGCTCTCCGCCGAGGCCCGGGTCGCGCTGCACCACATGCGCTCCGGGAACATGACGGACGACGACTGGACCAGGGTCGCCCGCCGGATGCCCGACGTCAGCGAGGCGCCGCTGTTCATCGACGACTCGCCGAACCTGTCGATGATGGAGATCCGCGCCAAGTGCCGCCGGCTCAAGCAGCGCAACGACATCAAGCTGGTCGTCATCGACTACCTCCAGCTGATGCAGTCCGGCGGCTCCCGCCGGGCCGAGAACCGCCAGCAGGAGGTCTCGGACATGTCCCGAAACCTCAAGCTGCTGGCCAAGGAGCTGGAAGTGCCGGTCATCGCGCTGTCCCAGCTGAACCGTGGCCCCGAGCAGCGCACCGACAAGCGGCCGATGGTCTCCGACCTGCGCGAGTCCGGCTCGATCGAGCAGGACGCCGACATGGTCATCCTGCTGCACCGCGAGGACGCGTACGAGAAGGAGTCCCCGCGCGCGGGCGAGGCCGACCTGATCGTCGCCAAGCACCGTAACGGCCCGACCGCCACCATCACGGTGGCCTTCCAGGGCCACTACTCGCGCTTCGTCGACATGACCCGGGACTGACCCTCCGACCGCCCCGGGCGGGGCGGCCGGTCACCGGTGCGGCCCCACCGGCCGGGGCGCCCGCGACAGTCCCGTGGGGGAGCGGGGCGGGGTCAAACGAATGAGGCGCGCCAAGGCAACGAGGCCCGTACGGGGCGGAGCGGAGCCGTGGGGCGATGGGCTACTGTCCCTGCGGTGAAGAAGATACGACAGCTGTCCGCCCGCCGGGTCCGGCGGACCGAGCGGTCACGGGCTGGTGGGGCGGCTGCCCGGCTCGGCTGGCTCGACGCACTGCGCGGCGTGGCCGCGCTGATGGTGGCGATGCACCACTTCGGCATCCTCGAACTGCTGCCGTTCGGCGGGGCGGTGTGGGCGCACTTCGACCTCGGCCTGTACGGGGTCATGGTGTTCTTCCTGGTCAGCGGCTACATCATCCCCGCTTCGCTGGAACGCCGGGGTGACGTGCGGGCGTTCTGGGTGGGACGCGTCTTCCGGATCTACCCGGCGCTGATCGCCGCCTACGTGGTGGCCATCCTGATGCTGCCGGCGGGGGACGGCTCGGTCGCGCTGTTCCGTACCGGGCACGACCTGATCTCGCTGACGGCCAACGCCACCATGCTCCAGGACATGCTGAACGTGGTGAACGGCATGGGCGTCGCCTGGACGCTGACCTACGAGATGGTCTTCTACTTCCTGGTCACCGGTCTGTTCACGCTGGGCTGGCACAAGCGCAGCAGCGTGTTCGCGGTCGGGTTCGCCGCGGTGGGCCTGGTGTTCGGCGGCACGCTGGCCGCCGATGTCTTCGGCCACGACGTGGGTTCCACCCGGCACCTGGTGTTGGCGGCGGCCCTGATCGTGCTGATGGGCTTCGTCTGCATGCTGAGCGGCAACCCGGCGCTGACCCGGCTGGGGGCCCTGCTGCTGGGCGGCCTGGGTACCGTCCTGCTGTTCACCAACAGCCGGGCACCCGTCTTCGAAACGCTGATGATCTTCGCCACGATGTTCGCCGGGACCGTGCTTTACCGGGCCGAGCACGGGCAGATCGATCGGATGCAGGCCTGGCTTGTCTGCGGCTTCGTGGTGGTCTCCGGTGTCGCCATCGGATGGATGTACAACCGCAACGGCATGGAACAGGGCACCTGGACGTCGGGTTGGGTCGCGTGGTGCGTGTCCTACGCCGGGGCCTGGGCGACCTTCCTCGGTGCGATGGCGCTGCGCAAGCGGCGCTTCCCCAAGGTGCTGACCTGGCTCGGCGCGGTGAGCTTCTCGCTGTACCTGCTGCACGTCCACGTGCTGCACACGATCGGCCCCCTGGTCGGCGTGCCGCCGCGGCCCACCGCGACCGGGGCCAAGGTGCTCTGGGGGGCCGAGTTCCTGACCGTGGCGCTGGTGGCCTCCTACCTGCTGTACCGGCTGGTGGAACTTCCGTTCCAGAAGCTCGGCCGGAAGGCGCTGAGGACGCTCGAACGGGTCCTGCCGGCCCCGTCCGCGGCACCGGTCCAGGGCGTACCGGTCCAGGGCGTACCGGCTCAGGAAGTTCCGGCCGAGCCGGAGGCCGCCGCCGTCACACGGTGACGGTGGCGCGGAAGAGGGTGCCGGCGGTGCCGGAGAGCCTGGTCGGGGTGCCGGTGGCCGGGAGGAAGGCGGACTGGCCGCGGGCGAGGTCCAGCACCGCGCCGTCGGCGGCGGTGAGCCGTACGGCGCCCTCGGTGCAGAGCAGGATCTGCGGGGTGCGGCCGTCGATCTCGCGCTCGACGCCCGCCAGCTCGAAGCGGGAGAGCCGGAACTCGTCGATCGGGACGGGGTAGAGCTGCTCGCCGGGGGTGGACTCGACCGGGACGGGGTGCACCACCTCGGGCGCGCCGGGCTCGAAGAGCACCACCTCGAGCAGTTCCGGCACGTCGATGTGCTTGGGGGTGAGGCCGGCCCGCAGCACGTTGTCCGAGTTGGCCTGCAGCTCCACGCAGACCCCGGACAGGTAGGCGTGCGGCACCCCGGCGCCCAGGTAGAGCGCCTCGCCGGCCCGCAGCCGGACGTGGTTGAGCAGCATGCCGGCGATCACGCCGCGGTCGTCCGGGAAGTCCTTGGCGATCTCGGCGTACGGGGCGTGCTCGCCGTCCGGGTCCGTCCCGGCCAGCGCGGCGACGGTGTCCCGGACGGCCCGCCCGGCGGTCTCGTCGTCCATGGTGAGCAGGGTGGCCAGGGCGTCGCGCAGGGCCCGGGCCTCGGCCTCGGCGTCCCCGGCGTCCGCGACCGACAGCAGCGCGATCAGCGGGTCCAGTCCGGGCACCCCGAGGGCGGCCATCAGCGCGGCCGCCGCGGCGGGCCGGCGGAAGCCGCACAGGCCCTCGAACTCGCCCAGCGCGCAGACCATTTCGGGCTTGTGGTTGGCGTCGCGGTAGCTGCGCCCCGGGGCGTCCAGCGGGATGCCGAGGGCGTTCTCGGCGGCGAAGCCGGCCCGGGCCTGGTCCAGCGTGGGGTGGGCCTGGATGGACAGCGGGATGCCCGCGGCGAGCACCTTGAACAGGAACGGCAGGCCGGGGCCGAAGCGGGCCACGCTCGCCGCGCCGAGTTCGCCCTCGGGGTCGGCCGCGATCAGCTCGTCCAGCCGCCTCGGGCCCTCGCCGCGGTCGGCGCGCGACGGGTCGCCGGGGTGGGCGCCCATCCACAGCTCGGCCTGCGGTTCACCGGTCGGTTCCTGCCCCAGCAGCTCGGGCAGGGCTGTGAGCGACCCCCAGGCGTACGGGCGGACGGTGTTGACGAGCCTGTCCATGCGCGCGGTCCTACTCCTTCGCTGACGGGGCGGCCCCGGACGTCCCGGGCCCGGAGTGCCGGGGCGGGCACGGGCAAGGGCATCGACCCTAGCCGACCCGGGTCGCCCGCGGGGAAACGGTGGGCATCCGATGGGAGTGCCGTGGTCCGACCGGTGGTTCCCGGGCGCGGTAGTAGAATGCCAGGACGCAGTAGTCCCCGCCCCCCGCAGAATTCTCCACCGCGGTCATCCCGTCGGCGGGCTGCCGGCGGGGCCGCGTTCCAAAGTGCGGGCGACGGTGTTCTGATACTCCCCGCCATCGGCCGAGAGGTTTGTACGTGACCGTGAACCAGCAGAGTTTTGCTGATCTCGGCAGGGTCCTGGTGATCATCCCGACCTACAACGAGGCGGAGAACGTCGAGCGGATCGTCGGCCGGGTCCGGGCCTCGGTGCCCGAGGCCCATGTGCTGGTCGCCGACGACAACAGCCCCGACGGCACCGGCGAGCTGGCCGACAAGCTGGCCGCCGAGGACCAGAACGTGCACGTCCTGCACCGCAAGGGCAAGGAGGGCCTGGGCGCCGCCTACCTCGCGGGCTTCCGCTGGGGCATCGACGACGGCTACGACGTCCTGGTCGAGATGGACGCGGACGGCTCGCACCAGCCCGAGGAGCTGGACCGGCTGCTGAGCGCGCTGCGCGGCGCCGACCTGGTGCTCGGCTCGCGCTGGGTGCCGGGCGGCCGGGTGGTCAACTGGCCGAAGTCGCGGCTGCTGCTCTCGCGCGGCGGCTCGACCTACTCGCGGCTGATGCTGGGCGTGCCGATCCGGGACGTCACCGGTGGCTACCGGGCCTTCCGCAAGGAGACCCTGCTGGGCCTGGGCATGGACGAGGTGGCCTCGGCCGGGTACTGCTTCCAGGTCGATCTGGCCTGGCGCACGGTGAAGGCGGGCTTCAAGGTCGCCGAGGTGCCGATCACCTTCGTCGAGCGCGAGCTCGGCGCCTCCAAGATGAGCCGCGGCATCGTGCTCGAGGCGCTCTGGCGGGTGACCTCCTGGGGCGTCGCCGACCGGGTGGCCCGGCTGCGCGGCGGTGCCGCGAAGCGCTGAGTCCTTCCATGAAGGGCCCGTCCGCCGTTTCGGCGGACGGGCCCTTCTTCGTGTTCGGGCGCTGGTGTCCCGGTGCCCGTGTCCCGGTGACCCGGCTGGTCAGCAGCCGCCCTTGAGGGCGCTCTCCGGCAGGTAGCGGTCGGCCCAGACAGCCAGTTCGGTGAGGGCCGGCTTCAGCGCGACGCCGCCCTCGGTGAGCCGGTACCTGACCCGCAGCGGGGGGCCGGGGTCGACCTCGCGGACGACCAGTCCGGCCTCGGCCAGTTCGGTGAGCCGGTCGGAGAGCATCCGCTCGCTGATGCCCGGGACGGAGCGGCGCAGCTCGGAGAAGTAGGCCGGGCCGCCGTTGTTGAGCACGCCCAGCAGCAGGCCGGTCCAGCGCTTGCCGAGCAGGATGAACACCCGGTTGAGGGCCAGCTTGACGTCGGGGCAGCCGCCGTTGCCCTGGGGGGCGCACGCGTCGACGGCGGTCGGGACTGCGTCGCTGACTACCTCGTGCTCGGCCATGGGTCCAGCCTACTCGACCGGCCACTAGTGACTATAGAAAAGTAAGCTGCTACGTTAATTGCAGCTGCGGCGGAAACAGCAGCTACTAATCCTCTGGAGGCCTGCCATGCCCACGCTCCTGCACATCGACTCCTCGGCGCTCACCGACGGCTCCGTCTCCCGCGAGGTCACAGCCGCGTTCCGGGACGCCTGGCAGGCCCAGCACCCCGACGGCACGGTGATCCACCGCGACCTCGCCGCCGACCCGATCCCGCACCTGGAGGCCACCGGCATCACCGCCGGATTCCTCCCGGCCGAGGCGCGCACCGCCGAGCAGGCCGCCGCCTTCGCGCTGCGCGAGCAGCTGATGACCGAGCTGGAGTCCGTCGACGCGGTGCTGATCGGCGCCCCGATGTACAACTTCACGATCCCGTCGACCCTCAAGGCCTGGCTGGACCAGGTGATCCTGATGGGCCGCACCGCCGGCGACGAGCCCTCCGCCAAGGGCACCCCGGTCACCGTCGTCGCCTCCCGCGGCGGCTCGTACGGGCCGGGCGCCCCGCGCGAGCCGTACGAGTTCGTCACCACCTACCTGGAGAAGGTGCTGGGCGGCGGGCTCGGGCTGGAGGTCGACTTCATCGTCCCGGAGCTCACCATGGCCGCGGTCGTCCCGGCGCTGGCCGACTTCGTCCCGCAGGCCGCCGCCTCCAAGGCGCGGGCCCTGGAGCAGGCCGCCCTCCGCGGCAAGGAGACCACCGCCCGGGCCACGGTGTGACCCGCGCCGGAAGGCGCGCCCCCACGGGCGCGCCTTCCGCGCGATCGGCCGCCGGTACTCCCATGCTGTAGGGCGCAAGGAGTCCGACCGCCGAACCAGAGGGAGCAGCCCGTGACGTCGTCCCCGCCCGAGGAGAGCGCCGGCGCGGAACGGGCCGACGCCGGGCCCGTCGCGGCGGAGGCCGCCGACGACGCCGAACGGCCCGCCCGCCCGCTGGAGGTCGCCGTCTTCACCGGGCCCGAGTCGGCCTTCTTCACCACCTCCGCGCTGATCCTCGGCGAGCGGACCGCGATCCTGGTCGACGCCCAGCTCACCCGCAGCGCCGGGCGGGAACTGGCCGAGTGGGTCGCGGGCAAGGGCCGGCGGCTGCTCGCCATCGTGATCACCCACCAGCACCCGGACCACTACTTCGGCGCCGAGGAGGTGCTGAAGCTCTTCCCGGACGCCCAGCTGCTGGCCGCCCCGGCGGTGGTCGAGGGCATCCGGCGGACCGTCGCGGCCAAGGTCGCCCAGTGGAAGCCGGTCTACGGCGACGACATCCCCGACCGCCCGCTGATCCCCGCCCCGCTGCTGCCGCAGCCGCTGATGCTCGACCGCCAGGTGATCCCGGTGCTGCTGCTCGGCCAGGCCGACTGCGGGGAGTCCACCGTCGTCCACGTGCCCAGCATCCGGACCGTGATCGCCGGGGACTTCGCCTGCAACGGCACCCACGTGTGGACCGCCGACACCACCCCGGCCCAGCGCACCACCTGGGGCCACAACCTCGGCCGGATCGCCGACCTCGGCGTGGACCGGGTCATCGCCGGGCACCGCGCCCCCGAGCAGGGCGACGACGCGGCCCGGGTGCTCGCCTTCACCGGGGCGTACCTGAAGGACTTCGACCGGTTGCTGGCCGAGCACCCGGACGACCCGGAGGCGCTGGTCACCGCGATGAACGAGCGGTACGGGGAGCTGACCCTGCCGTCCTTCCTGGACCTGGGCGCGGCCGCCAACACCGCCCGGGGGCCGTCCGTGCCGGCTTCCGAGCCCGCGTCCGAGCCCGGATCCGAGCCCGGATCCGAGCCCGGATCCGAGCCTGAATCCGAGCCCGCGTCCGAGCCCGCGTCCGGTTCCGCTGCGGCTTCCGGCGAGACGGAGGACGAGGCCGGGGCCCAGGAGTAGGGCGGGATACTGGCCGCATGGCGACGCTCTACGACGTGATCGTTCCGGCCGGCGGCTCGGCCCGGCGGCTCGGTGGGGCCGACAAACCCGGCCTGACCGTGGGGGAGACCACCCTGCTGGACCGGGTGCTCGCCGCCTGCGCCGGCGCCCGGACCACCGTCGTGGTCGGCCCCGCCCGGCCGACCGCACGCGCGGGCGTCCGGTGGACCAGGGAACAGCCGCCCGGCGGCGGGCCGGTCGCCGCCGTCGCGGCCGGGCTCGACCTGGTCACCGCGGACCTCGTACTGCTGCTCGCCGCCGACCTGCCCTTCCTGGACCGGCGGACGGTGGACCGGCTGGCCACCGCCCTCGACCGGGCCGGGCCGTCCGTCGACGCCGCCCTGCTGGTCGACGCGGGCGGTCGCGACCAGCCGCTCGCCGCCGCCTACCGCACCGCCCCGCTGCGCGCCGCGCTCGCCGCACTCGGCGACCCGGCCGGGCAGCCGCTGCGCCGCCTCGTCGGCGGACTGGCCGGGCTGCGGGTCGCCGACACGGACAACGTCGCGTACGACTGCGACACCTGGGAGGACCTGGAGCAGGCCCGGGAACGGGAGAAGTCCTGACCGGTCCTCACCGGGCCCGGCCCCTGGCCGTGAGGGAGACGACGCGCGCCGCACACGGGGCGAACACCTCGGGGAAACCGCCGATCAGGCAGCATGGGCGCATGGAGCGCACGCTGGAAGACTGGATCGCCGAGGTCAAGGCCGACCTGGGCATCGACCTGGACGTGGACGTCCGGGGACTGCTCGACACGGCCCGGGTGGTCGCGCACGGGGTGGCCCGGCCCGCCGCACCGCTGACCGCCTTCCTGATCGGCTACGCGGCCGCCCGGCAGGGCGGCGGGGCGGAGGCCGTCGCCGAGGCGTCCCGCCGGACCACGGCGCTCGCCGAGCGGTGGGCCCCGTCCGACGAGAGCCCGGCCGCCGACGGTCCGGGCGAGCCGTGAGCACGGTCGGGGAGACCGCCGTGGCCGCGCCGACCACCGGTCCCGGCGTGCTGAGCTGGCCGCGCGCCCGGGAGACCGCCCGCCGGGCCGGGCTGCGTCCGCTGCCGGTGATCGGGCGGACGCTGGCCGAGGCGCTCGGGCACGTCCTCGCCGAGCCGCTCGGCGCGCTCACCGACCTGCCCGCCTTCGACACCTCCGCGATGGACGGCTGGGCGGTCGCCGGACCCGGACCCTGGCGGGTCGCCGGGCAGGTGCTGGCCGGTCGCACCGAGGTGGCGCCGCTGGCCGACGGCGACGCCGTCGAGATCGCCACCGGCGCCCAACTGCCGCCCGGGGCAACCGCCGTACTGCGCCGCGAGCACGGCCGGACGGACGGCACACTGCTGCGCGACCGCGGTCCGCAGCCGATGACCACCGGTCAGGACGTCCGCCCGCGCGGACAGGAGTGCCGCCGGGGTGAGGAGTTGCTGCCCGCCGGGACGGTGGTCGGGCCGGCCGTGCTCGGCCTGGCCGCCGCCTGCGGTCACGACCGGCTCGCCGTACGACGTCGGCCTGTCGCCCAACTGCTCGTGCTGGGCGACGAGTTGCTCGACACCGGGATCCCCGGCCCCGGACTCGTCCGGGACGCGCTGAGCCCGCTGCTGCCGCCCTGGCTGCGGGCGGCCGGCGCCGAGGTCGCCGAAGTCCGGGGCGTCCGCGACGACTTCGGGCTGCTCCGGGACGCCCTGCGGTACTCCACCGCCGACGTCGTGGTCACCACCGGCGGAACGGCCGCCGGGCCGGTCGACTTCCTGCACCGGGCGCTCGCCGAGGCCGGTGCCCGACTGCTGGTCGACGGCGTGGCCGTCCGCCCCGGACACCCCATGCTGCTGGCCGAACTCCCCGGCGGACGCCACCTGGTGGGCCTGCCCGGCAACCCGCTGGCCGCCGTCGCCGGCATGGTCACCCTCGCCCTGCCACTGCTGCACGCCCACGGCGGACGGGCCGCCACCGCCCCCGTGCTCGCCCCGGCGGCCGTCCCGCTGCCCGGACACCCGGTGGACACCCGGCTCCAGCCGGTGCGGCGCACCGCCGAGGGCGTCGTACCGCTCGCCTTCGACGGGCCCGCGATGCTGCGCGGCCTCGCCCGCGCCGAGGCGCTGGCCGTCATCCCGCCCGGCGGGGCCGGCGCGGGGGAGAACGTCGAACTGGTGGAGGCGCCGTGAGCGAGCGCGGACTGCTCACCGTCGAGGGGTGCGGGTGGGCGAGTGCCCCCGCCGGGCGCGGCGAGGTGGGCGCATGAGTCGGCTCAGGCGCATCTCGGCGCCGGGCGCGGAGTCCTGGGCGGACGCCGGGATCGTGCTGCCCGCCCGGCGCACCGCGCCCGCGGTGCGGCAGGTGGGCTCCCGGCTGCTGCTGGCGCTCGCCGTCCTGGTCGCCACCTCGGTGATCGTGTACCTCGACCGGGCCGGCTACCACGACAACGCGGGCGGCGAACTCAGCTTCCTGGACGCGGCCTACTACGCCACCGTGACGCTCTCCACCACCGGCTACGGCGACATCACCCCGTACAGCGACAGCGCCCGGCTCACCAACATCTTCGTGATCACCCCGCTGCGCGTGGTGTTCCTGATCATCCTGGTCGGCACCACCCTGGAGGTGCTCACCGAACGCACCCGCCTGCAATGGCGGTTGAACCGCTGGAGGTCCACCGTGCGCGAGCACACCGTCGTCATCGGCTTCGGGACGAAGGGGCGCAGCGCCGTCGACACCCTGCTCGGGCAGGGGGTGAAGGCGGAGGAGATCGTCGTCGTCGACCCCCAGCGCAAGGTCATCGAACACGCCTCCCAGCACGGCCTGGTCGGGGTGGTCGGCGACGCGACCCGCACCGACACCCTGGTCCGGGCCGCCGTACCCGGCGCGGCCCGGATCGTGGTCGCCCCCGAACGGGACGACACGGCGGTGCTGATCACCCTGACGGTGCGCCAGTTGAACAAGGGCGCCACCGTGGTCGCCGCCGTACGGGAGGACGAGAACGCGCCGCTGCTGCGGCAGAGCGGCGCCGATGTCGTGGTCACCAGCTCCAGTTCGGCCGGGCGACTGCTCGGGCTGTCGATGCTCAGCCCGCACGCCGGGGCGGTGATGGAGGACCTGCTCACCTACGGGAACGGGCTGGACGTGGTCGAGCGGCCGGTCACCCGGGCCGAGGCCGGGCACAGCCCGCGCGAGTGCGAGGAGCTGGTGGTCGCGGTGGTGCGGGGCCGGCGGGTGCTCAACTACACCGAACCGGAGGCCGCCGTGCTGCAGCTCACCGACCGGGTGATCGTCATCAAGTCGACCGGGCAGGGCGGGGCCTGAACCCCGAACCGCCGTACGGCGAAGTAGGTTCGGGGCATGCATGCGATGACGATTCCCGTACCCGGCGGTCCCGAGGCACTGGTGTGGGCCGAGGTCCCCGACCCGGTGCCCGGCGACGGCGAGGTCCTGGTCGAGGTGGCGGCCACCGCCGTCAACCGCGCCGACCTGCTCCAGCGGCAGGGCTTCTACAACCCGCCGCCCGGCGCCTCGCCCTACCCCGGACTGGAGTGCGTCGGGCGGATCGTCGCGCTCGGGCCGGGCGTGTCCGGCTGGGCCGTCGGCGACCAGGTGTGCGCGCTGCTGTCCGGCGGCGGCTACGCGCAGAAGGTCGCGGTGCCGAGCGGGCAGCTGCTGCCGCTGCCCGCGGGGCTGAGCCCGGAACAGGCCGCGGCGCTGCCGGAGGTGGCCTGCACGGTGTGGTCCAACGTCTTCCTCACCGCCCACCTGCGGCCCGGCGAGACCGTGCTGCTGCACGGCGGCGCCAGCGGCATCGGGACGATGGCGATCCAGCTGGCCAAGGCCGTCGGGGCCCGGGTCGCGGTGACCGCGGGCAGCGCCGAGAAGCTGGCCCGGTGCGCCGAACTGGGCGCCGACATCACGATCGACTACCGGGAGCAGGACTTCGTCGAGGTGCTCCGCGAGGCCACCGACGGGGCCGGGGCGGACGTGATCCTGGACATCATGGGCGCCAAGTACCTACAGCGGAACGTGGACGCCCTGGCCGTCAACGGACGACTGGTGATCATCGGGCTGCAGGGCGGGGTCAAGGGCGAACTCGACCTCAACGCGCTGCTGCGCAAGCGGGCCGCGGTGATCGCCACCAACCTGCGCGGGCGGCCGCTCGCGGAGAAGGCGGCGATCGTGGCGGCGGTGCGGGAGCACGTGTGGCCGCTGGTCGAGTCCGGCGTGGTGAAGCCGGTGGTGGACCGGGTGCTGCCGCTGACCTCGGCCGGTGACGCGCACCGGGTGCTGGAGGCGGGGGAGCAGGTGGGGAAGGTCGTGCTGAAGGCCTGAGTGGGCGGGGCTGCGGGGGCGCGCGGCGTCGCGCAGGTGTCCGAAATGCCGCGATTGTCGGAATGTGTGAGGCTGGTCCGGAGCTGTCCCACCGCCGACCCCGCCCCCGGGCGCGGTCGGCCGTCGGAAGGACTCCGACCGTGGCCGCACCTCCGCACGTCGTCCTCGGGCCGCTGCCCGCCGCGCTCCACCACCGCCGTGATCCCCGGCTCCGCTGTGCCCGCCGCCTGTTCGCGGCGGCCGTGCTGGGGCTGACCCTCCCGCTGGCCGCCGCGACCGTGGCGGCGGCCGAGCCGGTGCCGAGCGCCTCGGCGCCGGCGGACTCCCCGGCCGCCGGCGCCGACGACCGGGCCGCCGCCGGCGCCGACGACCAGACCGGACCGGACGAGCCGGACGCCACGGCGACTCCAGTGGTCGGTGACGACCAGGCCGCGCCGGACGACTCCTCGGCGACCGCCGCGGGTGCCGATGACCAGACCGGGTCCGACGGGCCGTCGCCGAAGGCCGCGCCGCCGCAGTACCCGGTGCCCACCCGGTCGCGTCCGGACCTCGCCGAACTCCGGGCCCACCGCCACCACCCCGCCGCCGTGCTGGAACACCCGGACACGGTCGTGGACCAGGCGCCGGCGCAGGCGCCCGCCCAAGCGCCGGTCCAAGCACCCGCCCAAGCGCCGGTCCAAGCGCCGGACCAGGCTCCGGTCCAAGCGCCGGACCAGGCTCCGGACCAGGCTCCGGACCAGGTCGTCGAGCAGTCGCCCGAGCAGGCCCAGGACCAGGGCACTACGGCCGACCAGTCGGACGCGGACACCCCGGACACCCCGGACTCCCCGGACGCACCGGCGCCGGCCGCCGACCAGGACACCGTCACGGCGGCCTCCGGCCAGCCCGTGGCATCCGCGGTCATCCTCCCGGCTCGCTGGCAGGACCCCTCCACGCTCCAGCTGCCGCTGGGCGTCGGGCTGGGGCTGATCGGCTGCGGCCTGGGGCTGATCGGGCTGCGGCTGCGCAAGGGCTGAGGTGGGGGAACGGGGTTCGCCGGCCGCGCTCGCAGGGTGGGCTCGGTCGTGCTGGTGGCGGTCGTGCTGGCGGCGGCCGAAGCCCGGGGCCGCGGCGGAACCGACAGGGGGAGCGGGGCCCGATGCCGTGCGTGGGTCGGGTCCCGTCGCCCACGGCCTGGGGCCGGTCGGCCCCTCGCCGCGGACGGGGTGCGGTGGCGGTCGGGGCGGCCCGGTCGGTGGGAGGGGTCGGGCCGTGGAGATTCGGTGCGGGTTCACGGGGGGTGGTCGTGGGGGGTGGGGTGGGTTTCGCGGGGTGCTGGGGGAGGTGCTGTGTGCGGCGGGGCGCGGGCCCGGTGGGAACTGAGTAGCCGTACGGATTCCCGGTCGGGCCGTGGGGGGCGTACGGTCGTCGGGGGGTGGCGCAGGACGGCGGGACGCACGGGGGCTTCCGCCCGACCAACCCCAGTGAGAGAGAATGTTGTTCATGACGAATCCGATGAACGAGCGCTCGTCGCAGGAGCCCTTCCGGGCCGCCGGCGGGCAGTCGCAGGACGGCCAGAAGGTGCTGATCGTCGGACCGGACGGGCTGCCCGTTGGCCAGGGGTTCGCCGGGGCGCCGATGGAGGGGGACGAGGCGGACATGCCGCGTGAGCTTCCGGTGACCGAGATGGTCGAGCAGCCCGCCAAGGTCATGCGCATCGGCAGCATGATCAAGCAGCTGCTGGAGGAGGTCCGGGCGGCGCCCCTCGACGAGGCGAGCAGGGTCCGGCTGAAGGACATCCACGCCAGTTCGATCAAGGAGCTGGAGCTCGGGCTGGCCCCGGAGCTGGTCGCCGAGCTGGAGCGGCTCTCGCTGCCGTTCACCGACGACACCATCCCGACCGAGGCCGAGCTGCGGATCGCCCAGGCCCAGCTGGTGGGGTGGCTGGAGGGCCTCTTCCACGGCATCCAGACCGCCCTGTTCGCCCAGCAGATGGCCGCCCGGGCGCAGCTGGAGCAGATGCGCCGCGCGCTGCCGCCCGGTCTGCACGGGGGCGAGTTGGACGAGGAGGACCCGGGCCAGGGCCGCGGCATCCGCTCGGGCCCGTACCTCTAGGGCCGCCCGGCCCGCCGCGGGGGCCGGACGTACCACGACGATCCGCCCCGGACCGCACTGTCGCGGCCGGGCGCGGGAGGCCCGGGGGCAGGTTCGGCCCTGGGCCGATCACCGTCGGCGGAAGCCGATACCCTGACCCCTGTCGCAGGCCGGTGGAGCCGCCGCGACAGGGGTTCGCCGGGCCAGCGGGCCGGGCTCACCACGCACGGACGAGACCGAACGTCACGGTTGCGGCAGGACCACCGCGCCGAGGGGGAGCAGAGGACCATGGGCGAGCACGGCAACGCGGCGGTCGAGGGCTTCTCCCTGGGCAACGGCCGCTATGTGCTGCAGCGGCTGCTGGGCGAGGGCGGCATGGCCTCCGTGCACCTCGCGTACGACAGCGTGCTGGACCGGCAGGTCGCGCTGAAGAGCATGCACAGCGAGCTGGGCCGGGACGACTCGTTCAAGGAGCGGTTCCGCCGCGAGGCCCAGGCCGTGGCCCGGCTGGAGCACCCGAACATCGTCACGGTGTACGACAGCGGCGAGGACGTCGCCCCGGACGGCTCCAGCACGCCGTACATCGTCATGCAGCTGATCGACGGCATGGGGCTGCGCGAGTCGATCAACGAGGCGGTCGTCCAGTACGGCGCGATGCCGACCGAGGACGCCCTGCGGGTCACCGTCGGCGTGCTGAACGCGCTGGAGGCCTCGCACGACATGGGCCTGGTGCACCGCGACATCAAGCCCGGCAACGTCATGTTCGACCGCAAGGGCAATGTCAAGGTCATGGACTTCGGCATCGCCCGGGCCCTGGAGTCCGGCGTCACCTCGATGACCCAGACCGGCATGGTGGTCGGCACCCCGCAGTACCTGTCGCCCGAGCAGGCGCTCGGCAAGCCGGTGGACGCCCGCTCCGACCTGTACTCGGTCGGCGTGATGCTCTTCGAGATGCTCACCGGCCAGCTGGTCTTCGACGGCGACTCGGCCTTCTCGATCGCCTACAAGCACGTCCAGGAGGAGCCGCCGGCCCCCTCCAGCCTGAACCGCTCGCTCACCCCCGTGGTGGACGCCTTCGTGGCCCAGGCGCTGCGCAAGGACCCGGCGCACCGCTTCCAGAGCGCGGCCGCGATGCGGGACGAGGCGGAGCGGCTGATCGCGGAGCTGAAGGGCGGCGGCACGGGGCACGCGCTGCAGGCCAGCCCCCCGCTGGTGATCAAGGAGGGGCCGCGCTCGGTGCACGCGACGCCGCAGGCGCCGCAGACCCCGCACCCGCAGTACCTCCAGCAGGGGCAGCCCCAGCCGCCGCAGTACCAGACCCCGCCGCCGGCCTACCAGACCCCGCACCCGCAGTACCTCCAGCAGGGGCAGCCGCCGCAGTACCAGACGCCGCCGCCGGCCTACCAGACCCCGCGCCCGCAGGCCCCGCAGGCTCCGCACACCCCGCACCCGCAGTACCTCCAGCAAGGGGGACCGCAGCAGGGCGGGCCGCGGACGATGCCGCCGTACCAGCAGCCGAAGCCCAGCAGCGGCGGCTGTTCCACCGCCTTCGTGGTGATCGCGATCATCGTCGGCGTGCTGGTGCTGGCGGGCATCATCATCGCGATCGTGGTCAACAAGGCGCAGAACACCACGAACGGCAAGTTCCACTCCGAGCGCCCGGCCGCGGTCGTGCTGGTGGGCCCGCAGGCCGACCGGGACGGCCTGCTCTGACGGTTTCCCGCCGTTCCGCGGGTGTCACGGGTGCCCGCCGGAAGCGGTAGCGTTCGGGGATACGTAAGCGACAGGGCACCGCGATCCGAGCGAACGCCCGGGGCGAGGAGCGATGGCACAGACGCAGCAGCCGGACGACGAGGCGGGTGCCCGAGCGGTCGGACGGACCGGCGGCACGCCGAGGATCCCCGAGCCGGGCGGCGAAGCCGCGACCTCCGCGCTGCCGCCGTTCGGCCGGGCCGGCGGACCGCAGACCCCCGGCCGCGGGGTCCCGATGGGCACGGTCGGTGACGGCCGCTACCGGCTGACCCACCGGCTCGGCCGCGGCGGCATGGCCGAGGTGTTCGCCGCCGAGGACGTGCGGCTGGGCCGCACCGTCGCGGTCAAGCTGCTGCGCGGCGAGCTGGCCCAGGACGACGTCGCCCGGCTGCGCTTCACCCGCGAGGCACACGCCGTCGCGGCGCTGAACCACCACGCGATCGTCGCGGTCTACGACACCGGTGAGGAGTACGTCGGGGACGAGTCCACGCCGTACATCGTGATGGAGCTGGTCGAGGGCCGGACCGTCCGCGAGCTGCTGGTGGACGAGGAGGCGCCGCCGGTCGACCAGGCGCTGATCATCATCGCCGGGGTGCTGGAGGCGCTGGCCTACAGCCACCGCAACGGCATCGTGCACCGCGACATCAAGCCCGCCAACGTGAGCATCACCAACGCCGGCGCGGTCAAGGTGATGGACTTCGGCATCGCCCGGGCGCTGACCGGCGGAGCCACCACGATGACCCAGACCGGCATGGTCATGGGCACCCCCCAGTACCTGTCGCCCGAGCAGGCGCTCGGCAAGCCGGTCGACCACCGCTCCGACCTGTACGCGGCCGGCTGCATGCTCTACGAGCTGCTCACGCTGCGCCCGCCGTTCACCGGCGACACCCCGCTCTCGGTGGTCTACCAGCACGTCCAGGACCCGCCGGTGCCGCCCTCGCAGGCCAACAGCCGGGTGCCGGTCGGCCTGGACCCGCTGGTGCTGCGCTCGCTCGCCAAGAACCCGGACGACCGCTTCCAGGACGCCGACGAGTTCCGCGCCCACCTCCAGCACGCGCTGCGCGAGATGCACGGAGCGGGCGGGGCCACCTGGGCCGGCGCGGCGACCGGGATGCCCGGCGACACGGGGGCCACCCAGGTGCTCCGGCCGGACCAGGCGGCGGCCACCCAGGCCTTCGGCGCGGTCGGCGCCGGCGACCAGACCTCGGTGCTGCCGTACTCCGCGGGCGGCTCGCACACCCCCTCGCCCTACCAGGGGGCCGGCGACGCGTACGGCGGTGGCGGCGAGGACGACCACGGCGGCCGGCGGCGCGGGCCGTGGGGCTGGCTGGCCGGCGGGATCGCCGTGCTGGTCGCGGCCGGGGCCGGGATCGCGTTCGCGCTCAGCGGCGGCGGCGGTGGCAACAGCAACCAGACGACGCCCCCGACGCCCGCCCCGGTGGTCAGCACCACCGAGCCGACCGTGCCGGCCCAGAACGGCCAGCCGACCCCGCCGCCGTCGACCTCCGGCAGCCGGCGGCCGCAGCAGCCGACCGAAACCACTCCGTACAATGGCACCGGCGGGGGCGGCAACAACATGTCGCCGTCGCCGGGTTCGGGCAAGCACACCCCGACCCCGACCCCGACCCCGACGGCCACCCACTCCGCGACGGCCAGCTCGTCGGCGACCGGTGGGCCGACCTCGGGCACGACGCCGACTACGGGCAGCGGGGCCACCAACCCGCCGGTGACGCCCACGAAGCCGGCCGGTGGCGGCACGCTGCCGCCGCCCGTCAACCCCTGACGGATCAGTTGGCGAAGGCGTCCAGGACCTGCTCGTACTCCTGGCACCACCACGCCAACTGGCCCGCCGAGGCGGGGTACAGCGGGTCGGCCCGGTGGTCGGCCCGCTGGTAGCGCCACTGCAGCATCCAGAAGTCGTTCAGCCGCTCCCACCAGACCCGGTGGACGGCGGCGGCCACGTGCTCGGCGGTGGCGGCGCCGGAGGCCCGGTAGGCCTGTGAGTAGCGGCGGACCCGGACCAGGTCGAGGGTGCCGGTGGTCCGGTCGTTGAAGAGCAGGGTGGCGGCGCGGACGGCCTCCTCGGCGCGTGGCTGCGGGCCGAGCTTGTCCCAGTCGAGCACGGCGGTGACCCGGTCGCCGTCCGGGCTCTCGCCGCCCTCGCCGCCCTCGCCGCCCTCGCCGCCTTCGCCGTAGAGCAGGTTGAGGCCGTGGAAGTCGCCGTGGGTCCAGCCGGTGGGCGGGGCGGCGTGTGGTTCGGGGCGGCGGTGGGCGTGGTCGGCGAGCAGTTCCAGCCGTTCGTCGAGCCGTTGGACGACCAGGGTGTCGAGGTCGCCGTGGGGGCGGTGGTCGCGGGCGCGGCGCCGCAGGTCGCGGGCCAGTTCGGCGCTGTCGAGGGGGTCGGCGCTGCGGTAGCCGGCGGGCTGGTCGAGGGGGGCGCAGACGTCGTCGAGCGCGCCGTGCAGCCGGCCGAGCAGCGCGCCGAGCGCGTCGCACCGCGACGGATCCAGCTCGGTACCGTGCCGGTGCCGGCCGGCCACCCAGGGGAACAGCGCGAACAGCCGGCCGTTCAGTCCGGCCACCGTCCCGCCGCCGCCGGAGCAGCTCAGCGGGGGTGCCACGGGCAGTCCCAGGGCGTGCAGGTCGGTCATCGCGCGGTGGTGGGCGAGGATCTTCGGACGGTTGGCGGTCGCGGCGTCGACGTAGCACTTCAGGAAGTACGCGCCGGCCTCGGCGGTGACCCGGTAGCCCCGGTTGAGCAGGCCTTCGGCGACCGGTTCGGCGGTGAGCAGCCGCCCCACCCGGAAGCGGGCCAGGACCTCGGCGAGTGCGCTGCGCGGTACCGGTGGACTGAGGGTCCCTATCGGCGGTGCGGAGAGGTCGGGGCGGGCCGGGGCGCAGGCGAGGGTCTGGCTGAAAGTCACGTGCAGAGGTTATGGCCCCCTGGTGGGGGCCCTTGACAAACCGTCACATCTGTGAAGGGCCGTATCAGTACTGATGATCGGCCTGGTGTCGCGCCACGTACGCCGCCGCCTGGGTGCGTCGCTCCATGCCCATCTTGGCGAGCAGACTGGAGACGTAGTTCTTCACCGTCTTCTCGGCCAGGTGCAACTCGTTGCCGATCTGACGGTTGGTCATCCCCTCGCCGATCAGATCGAGGATCCGCCGCTCCTGCTTGGTGAGTTGGGCCAGCCGTTCGTCCTCCTTCTCGCCGCCGTCGCGCAGCCGGGCGAGCACCCGGCTGGTGGCGACCGGGTCGAGCAGCGAGCGGCCGGCCGCGACGTCCCGGACGGCGGTGATCAGGTCGGTGCCGCGGATCGCCTTGAGGACGTAGCCGGAGGCGCCCGCCATGATCGAGTCGAACAGCGCCTCGTCGTCCGAGAAGGAGGTCAGCATCAGGCACTTGAGCTCGGGCATCCGGGAGCGGATCTCCCGGCAGACCTCGACCCCGTTGCCGTCCGGGAGCCGGACGTCGAGCACCGCGACGTCGGGGTGGACCGCGGGGATCCGGGTGAGCGCCTCGGCGGCCGTGCCGGCCTCGCCGACGATCTCGATGTCGTCCTCGACCGACAGCAGGTCGTGCACGCCCCGCCGGACGACCTCGTGGTCATCGAGCAGGAAAACCCGGATATGTCCGTTATCAGTCACGCCCAAAGCCTCCCATATCACCGTACAGAAGGCCTATCGTCCTTCGCGGCCTGGAGGTGCGATCCAGCCACACCCGACCGAAACCGATACCGAGAACCCCCTTACGTACGGGCGTCCGCCCGGATAACGTGCGCTGGTGTCCTGAAGGCGCTCGAAGTGAGAGCTGCGTCACGCCGACCGTCACCCCCACCCTTCCGACGGCGAGCCGGACGCGGCACCCTCGGGGTTGTCGGCCCTGAACAAGTAGGACGTCCTAGCGCAAGCGCGCCAAGGGCGGACGCTGGGTAACGTTCTCGTGAGGGACGCCGTCGGAACAGGATCACCACCTGCCACGCAGTAGGTGCGCACACCCACGCGCGCCCCGCGAGGCGGTGACCGGACCGGTCACCGGCGACCCCGGGCGGCCGGACAGACCGAGGAGTGAACGTGACCGTCAAAAGCACGGCGAGGACCCGCAAGAAGGCGGCCCCCGCTGTCCCTGACACCCTCCGCGCCACGGGGACGGACGCCCAGCCGGAGCTCGTACAGCTGCTCACGCCGGAAGGCGAGCGGGTCGAGCACCCGGACTACCCCCTCACCACCACTCCCGAGGAGCTGCGCTCCCTCTACCGCGACCTGGTGCTGGTGCGCCGGTTCGACGCCGAGGCGACCTCGCTCCAGCGCCAGGGCGAGCTGGGCCTGTGGGCCTCGCTGCTCGGCCAGGAGGCCGCGCAGGTCGGCTCCGGCCGGGCCATGCGCACCGGCGACTACGCCTTCCCCACCTACCGCGAGCACGGCGTGGCCTGGTGTCGCGACGTCGACCCGCTGAACCTGCTCGGCATGTTCCGCGGCGTGAACCACGGCGGCTGGGACCCGAACGAGAAGAACTTCCACCTCTACACCATCGTGATCGGCGCGCAGACCCTGCACGCCACCGGTTACGCGATGGGCATCACCAAGGACGGCTCCGACGACGCGGTGATCGCGTACTTCGGCGATGGCGCCTCCAGCCAGGGCGACGTCAACGAGGCCTTCACCTTCGCCTCGGTCTACAACTCCCCGGTGGTGTTCTTCTGCCAGAACAACCAGTGGGCGATCTCCGAGCCCACCACCACCCAGACCAAGATCCCGCTGTACCGCCGCGCCTCCGGCTTCGGCTTCCCGGGCGTCCGGGTCGACGGCAACGACGTGCTGGCCTGCCTCGCGGTCACCCGCTGGGCGCTCGACCACGCCCGCAGCGGCAACGGCCCGGTGCTGATCGAGGCCTTCACCTACCGGATGGGCGCCCACACCACCTCCGACGACCCGAGCCGCTACCGGCTCGCCGAGGAGACCGAGGCCTGGAAGGCCAAGGACCCGATCCTGCGGCTGCGCACCCTCCTGGAGAAGGAGGGCCTGGCGGACGACGAGTTCTTCGCCGCCGTCGACGCCGAGAGCGAGCAGCTGGGCCTGCGGGTCCGCGAGGGCGTGCGCAGCATGCCGGACCCGGACCCGACGCTGATCTTCGACCACGTGTACAGCGAGCCGCACACGCTGGTCGATGAGGAGCGGGCCGAATACGTCGAGTACGCGGCCTCTTTCGAGGCGGGGGAGAACCACTGATGGCCGGTCAGCTGAGCATCGCGAAGGCGCTCAACGAGGCGCTGCGCAAGTCGCTGGAGAACGACCCGAAGACCCTGCTGATGGGCGAGGACATCGGCAAGCTCGGCGGGGTCTTCCGGATCACCGACGGCCTGCAGAAGGACTTCGGCGAGGGCCGGGTGATCGACACCCCGCTCGCCGAGTCCGGCATCATGGGCACCGCGATCGGCCTCGCGCTGCGCGGCTACCGCCCGGTGGTGGAGATCCAGTTCGACGGTTTCGTCTACCCGGCCTTCGACCAGATCGTCTCCCAGCTGGCCAAGATGCACGCCCGTGCGCTGGGCCACGTCAAGATGCCGGTCACCGTCCGCATCCCCTACGCGGGTGGCATCGGCGCGGTCGAGCACCACAGCGAGTCGCACGAGGCGTACTTCGCGCACACCGCCGGTCTGCGGGTGGTCACCCCGTCCAACGCGCACGACGCGCACTGGATGCTGCGGCAGGCCATCGAGTCGGACGACCCGGTCATCTTCCTGGAGCCCAAGCGGCGTTACTGGGACAAGGGCGAGGTCGGCGACGCCGCCGACCTGGGGCTGCACGACGCCCGGATCGTCCGCCCCGGCACCGACGCGACGCTGATCGCGTACGGCCCGATGGTCAAGGTCTGCCTGGAGGCCGCCGCGGCCGCCGAGGAGGACGGCCGCCGGCTGGAGGTCGTCGACCTGCGCTCGCTCTCCCCGGTGGACTTCACCACCCTGGAGGAGTCGGTCAAGCGCACCGGGCGGGCCGTCGTGGTGCACGAGGCCCCGGTCTTCCTGGGCATGGGCGCCGAGCTGGCCGCCCGGATCACCGAGCGGTGCTTCTACCACCTGGAGGCACCGGTCCTGCGGGTCGGCGGCTACCACGCCCCGTATCCGCCGTCCCGGGTCGAGGAGTCCTTCCTGCCTGACCTGGACCGCGTGCTCGACGCCGTCGACCGCGCGCTCGCGTACTGATACCGGGGAGCGAAGATGACCACCGAAGTTCGCTCGCTCCGCGAGTTCAAGATGCCGGATGTGGGCGAGGGCCTCACCGAGGCCGAGATCCTCAGCTGGTACGTCAAGCCCGGTGACACCGTCACCGACGGGCAGGTCGTGTGCGAGGTGGAGACCGCCAAGGCGGCGGTGGAGCTGCCGATCCCGTTCAACGGGGTCGTCGAGCAGCTCTTCTTCCCCGAGGGCGCGACGGTCGACGTCGGCACCGTGATCATCACGGTGGCGGTCGCCGGGGAGGCGGGGGCCGCTCCGGCCGCCGCTGCCACCGCGCCCGCGCCCGCCGTCGCCGCGGCGCCGGCCGCCGAGGCCGAGCCGGAGCGCCGGGAGGTGCTGGTCGGGTACGGCCCGCGCACCGGCACCGCCCAGCGTCGGGCCCGGCGGACCACCACCACGACCGTCGCCGCGTCGAAGCCGGCCCCGGTCGCGGCTGCGGCCCCGACTCCGGCTCCGGCCCCGGTCGCGCCGGCTCCGGTTGCTCCGGCCGCGCCGGTGACCGAAGGGCCGGTCGGCGAGCGGCCGTTGGCCAAGCCGCCGGTGCGCAAGCTGGCCAAGGACCTGGGCATCGACCTGCGGGCCGTCACCCCGACCGGTCGGGACGGCGTGATCACCCGCGAGGACCTGCACGCCCACGCCGCGGCCCAGGCCGCCAGGGTGGCTCCGGCCGCCGAGCCGGCCGTGGTCGAAGCGGCCGACGCCGTGGCGGCGCCGGTGCCGGTGTTTGTCGGGGGCGACGTCCGGGTGCCGATCAAGGGCGTCCGCAAGGCGACCGCGCAGGCGATGGTGGCCTCGGCCTTCACCGCCCCGCACGTCACCGAGTTCGTCCAGGTCGACGTGACCCGCACCATGAAGTTCGTCCGCAAGCTCAAGGAGAGCGGCGAACTGGGCCGGGACGTCCGGGTCAGCCCGCTGCTGCTGGTCGCCAAGGCGCTGCTGGTGGCGATCAAGCGGCACCCGGAGATCAACGCCCAGTGGGACGAGGCGGCCCAGGAGATCGTGCTCAAGGGCCAGGTCAACCTCGGCATCGCCGCGGCCACCCCGCGCGGTCTGATCGTCCCGAACATCAAGGACGCCGGCTCCAAGACCCTTACCGGCCTGGCCGTTTCGCTCGGCGAGCTGGTCGAGACCGCCCGGCAGGGCAAGACCTCGCCGGCCGACATGCAGGGCGGCACGGTCACCATCACCAACGTCGGCGTCTTCGGCGTCGACACCGGCACCCCGATCCTCAACCCGGGCGAGGCGGCCATCCTGGCCTTCGGCGCGGTCCGGGAGCTGCCGTGGGTGCACAAGGGCAAGGTGGTCCCGCGTCAGGTGACCACGCTCGCACTCTCCTTCGACCACCGGCTGGTGGACGGGGAGTTGGGCTCCAGGGTGCTGGCCGACGTGGCCGGGCTGCTGGAGTTCCCGAAGCGCCTGATCACCTGGGGCTGACGCCCCGGGAGACGTGACGAAGGGGCCCTGCTCCGCACCGCCGTGCGGAGCAGGGCCCCTTCGTCGTACCCGCCCGTCGACTACCGCTGACGGCGCAGGCGACGGACGGCGAGCAGGACGCCGGCCCCCAGCGCGAGCAGCGCGGCGGCGGAGGTGGCGAGGAAGGTGTCGGTCTCGGCGGCGCCGGTGTGGGCGAGTTCGGCGGCACCGGCCGGGGCGGTGGTGGCCGGCGCGGCGGCGGGCTGCGCGGCGGGCTCGGCGGGAGCCTTGGTGGGCTCGGCGGCCTCGGCCGGGGTGCGGTCGGCGGCCGGCTCGGCCGGAGCCGGCTTGGCGGGCTTGGCGGGCTTGGCGGGCTTGGTGGTGGGCGCGGGCTTGGCGGGCTTGGCCGGCTCGGTGGGGTCGGTGGCCCGGGCCACGTGGAAGGTGTGGCTCTCCCCGCGCTCGGCGGGGAAGCCGGGGGCCTGGGCGAGCAGGCCGATCTCGACATCGGTCAGGTCCTTCGGCGCCTTCGAGGAAATGCCCACTCGGAAACCGAAGTTGACGACATGGCCGTCCTCCACGCGGGGGGCGGTGGTGGCGGGGGTGACGAGCGTGAAGAGCGTGGGGTCGCAGCCGTGGCGCAGGCCGACCGGCTTCCATCCGCCGGCGGTGGCGACCTCCACCGTGAGGTCCTCGAGCCGCAGGTCCCGGCCGTAGAGCCCGAGCATCGGGGAGACGTTCTGGAACGGGGCGCCGGTGAAGTTGCCGACGCTGACGCCGATCTCGACCTTCTCGCCGCCCGCGATGATCGTCTGGCCGTTCGGGGTCATGTGGAAGCCGACGTTGTAGGAGCCGTTGTGCGCGGCGGGGGTGGGGGCAGCGGCCGTCGCGACGGAGGTCGGGGCGGAGGTCGGGGCCGAGGAGGTGGCCGAGGGGGTGGCCGAGGGGGTGGCCGAGGGGGCCGGAGTCGCCGGAGCGGTGACGGCGGGCGCGGTGACGGCAGGCGCGGCGTCGGCGTCGTCGCCGCAGGCCCAGGCGGAGTTGCCGGTGGCGAGGACCTGGACGCCGCCCGCGAGGATGGTGGTGGCGGCGAGGACGGCGATGCGGCGGCGGCCGGAGAAGGCGCGGTCGTTCTTCGCAATACGGGTGATAACGGACGTGCGCATGACGTGACTCCCCAGGGTCATGGGTCTGACGGTGTGGTGGGTGAAGACGACCGGCTCCGCTCCTCGTGAGCGGAAGCGCCCCCCGGCTCCGCCGGTCTCGCTCTCCGTGCCTTCACCCTGATAGACGTCCATCCCCGCCGGGGGTTGCAGGTGGATCGAGAAGTTTTTTCGGAAGTCTTCGGCCGGGCTTCGGGATACTGCCGGAATGACGGATGAGCTGACGATTCGACCGGAGAAGACGGCGGGCGGGGGCGGCGAACGCCGGTCGCTGCGGCGGGACGTGTCGGCGCCGGCGTTGCTGGCGGGGCTGGTCTGCGTCGCGGTGTCGTTCTCCGGACCGCTGGTGGTGGTGCTCGCGGCGGCCGCCGCCGGCCGGCTGGACGCGGCGCACACGGCGTCCTGGATCTGGGCGGTGGCGATCGGCAGCGGGGTGAGCGGCTTCGCGCTCAGCTGGTGGACCCGGACGCCGGTGATCACCGCCTGGTCCACCCCGGGGGCCGCGCTGCTGGTGACCAGCCTGGGTGGCTACCCGTACCGGGAGGCGGTCGGGGCGTTCCTGGTGAGCGCGGTGGTGGTGACGCTGTTCGGGGTCACGGGCTGGTTCGGCCGGCTGATCGCGGCGGTGCCGGTGGGGATCGTGAACGCGATGCTGGCGGGCATCCTGTTCTCCTTCGGCGCCGGGATCTTCGGCGCGGTGCACGGTGCGCCGGTGCTGGTGGTGGGCAGCTTCCTGGCCTTCCTGCTGGCCAAGCGGTTCGCGCCCCGGTACGCGGTGCCGGTCGCGCTGGTGGTGGGCGGGGTGCTGGCGGCGCTGACCGTGGGGCTGCCGCTGCACCTGGGCTCGGGCGGGCCGACGGTGCCGGTGCTGACGGTGCCGGCGTTCTCCTGGTCGGCCCTGGTGGGGCTGACGCTGCCGCTCGCCATCGTCACGCTGGCCTCGCAGAACGCGCCCGGGCTCGGGGTGATGCGGGCCTTCGGCTACCGGGCGGACGACCGGCTGCTGATCGGCTCGACCGGCGCGGTGTCGATGCTGATGGCGCCGTTCGGCTCGCCGGGGGTGAACCTGGCGGCGATCACGGCGGCGATCTGCTCGGGCCCGGAGGCCCACCCGGACCCGCGTCGGCGGTACGTCGCGGGGATGTCCTCGGGCGTGCTGTACGTGGTGGTGGGCAGTTTCGGCGGGCTGCTGGTGAGCCTGTTCACCGGGTTGCCGAAGGAGCTGATCGCGGTGATCGCCGGGGTGGCGCTGCTGGCCTCGCTGCAGGGCAGCCTGGCGGCGGCGGTGGCCGAGGAGCGCGGGCGGGACGCGGCGGTGGTGACGTTCCTGGCGAGCGCCTCGGGGATGAGCCTGTTCGGCATCGGTTCGGCGTTCTGGGGGCTGCTCTTCGGGCTCGGGACGCACCTGGTGCTGGAGTGGGGGAGGCGGACCCGGGAGTGATGCGCCGAGGGGGCGGGGGAAGCACCCTCGGGAGTGATGCGCCGAGATTGATTGGTATCTCTGGTATGAAAGGAATCGTTCGGCCAGGTCGGTGACATTTTCTTCGGCCGGTAGGGGCGACACGCCGGTCCGGGTACGTCTCCGCTCCACCACCCGGGCGACACCGGGTGACCGGAGCCCCGAGGACGCACCCGTATGCCTGCTGGCAACCCTGGCCGTCTCGTCCGGAGTCTGGCCGCCCTCGTACTGGTGTCCACCGCCGTACTCCCGGCCGCCCTGGAACTCGTCGGCCCCTCGCCGTTCGGCGTGATCGGAGCGGGCGCCCCCGCCGACCGGGCACTGCCGCCGCACACCGCGCTCCGCGCCGACCAGCGGCTGCCCGTGGCCGCCCCGACCTTCGACATACGCCGCACCGGGGACCCGGCCAACCGGATCACCCTGGTGCTGCTCGGCGACGGCTACACGGCGGACGAACAGGAGGCCTTCCGGCAGCAGGCCGACAAGGCCTGGCACGCGCTGATGGACATCGAACCGTTCCGTACCTACCAGGGGTTCTTCAACATACGGCGGGTCGAGGTGGTCTCCCCGGTCTCCGGGATAGCCGAGAGCGAGAGCCGCGGCCGCCACCCCGCCACCCCGCTGGGCATGCACTTCTGGTGCGAGGGCACCGCCCGGCTGCTCTGCGCCGACGAGGGCGCCACCGCCCGCTACGCCGGGGACAGCGCCGGGCCGCAGTACCTGATCGCGCTCGCCAACTCGGGCGAGTACGGCGGCGCCGGGGGCACCGGGGTGACCACCCTGGCCGGGGGCAGTCCGGACGCCGGGCGGATCATCCAGCACGAGATCGGGCACACCGTCGGGGACCTCGGCGACGAGTACGACAGCGCCCCGGACGACGCCGACTACCCGAACCTCTCCACCCTCAACGCCGACGACATGCGCAAGAAGCAGACCAAGTGGTGGCGCTGGCTGGGCGCGGTGTCACCGGACGGCGCCGGCACCGTCGGGGCGTACCGCAGCGCCAACGGCCTCTACCGGCCCACCCCCGACTCGGTGATGCGCACCCTCGGCAGCGCCTACAACCTGCCCTCCCGCGAGGCGATCATCGAGGAGCTGTACCGCAAGGTCCGCCCCACCGACGCCCCGTCGCCGCCGCCCGGCGAGGTCGCCGGACGCCCCCGGCTGGACGTCCGGCCGCTGCCGCTGACCGGCACCCGGCAGCTCCAGGTGGACTGGAAGGTGGACGGCGCCCCGGTCGCCCCGCAGGCCGTGGACGGCGGCCGGCTGGACACCGCCCTGCTGGAGCTGGCCCCGGGCCGGACGGCGACCGTGACCGCGACCGTCCGGGACACCACGGACTGGGTGCGGGACGAGGCCTTCCGGGACCGCTACATGACCCGGTCGGTGTCCTGGACGGTCACCGGCTGAGCCACCCGGCCACCGGCACCGGCGGCTCCGCCGGCCGCTGCCGTCCGCGACCGCGCCGGCCGGCGTCCGCGAGGTCACACCCCCCGGATCTGGGCGTCCAATCATGGGATGACTAACCTGGACGGACTATGACCGTGGAGCCCGCCCGCTCAGCCCCGCCCCTGTCCGTCCCCGCTCCCCGAGCCACCGCCGAGCCCCCGGCCACCGCCGGGCCCCCCGCCGCCACCGTCCCCGCGCCGCCCGGCGGCCGCGCGGCCTGGCTGGCCTGGTCCATCGGCGTCAGCGTCTACATCCTGGCCGTCATCCACCGCACCAGCCTCGGCGTGGCCGGACTGGACGCCGCCGAGCGCTTCGGCATCGGCGCCTCGGCGCTGTCCACCTTCTCCATCCTCCAGGTGCTGGTCTACGCGGCCATGCAGGTCCCGGTCGGCCTGCTGGTCGACCGGTTCGGGCCGCGCCGGGTGCTGCTGCTCGGCGTGCTGCTGCTGAGCACCGGCCAGCTGGCCTTCGCCTTCAGCTCCTCCTTCGCCCCGGCGCTGGCCTCCCGGGCGGTGCTCGGCTGCGGCGACGCGATGACCTTCATCAGCGTGCTGCGGATAGCCGCCCGGTGGTTCCCGGCGGCGAAGAACCCGTTCGTCGCCCAGCTGACCGGGCTGGCCGGGATGGGCGGCAACCTGGTCACCACCGTGGTGCTCGCCCAGGCGCTGCACAGCGAGGGCTGGACGCCCACCTTCGCCGCGATCGCGCTGCTCGGCGTGGCGGTGTTCGCGCTGGTCGCGCTGTTCCTCCAGGACACCCCGGCGCAGGAGGAGCCGGTCCGGCCGGCGGGGGAGCGGCGGGAGCGGCCGAAGGTCCGCCGTCAGGTCCTGGACTGCTGGCGGGAGCCGGGCACCCGGCTGGGCCTGTGGATCCACTTCACCACCCAGTTCCCCGGCAACGCCTTCGGCCTGCTCTGGGGCCTGCCCTACCTGGTCGAGGCCCAGGGGATGACCCGCGGCGAGGCCGGGGGGCTGCTGACCGTGCTGGTGCTCTCCAACATGACCTGCGGCTTCGTCTTCGGCCGGCTGCTCTCCCGGACCGCCCGGGCCCGGATGCCGATCGTGTTCGGCGCCCTCGTGGCCACCGGGCTCGGCTGGGCGCTGGTGCTGGCCTGGCCGGGCGGGCACCCGCCGTTCTGGCTGCTGCTCGGGATCATCCTGGTGATGGGCAGCAACGGCCCGGCCTCGCTGGTCGGCCTGGACTTCGCGCGCGCCCGCAACCCGGTGGAGCGGCTCGGCACCGCCTCCGGGATCGTCAACATGGGCGGCTTCATCGGCACGATGATCACCCTGTTCGGCATCGGCGTGCTGCTGGACGCGCTCTCCCCGGCTGGCGCCGGGGCGTACTCGGCCGAGGCCTTCCGCTGGGCGTTCTGCTGGCAGTACGTGCCGCTGGCGGTGGGCACGGCGATGATCCTGCGGCTGCGACGGAAGGTCGCAGCCGCCTCCTGACCCCCTGAACCTCAGACGGTGACTGAGAAGTTCGCCAGCACCCGCTCGGCCAGTTCCTTGTCGCCCTCGACGCCCACCGGGCCGGGCCGGCCGCGGCCGCAGGCCAGCCGGACGTACGTCTCCCAGTCCATGGTGAGCTGGACGTCGGGGGCCAGGCTGATCGACTCGTCCACGGAGCCGCGGCCGGCCGCGTCCACCCGGACGGTGCGCAGGAACTCCACCGGGCCGGTCACGTCCACCACCAGGGCCGTCCCGGCCGGGGCGCCGGCCTGGTGGGCGACGGCCTTGGGCAGGAACTGCAGCAGGTAGTCCCGGGTGACCAGGGCTCCCGGGGAGTCCAGGTTGCCGGGGGTCTCCAGGGCCCGGCGGAGGTCCTGCTCGTGCACCCAGACGTCGAAGGCCCGCACCCGCAGCAGCTCGTGGTACGGGATGTCCCTGGCCAGCGGGCCGGCCGGCCAGCGGACCGGCTCCTCCGGCGTCTGCTTGGCGTTCCGCAGCGCGCGGGAGCGGCGGATGATCGTGTACTCCAGCTCGCCGGTCATCTCCAGCGCGGTGTGGCAGCGGCGCTTGTCGACCGGCAGTTCGACGTAGCGGGCGAACTCGGTGGTCACGTGGCGAAGGTCACGCGGCAGCGCATGGATCGGGCGCGGGTCGCCGAGCAGCTCGGACTCCACCGCGATCACGTGCGAGACGACGTCCCGGACCGACCAGCCGGTGCACTCCGTGGCCCGGTTCCACGAGCCCTCGGGAAGGGGGGCGACCAGCTCCGATATGGACTCGATGCTCTGCGTCCACGCCTCCGTGTAAGCCTGCACGGTCTGGTTGTCCGTCACGGGAATCTCCGGCCCTCCGTCAGCTTTCCTACGCTCCGCGCCCGGCCGTCGCTCTCGGCCGGGATGGCCGGCTTCCGGGCGCGCACGCTAACCGCACGTTACGCTGCCGGGAGACAGCTGGGCAGCGCTTTCGGGTGACGATCGTAGGTCTCTTGCCGTGGACGGTGGTACTGTGCGCGCTTCATTGATCCAACTCGCGGTCTCCGACGCCGAGCCGCCCGCCGAACGGCGGGCCCGGGCCGCGTCGCTGGTACGGGCCCAGCAGGGCTCCGACCTGGTGGTGTTGCCCGAGCTGTGGCCGTTGGGCGGCTTCGCCCACGAGCTCTGGTCGGACGGCGCCGAGACGCTGGACGGGCCGACTTCGGACGCGATGGCGGCCGCCGCCCGGGCCGCCGGGGTCTGGCTGCACGCCGGTTCGATCGTCGAACGCGATCCGGACGGCCCGATCTACAACACCTCGATGCTGTTCGCCCCCGACGGCGAGCTGGTGCACACCTACCGCAAGATCCACCGCTTCGGCTTCGACAGCGGCGAGGCGGTGGTGATGGGCGCCGGGCAGGAGATCGTCACCGCGCCGACCGAGTTCGGCACCCTGGGCCTGGCCACCTGCTACGACCTGCGCTTCCCGGAGCTGTTCCGGGCGCTGCTGGACGCCGGCGCCCAGCTGCTGGTGGTCCCGGCGGCCTGGCCGGCCAAGCGGCGGGAGCACTGGACGCTGCTGGCCCGGGCCCGGGCACTGGAGGAGCAGGCCTTCGTGCTGGCCTGCAACACCGCCGGGACCCACGCCGGGGTCGAGCAGGCCGGGCACAGCGTGGTGGTGGACCCGTGGGGCCGGGTGCTGGCCGAGGCCGGGCCGGACGAGCAGGTGCTGACCGTCGAGTTCGACCCGGCCGAGGTGGGCCGGGCACGGGAGGACTTCCCGGTGCTGCGGGACCGCCTGCTGGGCATCCCGGCGCCGGTCCAGCGGTAGGCGCTCGCCGGGCACGGGCGGGGGACACGGGCTTCCGGAGGGTTGGTTCGTACCTGCTCCGGACTGGTTTGAGAAGATGAGCACTCGTCGTGTTCCCCGCCGCCGGTCGGCCGGTCCGTCGCGGGTCGGCACGGCGGCCCGCCCGAGGAGGTCGCGCGCATGTCCGGCACCGGCGCCGGCGACACCCCCCGCCCCGTCATCCAGCGCAACAGCCTGCGCGAGCAGATCGCCGGCGCGCTCCGCGAGGAGATGATGGCCGGCCGGCTGGAGGCCGGCCGCAACTTCACCGTCAAGGAGATCGCCGACCTCTACGGCGTCTCCGCGACCCCGGCCCGCGAGGCCCTGGTCGACCTCGGCGCCCAGGGGCTGCTGCGGGCCGAGCACCACCGCGGCTTCACGGTGCCGGAGCTGGGCTGGGCGGACTTCCTGGAGATCTTCGAGTCCCGGGTGCTGCTCACCGACAGCTTCTACCGCCAGTTCTCCACCCGCCGGGCGCTGCCCGACCTCACCCGGCTGCCCTCGCTGCGCCGCCGGGCCGACGCGGCCGTCCGGGCCGCCCGGGCCGGGAACCTGGACGTGATGGTGGGCTGCGACCGCCGGTTCTGGCAGGAGGTCTCCGCCCTGCTCGGCAACCGCCGGATCGGGGACTACCTGGACTGGCTGCGGGTGCAGTCCTGGATGTTCGCCGCGCCCTACCTGCGGGCGATGCCCACCCTGGCCGGGGTCTGCTGGGACCGCCACCCCGACCTGGTCGACGCGATCGAGACCCACGACCTGACCGGCGCGCACCGGATCATCTGCGAGTACAACCTGTTCACCGCCCGGTTGCTGGCCGGGCTGGCCGGGCGGCCGCTGGAGTCGGTGACGGTGCTCGGGCTGCTCACCGAGGTCGCCGACGGGGAGCCGCTGCCCGTCCCGGTCGAACCGCCGGCGCCGCCACCGGCCCGGCAGCCACCGGCCCGGCCGGCGGAGGAGTCCGCGCCGGAGCCCGGGACGGCCCGGTCCGGGCGGCCCCGGCGCAGCGACGAGGTCGGCCGCGAGCTGGGCCGTGAACTGGGCCTCGGCCTCGGCCTGGTGCCGCAACCGCGCTGGGTGCCGCACACCGGGTTCGGCCGGCGGCTGCCCGAGCCGCCCCCCGAAGCTCCGCAGGGACGGCCCGATCCGCACCCCGCCCCGGGCCGGTAGGGTGGGCGGGCGTCGAACCGGGCGCCCGCACGGGCCGTCCGGGTACCGACTCCGCCCCCACCGTCGCCCCGCCCCCGCGGGCGATTCCCGCCGCCCGGAGAGGAACTGCCGGCCATGGCCTGCGACCTCTGGCTCGTCCCGCTGGTGGACGTGCTGAGCCACAGCCCCGACAACCCCTTCCGGGACGACCTAGCGCTCTACAACACGGTGTTGACCTCGCGCGGGCTGCCCGAGGTGCCGGTCTACCGGTTCGTCCCCGGACTGAGCGGGGCGGTCGAGCCGATAGCCGCCTTCGACTACGACTCGCTGCACTTCCTGCGCCGCGCCTACCTGTTGGGCCTCACCGGACTGGACATCACCCCGGTCGACTCGCTCGGCGGCGACTACGAGCAGCTGCTGGAGATGTTCGAGAGCAGCGCCGAACAGTCCCACCTGGTCTGGCACTTCGACCACGCCGGGGCGTACGTGCCGATCGAGTTCCCGGCCCCGCTGGTGGACGACACGCTGCTCGCCTCCGGCGGCCCGCTCGGCTCCAGCCACGGGCTGCTGCGCGAACTCCAGGCCGTGGCACCGGCCCTGGGCATCGACCCGCTCAACCCGCCGAACCCGACCCGGCCGCTCGGCCCGACCGGCCTGGAGCAGCCGTTCGGACCGCCGATCGACGACCTCCACCCCTTCGCCCGGGAGCGGCACGCCTGGTCGGGCCTGTACGCGGCGGCGACCCGGAGCCTCGGCCAGGGCTCGATGATCGTCTTCGCGTAGCCCTGGTGCGTCGCGCCGCGGGCCGAGGGCGTGTCCGACCATTGCCGCCGGGCGCGCGACGCCGGGGCACGCCCTAGCGCAGCGGCCCCTCCGGCGGCCGCTGGCGCGGCATGGTGGGCCTGGTCCCCGGCGGCGGCAGTACCCGCACCTGGGCGCCCACCCCGCTCTCGGTGCGCCCGCCCCACGCCCCCGCGGACTGGGTGGGCAGCTGGGTCATCGACGCGCGGAACTCCAGCATCCACTCCGAGGTCTCGGTGCGGACCATGTCCGAGACGTCCTCGCAGAACCGGCGCAGCACGCCCAGGCAGCGCTCGGCGGCCTCGCCCGCGGTGCCCTCGGTCGGGCCGAGCACCTCGCGCACGCACTCCGACGCCCAGTCGAACTGGAAGGCCTCCAGACGGCGTTGCAGAGCCTGCGCGGTGGAGACGTCCCGCATCCAGCCGGAGGTGAGCCCGAAGACCCGGTCGGTGCCGTAGCAGGCGGCGGCGAGCGCGAGGCCCACGTAGCCCCAGCCGGTGCCGTGCGCGACGGTGCCGGTGAGCTCGACCAGCGGGGCGGTCACCCCGCCCACCGCGAAGCCGGCCGACCCGAAGCGCAGCAGCCGGGCCCAGCGGCGCTTCCAGATCCGGTCCCGGCGGTACCACTCGATCGCCTCGACCGCCCGCTCCTCGGACCAGCGGTAGAGCTCCTCCAGCCGCTCGGCGGGCTCGCCCCAGTCCCCGAGCGGGAACTGGCGGGCGCTCAGATCGGTCCGGTGGCGGGTCGAGGCCCGGCGGGCCACGGCTGCGGCGGGCGGGTCCTCCTCACCGATCTCCTTGCCCCAGGCACTCTCCTCGGGCTGCATTTCCGGCTGGCTCACCTGTGGGGCTCCCTGTGGCGGGCGGGCGGCTTGGTCTGTCGGCGCATCGGCTGACGGGACGTCTGCCGGTGGTTCTCCAACAGCACTTCTTACCGCCAAATGGCTGACCGTGGGGCGCTTCACCGGTGATCGTTACCGGTTTCGGCCACCGGAACCCGAGGTGGGGCGGTTGCGGGGGTCGGCGAGATTTCACCCGTCCGAGCGAGGCGCCGGTGACCCGCCGTCCTGACCCGGGCACCCGACGCACATCCGGCCCGGCCGGGCTTGGAGGATCCTCCTACGTGATCGGTGTACGGAGCGCTCCTCCTGGAGGATCCGACGGGACCGGAGAGCGGCCGGAACAGGCCACCGACTACGCTGCCAGGCGTGAAGGTCCTCGTCATCGGCGGCGGCGCCCGCGAACACGCCCTGTGCCGCTCCCTGTCCCAAGATCCCTCCGTGACCGAGTTGCACTGTGCCCCGGGCAACGCCGGGACCGCCCAGGTGGCGACCGTTCACCCGGTCGACCAACTGGACGGCGCCCAGGTCACCGAACTCGCCGCCAGGCTCGGCGCCGACCTGGTCGTGGTCGGCCCCGAGGCCCCGCTGGTGGCCGGCGTCGCCGACGCCGTGCGCGCGGCCGGCATCCCGGTCTTCGGCCCCTCCGGCGCGGCCGCGCAGCTGGAGGGCTCCAAGGCCTTCGCCAAGGACGTGATGGCCGGCGCCGGCGTGCCCACCGCCCGCTCCTACGTCTGCACCACCGCCGAGGAGGCCGCCGAGGCACTGGACGCCTTCGGCGCCCCGTACGTGGTCAAGGACGACGGCCTGGCGGCCGGCAAGGGCGTCGTGGTCACCTCCGACCGCGCGGCCGCGCTGGCGCACGCTGCCTCCTGCGAGCGCGTGGTCATCGAGGAGTACCTGGACGGCCCCGAGGTCTCGCTGTTCGCGATCACCGACGGCACCACCGTGCTGCCGCTGCAGCCCGCGCAGGACTTCAAGCGCGCGCTGGACGGCGACGAGGGCCCCAACACCGGCGGCATGGGCGCCTACTCGCCGCTGCCGTGGGCACCGGCCGGGCTGGTCCAGGAGGTCCTGGACACCGTCCTCCAGCCGACGGTGGACGAACTGCGCCGCCGCGGCACCGAGTTCTCCGGCCTGCTGTACGCGGGCCTGGCGCTCACCTCCCGCGGCACCCGGGTGATCGAGTTCAACGCCCGCTTCGGCGACCCGGAGACCCAGGTCGTGCTGGCCCGGCTGCGCACCCCGCTGGCCGGCGTGCTGCTGGCCTCCGCCACCGGCGCCCTGGACCAGCTGGAGCCGCTGCGCTGGGACGAGGGGGCGGCCGTCACCGTGGTCGTCGCCTCCGAGGGCTACCCGGCCGCGCCCCGCACCGGCGACCCGATCGAGGGCCTGGCCGAGGCCGAGGCGGACGGCACCGCGTACGTGCTGCACGCCGGCACGGTGGCGGACCGGGACGGCCGGGTGCTCAGCGCCGGCGGCCGTGTCCTGTCGGTCACCGCGACCGGAGCCGACCTGGCCGAGGCCCGCGAGCGCGCGTACGCGGCTGTGGACCGGATCTCCCTCAAGGGCGGCCAGCACCGCACCGACATCGCCCTCAAGGCGGCCACCGCCTGAGGCACCCCGCGCGTCCCTCGCGGCCCCCGTGCGAACCACTCGCACGGGGGCCGCGCCGTAGCCCGCGCCGTAGCCCGCGCCGTAGGGCCCGCGTCATCCCTGAGCGAGCCCGGGAAGAGCGGAGAAACAACCCACAGGGCGCAGCGCCTCCGGCGTTTCCCGGGTGGGGGCGGTCCCGGGGTGCGACTCACCGTTCGGCGGGCGGATTCCAGCCCATCGGGTGATAGCACCCGCATCCGGCTGACGTAACCGGGCGCCCGGCCTTATGGTGCGCTGGATCGCCGTACGACGGGCCGTGCGCCGGGGGCGCCGCCGGGTAGCGGCGCGCCCGCGGGGGGATGCTGGACGGCGATCGGCCGGACGGTCGCCCGGTGCTTCGCACCGGACCGGTCGTGGGAGTCCGGACTTCGGACGGCGTCACCTCGACGACCGGGCGGCGTCACCGGGACGAGTGGAAACCGGGCCGATCCGGAACACCCGCCCGCACCGGGGCGTCGAAAATGGCAGTAGCGCCACACAGCATGCACTGCCGGGGATCGGACGCCTCCGCTTCCCGGTCGGAACTGATCGTTTCGAGTCGGCTCAGGGCCCGTAGCGGGTGCCCGAGGGCTCCGAAGGGGGTGCCGCACCGTATGGCTGTCGACACCGCGCGCGCTCATGCCCAAGCGGTCCTGCGGATCCGGGGCCTGGCTCTGGCCGTGGCCGTCCTGCCCGCCGCCGTCGCGGTGGTCCTGCTCGCGGGCCGGTTCACCGGCCGGATCGGGGCCGCCGGTTCCTCCGACGCCGCCGGCTGGGACGCCGCCCGCTGGGTGTTCTGCGCGATCGCCACGCTGACCCTGCTGGTGGCCGGGCTGACCGCCCGCGCCCTGCGCCGGGCCGTCCCGCCGCGGACCCCGGCCGTGCCGGTCGAGCGGTCCGCCGCCCCCGAGCTGTACCGGCTGATCGACGAACTGGCCGACCGGCTGGACGTCCCCGCGCCCTCCGCGGTGGCCCTCACCCCGGACTGCGACAGCTGGCTGGAGGACGTCGCACCGCCGCGGCGCCCCCGCGGGCCGCGCCCGCACGCCGCGCCCCCCGCGCCGGTACTGGTGATCGGCTCGCCCTTCCTGTGGTGGATGCGGGCCGGCGAACTGCGCGCCCTGCTCGCCCCCGTGGTGGCCGGTACGGCCGCCTCCGCGGACCCGGAGATCGCCGCCGCCCGGCGCTTCCTGCGCAGCCTGGACGCCTGTCTGGACTCCGGCGCGGGCACGGCCTCCGGTCTCGGCGGCGGCACCCTGGCCGAGCCGCCCGCCCCGCCCCGCCCCGGCCCGGCCGGGTTCGCCGACCGGATCACCCAGCGGATCACCCGCCGGCTGCTGGGCGCCTGCCGCGGCCACTCCGCCGAGCTGGAGCGGTCCGTCGCGAGCTGGGCCTCCGAGCAGGCCAGGACGGTCGACTACGGCCTGCGGATCGCCGCCCAGGAGCAGGTCGGCCTGGCCTACGCCGGCTGGGACCGGCTGCTCACCCGGGTCGCGCTGCCCGCCTGGCGGCTCGGCCGCCACCCGGCGCACCTGAACGCCGGAGTGGTCGCCGCACTGACCGAGCTGTCCCGCCGCGACCGGCTGGCCGACGGCTACGGCACCCGGCTCGGCGACCGCCCCGCCTGCGACCTGCTGGAGGAGCCCGGCACGGTGGACCGGGCGGTCTCCCGGCTCGCCGCCGAGCTGTTCTTCGGCCGCCCGGCGGGCGGCGTCTGGCACGAGCTGGAGTGGGCCGACTACCCGGCCGAGGCGGTGGACGCCGGCTGGCGGGCCCGGGCCGCCTCCCTGCAGTCCGCGCTGGACCGGCTGGCCCCGCAGTCCCGCCCCGGCGCCCCGACCCTCACCCGGCTGCTGGTCCGGCTCGCCGAGGGCGACGGCGAGCAGCTGGCCGCGGCCCTGGCCGCCCAGCTCGCCCGCACCACCGCCCCGGCGCCGCTGCTCGAACCCGACCGCACCGGCCGCGACCTGCTGGTCGACCACGTCACCGCGATGGTCTGCTGCGCCGCCGTGGACACCGCGGGCGGCGCCCCCGGGCTGGACTGGCTGGACGGCCCGGTGCTGCTGCTCGGCGGGGTCCGCCGCACCGACCTGGCCGGCCCGGTGGCCCAGGCCGTGGAGCAGGGCCAGGACGGACCGCTGCGCGCCTGGCTGGACGCCGCCGAGGTCCGGCTGGAGAAACCCGTCCGCCTCTGATGTCGCTACCGTCCCGGGCGGCGCTCGGTGCCCCGGCACGCGCCCCCGGGAGCCCCGGCCGCCGGCCGTCTCCGCAGGCCGGAGGCCCTGCCCCGACGGCCCGGAAGATTCTCGACACCAATTGCCACCGTGGGGTGACGGAGCGCCAGCACGGTGTGGTGTATTAGACCGCACGCACATCCGGGGGGCACGTGCCAGCCGGACGGAAGTGCACCTGGGAGGGGCGCGTGGGGACCGAACTCAACCGCCGCTGGGAGTCGGGCACGCACGCTTACAGCGTCTCCGACCCCTTCGGCCAGGGCCCGTTGCCCTGGCTGCGCAGCCCCGAGCAGTACCTGGCCGGGGCCGAGGGCGCCGTGCCCTGGTACGTCTCGGTGGACGCGCCCGGCCAGCAGCCGCTGTCGGCGGGCGTGCGGCCCAAGCCGCCGGTCGGCACCCCGCAGAGCTCCAACGACGTGGACCAGCAGATCAAGGGCTTCGCCTCGGCCGGGGTGGTCCGCCCCGGCGGCTCGGTGGACTTCCGGGTCACCGTCAACCCGCCCCGCGAGTTCACCGTGGACGTCTACCGGATCGGCCACTACGGCGGCGACGGCGCCCGCCACATGACGTCCAGCCCGCTGATCGCCGGGCTGGTCCAGCCCGCCCCGCTGGTGGTCGAGCGGACGGTCTCCTGCCACCACTGGTGGCACTCCTGGCGGCTGCAGGTCCCGCCGCACTGGAAGCCCGGCGCGTACGTCGCCGTGCTGACCACCGCGGACATGCTGCACCGCAGCCACATCCCGTTCACCGTAAGGGACTTCGCCGACCAGGGGCATACCGCCGAACTGCTCCTGGTGGTCCCGGACGTGACCTGGCAGGCGTACAACCTGTTCCCCGAGGACGGTCGCACCGGCGCCAGCCTCTACCACGCCTGGGACGGCCGGGGCGGCCTGGTCGGCGAGCCCGAGGCGGCCGTCACCGTCTCCTTCGACCGCCCGCACGCCACCGCCGGACTGCCGCTGCACGTCGGCCACGCCTACGACTTCATCCGCTGGGCCGAGCGCTACGGCTACGACCTCTCCTACGCCACCGCCACCGACCTGCACGCCGGGCTGGTGGACCCGGGCGAGCACCGCGCGCTGGTCTTCCCCGGCCACGACGAGTACTGGTCCGAGCCGATGCGCCGGGCCGCCGAGCGGGCCCGGGACGGCGGCACCTCGCTGGTCTTCCTGTCCGCCAACACCATGTACTGGCGGGTCGAACTGACCGCCGCCGCCTCCGGCGAGCCCCACCGGCTGCTCAACTGCCGCAAGCGGCAGAAGGTCGGGCCGGGCAGCCCGGCCGCCGGGGTGCCCGGCGCGGCCAGCGCGCTGTGGCGGGACGCCGGTGAGCCCGAGCAGCACCTGCTCGGGGTGCAGTACTCGGGCCGGGTCGCCGCGCCCGTACCGCTGGTCGCCCGGCACACCGCGCACTGGCTGTGGGACGGCACCGGGCTGCAGGAGGGCGACGAGCTGCCCGGCCTGGTCGCGGGGGAGGCCGACCGGTACTACCCGAAGGTCGCGCTGCCCGAGCACGCCGAGCGGGTGCTGCTGGCCCACTCGCCGTACCGGGACCTGGCCGGCCGCACCCGCTACCAGGAGACCTCGCTGTACCGGGCGCCCAGCGGCGCGTACGTCTTCGCGGCCGGCACCTTCGCCTGGTCGCCCGCCCTCGGTCGCCCCGGGCTCACCGACGAACGGGTCCAGCGGGCCACCGCCAACCTGCTGGACCGCCTCTGCAAGAACTGAGTCCGGGCTGCGCAGGAGCCGAGCTCCGGCTCCGCAGGAACCGGGGCCGGGCGGGCGTGAAAGACTGCGGGAGCAGTGACCTCCCCTTTCGCGGGTGCCCCACGCCCGTGAACGACCCCTGAGGACTGAACACCTTGAGCGGATTTGTCACCAAGCCCGAGCCGGTCCTGGTACCCGGCCTGGTCCACCTGCACACCGGCAAGGTGCGCGACCTGTACCGCACCGAGGCGGGCGAGCTGGTGATGGTGGCCAGCGACCGGACGTCCGCCCACGACTGGGTGCTGCCGAACGAGATCCCGGACAAGGGCCGGGTGCTCACCCAGCTCTCGCTGTGGTGGTTCGAGCGGATCGCCGACATCGTCCCCAACCACGTGATCTCCACCGAGGTCCCGGTCGGCGCCCCCGCCGACTGGAAGGGCCGCACGCTGATCTGCAAGAGCCTGGACATGATCCCGGTCGAGGCGGTCGCCCGCGGCTACCTGGCCGGCTCCGGCCTGACCGAGTACCGGGAGAGCCGCACGGTCTGCGGCATCGCCCTGCCGGAGGGCCTGGAGAACAGCTCCGAGCTGCCCGCCCCGATCTACACCCCGGCCCTCAAGGCCGAGGTCGGTGAGCACGACGAGAACGTCCCCTACGAGGAGACCGCCCGCCGGATCGGCGCCGAGCTGGCCAACCAGGTCCGCCGCACCACCCTGGACGTCTACTCCCGGGCCCGCGACATCGCCCGCGACCGCGGCATCATCCTGGCCGACACCAAGTTCGAGTTCGGCCTGCTGGACGGCGAGCTGATCATCGGCGACGAGGTGCTCACCCCGGACTCCTCCCGCTACTGGCCGGCCGACGAGTACGAGCCGGGCCGCTCGCAGGCGTCCTTCGACAAGCAGCTGATCCGCGACTGGCTGGTCTCCCCGGCCTCCGGCTGGGACCGCTACAGCGAGCAGCCGCCGCCGGAGCTGCCCGCCGAGCTGGTCGAGCGGACCCGCGCCAAGTACATCGAGGTGTACGAGCGGCTGACCGGCACCAGCTGGGTGTGACCTCCCCGACCGCCCGCGGGCACGGCCGCTAGATCCAGCCGTGCTCGCGGGCGATCCGCACCGCCGCGTGCCGGTTCTCCGCGCCCAGCTTGGTGGCCGCCGAGGACAGGTAGTTGCGCACGGTGCCCTGGGACAGCGCGGCCCGCTCGGCGATCTCCGCGATCGGGGTGCCGTCCGCGGCCAGCTCCAGGACGTCCGTCTCGCGCGGGGTCAGCGGGGTCTCCCCGGCACTGATCGCGTCCGCCGCCAGCTCCGGGTCCACGTACCGGCCGCCGGAGCGCACGGTGCGGATGATGCCGGCCAGGTCGGCCGCGGAGACGGTCTTCGGCAGGAAGCCGCGCACCCCGACCTCCAGTGCCCGCTTCAGGTAGCCGGGCCGGCCGTGGCCGGTGACGATCATGCAGCGGCACTCCGGCAGCAGCCGGCGCAGCTCGCTGGCCACCTCGATGCCGTCCTTGCCGGGCATCTGCAGGTCCAGCACCGCGATGTCCGGCCGGTGCGACCGAGCCATCGCCAGCGCCTCCGGGCCGGAGCCGGCCTGGGCGACCACCTCGATGTCGTCCTCCAGCGAGAGCAGCGCGGCCAGTGCGCCGCGGATCAGGTGCTCGTCGTCGGCGAGCAGGACGCGGACGGGCGCGGTGTTCTCGGTCATCGGGCGGCCTTCCTCGGTTACGGGGTTCGGAGCGGTACGGCGGCGAGCACCCGGAAGGTGCCCGGCACGGCCGTCGGGACGGTCAGTTCACCGTCGTGGGCGGCCAGCCGTTCGCGCAGGCCGCGCAGCCCGGTGCCGGCGCCCTGGGAGGGGATCGGGACCTCCGGCACGCCGTCGTTCTCCAGCTCCAGCACTGCCCGGCCGTCCTCCCGCCGCAGCCGGATCAGGCAGTGGGCGGCCTCGCTGTGCCGCAACACGTTGGTGGTGGCCTCGCGGATCACCCAGCCGAGCACCGATTGGACCGCCAGCGGCAGCCGGTCGGCGTTCTCGCCGAGGTCGATCTCGCAGGCGATGTCGGCGGAGCGCAGCACCGCCCGGGCACCGATCGCCTCGGCGTGCAGGTCGGCGGTGCGGTAGCCGCGAATGACGTCCCGGACCTCGCGCTGCGAATCCTGGGCGATCTTCTGCACCTCGGCCATCTGCTCGGCGGCCTCCGGGCGCCCGCGCCGGGCGAGCTGGACGGCGAGTTCGCTCTTCAGCGCGATGGTGGTGAGGTTGCGGCCCATCACGTCGTGCAGGTCGCGGGAGAAGCGCAGCCGCTCCTCGGCGACGGCCAGTCGGGACTGCGCCTCGCGGGCGGCGTCCAGCTCCCAGACGATGGCGGTCACCCAGGCGAAGCTGCGGCAGCTGCCGATCAGGATGAGCGTGCCGATGGCCGCGCCGACCAGCCATCCCGTGGTGACGGCGGGGCTGATGCCGGCCAGCAGCATCGCGGGGGCGAGCGCGAGCGGTAGCGCGGCTCCGGCGAGGAAGGCCCAGCGCAACCGCAGACCCACCCCCGCGGGGCCCGCGGTCGCGCTCACCAGGGTGGCGGCGACCACTGCGGTGAACGGTGGGCCGGGATGGGACGACGCCCCGTCGGAGGACGGGCCGAGTAGCAGCACGGCCCAGGAACCGACCACCGTGAGGACGGCGTTGACGATCAGCCAGCGCCGGTGGGTGCTGGGCCGCCCCAGGTAGTGGTCGAGCGAGGTGCGGTAGGCCCGGAGGGTGACCAGGACCGAGGCGAGGGGCAGGACCAGGGCGACCTGGGTGGCGGCCGTCGCGCCCGTGTTCCGCATCGAGGAGGCGATGGCCAGCAGGTTCAGCGGCAGCATGAACCACGCCATCAGGTAGAGCGACCAGCGGAAGTACAGCTCGGCGCGTTGCGGCTTGCCGTAGCCCTTCCAGCGGCGGATAGGCCCCCGGACCATCGCAGTGCTCCCCGTCTGATCACGATCGTGTCGCTGCCTTCATATCAGAGGTCGAACGGGGAGGGGCCCTTCGGATTCCACCCAGGTCAGCGCCGCGGCTCCCAGCGGAAGTAGCGGACCGCGCCCCAGACCGCCAGGCCGAGCCAGACCGTACCGGTGACCAGGTACGGGGCGGCGGCGCCCCAGCTGCCGAGGAAGCCGGTCGGGGCGGCCGAGCCGTCGGTGCCGAACCAGCCGACCCGGATCAGCTGGAAGGCCGGGGTGGTCGGCAGCAGGCGGCAGATGTCGGCCAGCTGCGAGGGCATGACCTCCAGCGGGACGAACAGGCCGGAGCCGAACTGCATGACCAGCATGACCGGCAGGGTGGTGATGCCCGCGCTCTCCACGGTCTTGGTGAAGGCGCTGGAGAGCGCGGCCAGGGCGATCATGGTGGCCAGGGTCAGCACCAGGCCGACCAGCATCAGCAGCGGGTTGACCGGCACGGCCAGGTGCAGGCCGAGGCTGCCGCCGATCCCGATCAGGGCGGCCATCAGCAGGCCGAGGACGAGCGAGGGGACGGCGGTGCCGAGCAGGATCTCCAGGTCCCTGGCCTCGCCGGTGCGCAGTCGCTTGAGCACCAGCTCGCCGCGCCGCCCGACGTACGCGGCGGTCAGGTTGTAGTAGACGACGAAGGCCAGGATCATCCCGACCGAGCCGTAGACCAGCAGTGAGTCGACGTCCAGCCCGGGGGTGTTCTCGGCCTGCTTCCTGAGCATTCCGCGCAGGGTGCTGATCAGCACCACCGGCAGCACCACGGCGGTGAAGAGCGCGGTGCGGTTGCGCAGCAGCAGGGTGGCCTCGGCGCGGCCGAGGGCGAACAGCCGGCCGGCGGTGGTGCTCGGGGCACCCGTGGCGGTGGTGGCGGCGGTGGTCATCGGGCGGATCCGATCAGGCGGCGGCGGGCGGGACGGGTGGGCCCTGAAGGCGGTGTGGTGCGCGGTGGGGCCTGGTGGGCGGCCTCGGAGGCGATGGCCAGGAAGGCCTCCTCCAGCGAGGCGCTGCGGGCGTCCAGGGCGCCGAGGGCGATTCCGTGGTGCCGGGCCCAGCCGAGCAGGTCGGTGAGGGTGTCCTGGAGACCGGTGCTCTGCACGGTGACCTTGCGGCCGTCGACGGTGACCTCGGCCCCGGGCAGGACGGGCAGCGCGCTGCCGGTGAACTCGGGGAGTTCGAAGGTGATCCGGGAGGGCCGGCCGGCGATCACCTCGGCGACGGTGCCGGTGGTGACGACCCGGCCGCCGTGCATGATGGCGAGCCGGTCGGCGAGCTCCTCGGCCTCCTCCAGGTAGTGGGTGGTGAGCAGCACCGTGGTGCCCTGGGCGCGCAGTTCGCGCACCAGCCGCCAGACGGCGGCGCGCGCCTCCGGGTCGAGGCCGGTGCTGGGCTCGTCCAGGAACAGCACTTCGGGACGGCCGAGCAGGGCCATCGCGAGGTCGAGCCGGCGCCGTTCGCCGCCGGAGAGCTGCTTGACCCGGACGTCGGCGCGGTGGCCGAGGCCGACCAGGTCCAGGGCCTCCGCGACCGGGCGGGCGCCGCTGGTCACCCCGGCCCAGGTGCGGCCGGTCTCGGCGGCGGTGAGTTCGCCGGGGAAGCCGCCCTCCTGGAGCATGATGCCGATCCGCGGCCGGACGGCGGTGCGCTCCTTGAAGGGGTCGTGGCCGAGCACCCGGACGGTGCCCCCGCCGGGCGCGGCCAGGCCCTCGATGACCTCCATGGTGGAGGTCTTGCCGGCGCCGTTGGTGCCGAGCAGGGCGAACAGCTCGCCGCGGCCGACGGTCAGGTCGACGCCGCGGACGGCGTGGTACTCGGTGGCGCCGGTGCCGTAGTGGCGGTGCAGGTCGGTGACCTCGATCACGCTGTCGCCGGGGCGGGCTGGCTGGCTCTTCTCCATGCCTCAAGCCTTCCGCCGGCCCGGCCGCGCGGGCAGTGCGCGCCGTCATGAACCGGCGGTGCGGATCCACGGGTCGGCGATGACAAATGTCATGGGGAGGAGTGGGGGAGGAAGTGCGGGAATACGCCGAAGGCCCCCTCGATCGAGGGGGCCTTCGTTCTGGAGCGGACGACGAGATTCGAACTCGCGACCCTCACCTTGGCAAGGTGATGCTCTACCAACTGAGCCACGTCCGCAGGGTCAAGATATTGAGTTGTGCTGTGCTCGCGCACTGCGAGCGGACGACGAGATTCGAACTCGCGACCCTCACCTTGGCAAGGTGATGCTCTACCAACTGAGCCACGTCCGCGCGGTGCCTGGTGGGGCACCC
>NZ_JBVHIP010000005.1:117129-240916 GCF_055560495.1 Kitasatospora sp. NPDC023176 | reverse complement strand
GAGCGGACGACGAGATTCGAACTCGCGACCCTCACCTTGGCAAGGTGATGCTCTACCAACTGAGCCACGTCCGCGCGGTGCCTGGTGGGGCACCCGCCGCCTCTTCGGATCTCTCCGTTGCGGCGACGAGGATTACTCTACAGCATCGTTCGGGGTGGTCGCCCCACCCTTTCGGTCCAGGCGGGCAGGGCGACCGGGGCGGTGCCCCGACGGGGTCAGTTCGCCGCGGCGAACTCCTCGTACACGTGCTTGGGGATGCGGCCCCGGGCCGGCAGCTCCAAGCCGTGCGACTGGGCCCAGGCGCGGACGGCGGCCGGGTCCGGGGTGAGCGCGGTGCGGCGGAAGGACTTTCCGGTGCGGCTTTGGCGACGGCCGGCCGCGACGAACGGAGCGAGGGCCTCCCGCAGCTTTTCCGCGTTGTCCACGGACAGGTCGATCTCGTACGACTTCCCGTCGACGCCGAAGTGGACGGTTTCCGCGGCGGCACCGCCGTCCAGGTCGTCGGAGAGCGTGACAACTACACGCTGAGCCATGGGTGTCAATCCTCTCGGGCAATTCGACCGCCGGTTCGCGGAGTGCGTCCGGGGGCCTGATGTGCACCAACTCGCGCAAGCGCACACGGGCAGGCCGGGTGGCCCGCCGGATACGCAGCACTTGCCGCGACAGGTGGCCCTATTCTGCACCCGAAGGGGGTCGAAATCGAAGAGTTCGGCATTCTTTTCCGGATATTCACGAGTCTTCGCGGGACTGCGGGATACCGGCGTGCGGGACGGGCGGGTCTGTCCCCAAGTGCCGTATTCGGGTGTTCTTCGGGTGTCGCGGTTCGGGTCCGCGAATCCTGGGAAACGGGTCGGGTCGCGCGGGGGGTGGGGGTGCTGGATCCCTTGTGTCGTAAGGGTCCTGGGTCTACGCGCGTCACCCTCCCCGGCCAGCAATCCTGCCCCGAACGGCCGGTAGTCTGGAGTTCCCCCGCCTCACCGAAGACACCACCGGGAGTGCCAGTGGCACGCGTCGTAGTCGACGTCATGCTCAAGCCGGAGATCCTCGACCCCCAGGGACAGGCGGTGCAGCGTGCACTGCCCCGTCTCGGATTCACCGGGATCGCCGACGTCCGCCAGGGCAAGCGTTTCGAGCTGGAGCTGGAGGGTCCGGTCGACGACGCCGCGCTCGCCCGTATCCGCGAAGCCGCCGAGACCTTTCTCGCCAACACCGTGATCGAGGACTTCACCGTCCGGGTCGAGGAGGAGGTGAAGTGACCACCCGCGTAGGCGTCGTCACTTTCCCCGGATCCCTCGACGACCGCGACGCCCAGCGCGCGGTCCGCCTGGCCGGCGCGGAGCCGGTCGCCCTCTGGCACCGTGACAAGGATCTCCACCAGGTCGACGCCGTCGTCCTGCCCGGCGGATTCAGTTACGGCGACTATCTGCGCTGCGGCGCGATCTCCCGCTTCTCGCCGGTGATGGAGACCGTCATCGAGCAGGCCCGGCTCGGAATGCCCGTGCTGGGTATCTGCAACGGCTTCCAGGTGCTGTGCGAATCGCACCTGCTGCCCGGCGCGCTCACCCGGAACGACTCGCTGCACTTCATCTGCCGCGACCAGAAGCTGCGCATCGAGAACGCGGAGACCGCCTGGACCCGGGATTACTCGGCCGGCCAGGAAATCGTCGTCCCGCTGAAGAACGGCGAGGGCCGCTTCGTCGCCGACACGCACGTCCTGGACGAACTCGAGGCCGAGGGCCGGGTCGTGGCCCGTTACCTCGACGTCAACCCGAACGGTTCGTACCGCGACATCGCCGGCATCACCAACGCCGCCGGCAATGTCGTCGGCCTGATGCCGCACCCGGAGCACGCCGTGGAGTCGCTCACCGGTCCGACCACCGAGGGCCTGGGCTTCTTCACTTCCGTCCTGAAGCAGCTGGTGAACGCCTGATGAGCCTCGACACCGTCAAGAACGCCGAGCAGACCCCGGACGCCGCCCAGCCGTGGGCCGAACTCGGCCTCAAGGAGGACGAGTACGCGCGCATCCGGGAGATTCTCGGCCGCCGCCCGACCGGCGCCGAACTCGCGATGTACTCGGTCATGTGGTCCGAGCACTGTTCGTACAAGAGCAGCAAGGTCCACCTGAAGCAGTTCGGCGAGAAGAAGCCGGATTCGGACGCGATGCTCGTCGGCATCGGCGAGAACGCCGGTGTGGTCGACGTCGGCCAGGGCTACGCGGTGACCTTCAAGGTCGAGTCGCACAACCACCCCTCGTACATCGAGCCCTACCAGGGCGCGGCCACCGGCATCGGCGGCATCGTGCGCGACATCCTGGCGATGGGCGCCCGCCCGGTCGCCGTGATGGACCCGCTGCGCTTCGGTGCGGCCGACCACCCGGACACCCGGCGCGTGCTGCCCGGCATCGTCGCGGGCATCGGCGGCTACGGCAACTGCCTGGGCCTGCCGAACATCGGCGGCGAGGTCGTCTTCGACTCCTGCTACCAGGGCAACCCGCTGGTCAACGCCCTGTGCGTGGGCGTCATGAAGCACGAGGACATCCACCTCGCGCAGGCCTCCGGAGCCGGCAACAAGGTCATCCTGTACGGCGCCCGCACCGGCGGCGACGGCATCGGCGGCGTCTCGGTGCTGGCCTCCGAGACCTTCGACGACACCAAGCCGGCCAAGCGCCCGGCCGTCCAGGTCGGCGACCCGTTCCAGGAGAAGCTCCTGATCGAGTGCACCCTGGAGATCTTCCGGGAGAAGCTCGTCAAGGGCATCCAGGACCTCGGCGGCGCCGGTCTCTCCTGCGCCACCAGCGAGCTGGCCTCGGCCGGCTCCGGCGGCATGCGGATCGACCTCGACACCGTGCACCTGCGCGACCACACGCTCTCGCCGGAGGAGATCCTCATGAGCGAGTCGCAGGAGCGCATGTGCGCGATCGTCGAGCCCGACAAGGTCGCCCGCTTCCTGGAGATCTGCGAGAAGTGGGACGTCATCGCCAACGTCATCGGTGAGGTGACCGACGGCGAGCGCCTGGAGATCTTCTGGCACGGCGAGCTCGTGGTGGACGTGCCCCCGCGCACCGTCGCCCACGAGGGCCCGACCTACGAGCGCCCCTACGCCCGCCCGAGCTGGCAGGACGCGCTCCAGGCCGACGCCCCCACCGCCGAGCGGCTGGCCCGTCCGACCACCGGCGAGGGCCTCAAGGCCGACCTGCTGAAGGTCGCGAGCCACCCGAACCAGGCCTCCAAGTCCTGGATCACCGACCAGTACGACCGCTACGTGCTCGGCAACACCGTGCTCTCGCACGGCGAGGACTCGGGCATGATCCGGATCGACGACGAGACCAACCTCGGCGTCTCGGTCGCCACCGACGGCAACGGCCGCTACGCCAAGCTGGACCCGTACACCGGCGCCCAGCTGGCCCTGGCCGAGGCCTACCGCAACGTCGCGGCCGGCGGCGCCAAGCCGCTCGCCGTCTCCGACTGCCTCAACTTCGGCTCCCCCGAGGACCCGGACGTCATGTGGCAGTTCGCCGAGGCCACCCGCGGCCTGGCCGACGCCTGCCTGGTGCTCGGCACCCCGGTGACCGGCGGCAACGTCTCGCTGTACAACCAGACCGGCGAGGTCGCCATCCACCCGACCCCGGTGGTCGCGGTGCTCGGCGTCATCGACGACGTCACCCGGCGCACCCCGGTCGCCTTCGCCGAGGAGGGGCAGCTGCTCTACCTGCTCGGCGACACCGCGGACGAGCTCGGCGGCTCGGCCTGGTCGCAGGTCGTCCACGACCACCTCGGCGGCCTGCCGCCCGCGGTGGACCTGGAGCGCGAGCGGCTGCTCGGCGACATCCTGATCGCCGCCTCGCGCGACGGCATGATCGACGCCGCGCACGACCTCTCCGACGGCGGCCTCGGCCAGGCGCTCGTGGAGAGCTGCCTCAAGGGCGGTCACGGCGCGCGGATCGTCGTGCCCGCGGGCACCGACCCGTTCGTCCTGCTGTTCTCGGAGTCGGCCGGCCGCGCCCTCGTGGCGGTGCCGCGCAGCGAGGAGCTCCGCTTCAACGACATGTGCACCGCGCGTGGCCTGCCGGCCACCCGGATCGGTGTCGTGGACGGCGACAGCATCGACGTCCAGGGGCAGTTCAGCGTCACGCTGGCCGAGCTGAAGGACGCCCACACCGGCGTCATCGAGGCCCTGCTGGCCTGATCGGGCCGTACCGAGGGGCGGGCGGTTCAACCGAACCGTCCGCCCACAGGGGCCCGTCTTCAAACTCCCGCCTGCCGGGCGTTTGAAGACGGGCCCCAGGCGTATGTTGGGCCCCATGCCTGCCAAGTCCCGTACGTACCAGCCGCAGAAGGTCCGTGCCGCGCTGGCCGCCCAGACCGGGGCGCTGCGCGCCGCCGTGGACGGCCTCGGCGACGGGCAGTTGGACCTGCCGACCAGGCTGGGGGACTGGCGGGTGCGGGAGTTGCTCGCGCACCTGGCCGTCCAGCTGGACTACGTCCCCGCGCACCTGGACGACCCGCTGCAGGGGCGCCCGCCGCTCGACCTGACGGGCTGGGTGGCGGCGGTCGGCACGGTCGCGCCGCTGCTGGACGAGCAGGCCCGGGAGCGGGCCGCGACGGACTTCGACGGGGACGCGGCCACGGTCGCGGCGGCCTTCGGGCGCGCCGCCGAGGCGTTGACCGGGCTGCTGGCGAGGCCCGAAGCCGCCGACCCGGCGCGGCGGTTCGAGATCCGGCTCGGCTCGATGACGCTCGCCGACATGCTGGTCACCCGGCTCGTCGAGACCGTGGTGCACGCCGACGACCTGGCCGCCGCCCTCGGCCTCGACGCCTTCCCGCACGACCGCCAGGCCCTCGCCGCCGTCACCCGGCTGCTCGCCGACGCCCTGGCCGCCCGGGCCCCCGGCGGGGCGGTCGAGCTGCGGATCCCGCCGTACGCCGTCGTGCAGGCCGTCGAGGGCCCCCGGCACACCCGCGGCACCCCGCCCAACGTGGTCGAGACCGACCCGCTGACCTGGATCAGGCTCGCCACCGGCCGGGTGCCGTGGGCGGCGGCGGTGGCGGACCACGACGTGTCCGCCTCCGGCGAGCGCAGCGACCTGGGGGAGTACCTGCCGGTCCTGGGCTAGCGGAGCTGGCCGACCAGGTTCTCGGCGGCCTTGCGCAGGGGTTCGCCGGTGAGGCCCTGGTCCGGTTCGCCGCTGCCGGTGTCCTGGGACAGCATCAGGACGATGTCCCCCTCGCCCTTGGGCGCGATCCGGGCGAGCGCCGCGGTCCCCTTGCCGACGAGCCTGGTCTGGCCGGGGCCCGGCTGCTCGGTGGCGAACTGCTGGAGCCCGGCCACGCTGAGCTGCGCGGCCCGCTGGATGCCCGGGAGCAGCATGTTGACGGCGGTCCCGGGCTGCGGGACGGCGAACAGCTCGATGTTCAGCCCGGTCGTACCGGCCCGGTACGCGCAGATGATGTCGGCGTGCGGGGGAGTGGCCGGGACGGACGGCATGGATGCCGGATGGCTCGCGCCGGACGGCCACGGCTGCGGGGGCAGGCCGTCGCCGACGCTGCCCTGGACGGCGTGCCCGCCCTCGTGGTCGGGGGTGATGCCGCCGGGGATCCCGGCCGCCTTCAGGGCCTTGGCGAGGTCGAGGTCGAAGGGGCAGGTGTCCTGCTTGTCCGTCTGCAGCTTCTCGGCGGTCGAGCGGACGGTGTCGTAGGAGAGCGCGCCGGGCCCTGGAACGCCCCCGGCGGAGGACGAGCAGGCGGCGGCGCCGAGGGTGATCCCGGCGGCGGCGAACACGGCGGTGAGCCTTCGGCGGTGGGCAGCGGTCATGATCGCAGGCTAGGTCGTCGAGGTCCCGGCTGTCCGGCGATCAGGTCTCAACTCCGTTCCGGTCCGCGCCTTGAACGGACGGGCCGGCGACGGGACGACCGGCTGGGGGCGGCCGGCGACGGGAGGGCCGGCTGGGGGAGGGCCGGCTACGGGACGGCCGGGCCGCTCAGGTAGGTGCCCTCGGCCGAGTACGGCCAGGCGTTCGGCGCGCAGCCCTTGAGGCCGTAGATCTGCTGCATCATCGCGGGGGCGGGCTTGCCGGGGCCGGGGCAGGTCTCGTGCCCGTGGCCGATCCGGTGGCCGACCTCGTGGTTGACGATCAGCGCCCGGTACTCGTCCAGCGGGCCGCTGAACTGGGGTGAACCGGTGTTCCAGCGCTTGGAGTTGACCAGCACCTGGTTGCCGACGTTGCAGTTGACCTCGCCGTGGGTGTCCAGGCCGGAGGCGCCGCAGAGCTTGTCCACGGTGGCCGGGGAGGCGATCTTCACGGTGAAGTCGTAGGAGCCGCCCGCGACCAGCTGGAAGGCGTTCTTGCGGTCGTTGGTCCAGCCGCGGCGGTCGCCGAGGATGCCGTGGATCTGGGCGGCGGCGGACGCGGCGTCGATGCCGATGCCGTCCTCGACCTCCACCCGGTACCGGCGCACGGTGCCACGGCCGACGGCCTTGGCGCTGGCGGGGGCGATGCTGAAGGTGCCCGAGCCCTTGGTGGGGCCGGGGTCCGGCGCGGTCGGGGTGGGCGTGGGGGTGTCCGTCGGGGTGGGGGCCGCCGGTGTCGTCGGGGTGGCGCCGGTCGACTGTTCGGCGGGCGGGGCGAGCCGGGCCTGGGCGGTCGGGGCCGGGGCCGGGGTGTCCGCGCCCCGGCTCAGGGCGAAGGCCGCGGTGCCCAGCAGCAGGACGGAGAGCACCAGTGCCGTGAGCATGCCAGGCTTGATCCCGCGGCGCGCCCGACGGCGTCGGCGGCCGCCGCGAGCGCTGCTGGGTGGAGCGGCTCGCCGGCGGGCGGGTCTGGCTGCGGGCACGACCGACACCCTGGCATGCGAATGGGTGAATGTCTACATACGGGGTATGCAGACGCCTGTTCCCGGCGGGACCGTGGTGACCGTCCGGCACCGACCGCTCGCGGGGCGCACGGTCACGGCCGGGCGGTTGACCCCAGGGCACCGGATGGCAGACTGCACCCCATGGCGATTCACAGGAATCTTCTCGACGGCCCCGAACCGACCCTCCTGCCGGAGGATGAGCAGCCCTACCGGATGCTGGCGGAGGAGTCGGCCTCACCGACCCAGGTGGCCGCCGACTTCCCCGGCTTCTGCCTCGCCTGGGCCATGCTCGCCGACGACGCCTACGTGGCCGGCCGTTACGTCGAGTCCTATGCCTACGCCCGCACCGGCTACCACCGCGGCCTGGACGCGCTGCGCCGCAACGGCTGGAAGGGCCACGGCCCGGTGCCGTGGGACCACCGCGGCAACCGCGGCTTCCTGCGCTGCCTGGCGGGGCTCGCCCGGGCGGCCGGCGCGATCAAGGAGACCGAGGAGGAGGCCCGCTGCTGGCAGTTCCTGAAGGACAGCAGCGCCGAGGCGTACGCGGAGCTCAAGCCGTCGTCCGAGCTGTAGGGACCCGGACGTGACCGTGCCCCCGGTGGATCATCCACCGGGGGCACTCGTCACTTCAGGCGCCCGTCACTGCGGGTGCCCGTCGCTCCGGGCGTTCGTCACTTCAGGCGCTTGCCGGCCGAGCGCAGCTGCTCGGCGGCCTCGAACACGCGGGCGGCCATGCCGGCCTCGGCCAGCTTGCCCCAGGTGCGGGGGTCGTAGGTGTTCTTCTTGCCGACCTCGCCGTCGACCTTCAGCACGCCGTCGTAGTTGGCGAACATGTGGCCGGCCACCGGGCGGGTGAAGGCGTACTGGGTGTCGGTGTCCAGGTTCATCTTCACGACGCCGTTCTCCAGCGCGGTGGCGATCTCCTCGGCGGTGGAGCCCGAGCCGCCGTGGAAGACGAAGTCGAACGGGTCGGTCTTGCCGTACTGCTTGCCGATCGCGTCCTGCAGCTCGCGCAGCAGCTCCGGCTTCAGCACGACGTTGCCCGGCTTGTACACGCCGTGCACGTTGCCGAACGAGGCGGCCAGCAGGTAGCGGCCCTTCTCGCCCAGGCCCAGCGCCTCGGCGGTGCGCACGGCGTCGTTGACGGTGGTGTACAGCTCGTCGTTGATCTCGTGGGTGACGCCGTCCTCCTCGCCGCCGGTCGGGGTGATCTCGACCTCGAGGATGATCTTGGCGGCGGCGGCCTGGGCCAGCAGCTCCTGGGCGATCGCCAGGTTGTCGGCGAGGGTCTCGGCCGAGCCGTCCCACATGTGCGACTGGAACAGCGGGTTCTCGCCCTTGGCCACGCGCTCGGCGGAGACCGCCAGCAGCGGGCGGACGTAGCCGTCCAGCTTGTCCTTCGGGCAGTGGTCGGTGTGCAGCGCGACGGTGATGTCGTACTTGGCGGCGACGATGTGCGCGAACTCGGCGAGCGCGACCGCTCCGGTCACCATGTCCTTGTTGTGCTGGCCGCCCAGGAACTCCGCGCCACCGGTCGAGATCTGGATGATGCCGTCGCTCTCGGCCTCGGCGAAACCACGCAGCGCGGCGTGCAGGGTCTGCGACGAGGTGACGTTGATGGCCGGGTAGGCGAACTTGCCCGCCTTGGCCCGGTCCAGCATCTCGTTGTAGACCTCGGGAGTTGCGATGGGCATGCGATCCGCTCCTGTCGGGTTGCGGCGTACGGACGGTGCTGTCCGACGCTGTGTACGCCTTCGTGACGACTCCGTGCCGGCCCGCCGACGCGCGGCGCTGCGGTGTGGCTCTCCGGCACCAAGGTTCGAGGCGACCTCCGCGGTACGGCCATGAGGGTGGTGGGCCGCTGCGGACCGGACGCCTGGGCCATCCTCCCAGACTCGTGCCCGCAGGTCAGCAGGAGCCCGCCTGTCGGGACGTCGCGCGGGAGGGCTCGGCCGGAACCCGTCGGCCGTCCTGGACCGGGCCCGGGGGGCTTGGCCGGAAGTCGCCGGAAAGGTACGCCCGCTATCCTGCGCCCGTGGACTACAACCAGCTGGCCGTCAATCTACTCGACGCCAAATCCCTGATCTCGTCCCTCGGCGCCATCGGGCTGATCGCGATCATCTTCGCGGAGACCGGCCTGCTGGTCGGCTTCTTCTTCCCGGGCGACTCGCTGCTGATCCTGGCGGGCGTCGCCGCCTCGAACGCGGCCTCCTCGGTGCTCGGCGACGGGGCGAAGCTGCCGATCGCCGTGCTGCTCGTCGGCTGCCCGATCGCGGCGGTCGCCGGAGCCCAGCTCGGGCACCTGATCGGGGCCAAGGTCGGGCCGAAGATGTTCGACAAGCCCGATTCGAAGATCTTCCGCCGTGAGTACGTGGTGAAGGCGGAGGAGTACTTCAACAAGTTCGGCTCCGGCAAGGCCGTGGTGCTGGCCCGCTTCATGCCGATCATCCGGACCTTCCTGAACCCGGTGGCCGGCACCCTGGAGATGCCCGCCAGGACCTTCTTCGTGTGGAACCTCATCGGCGGCGTGCTGTGGACCGAGTCCATGCTGCTGATCGGCTACTTCTTCGGCGACGCCCTCGCCCCGGTGATCGACAAGTACCTGATCCCGGCGGTGCTGCTGATCGTGCTGCTGTCGATCTCGCCGATCCTGGTCGAGGTCATGCGGGAGCGCCGGAAGCGGAAGGCCGGCGTGGTCGAGACCCCGGCCGCCGACGCCGTGCAGGGCAGCAGCGGGCGGCACCGGCGCGGCTGAGCCCCCGCTGCGGCTGCTACGGCCGCTATGGCGTTCACGGCGTTCACGGCGTTCCAGGCGCTCACGGCGCTCACAGCGTTCACGACAGAGGGCCGGGCCCCGTTCCACGTGGTTTCACGTGAAACAGGGCCCGGCCCTTCGTGCTGCTCGGAGACCCGTACGGGTCAGAGGCCCAGGTCGTCCAGGGTGTACGCGGTCACGTACGCCAGGCCCTGCTCCTCGACGGCGGCCGCGCCACCGCGCTCGACGATCACCGCGACGCCGACCACCTCGGCGCCCGCCTCGCGCAGTGCCTCGACGGCGGTCAGCACCGAGCCACCGGTGGTGGAGGTGTCCTCGACCGCCAGCACCCGGCGGCCCTTCACCTCGGGGCCCTCGATCCGGCGCTGCAGGCCGTGCGCCTTGCCGGCCTTGCGGACCACGAAGGCGTCCAGCTTCTGCCCGCGCGCGGCGGCGGCGTGCAGCATCGAGGCGGCCACCGGGTCGGCACCCAGGGTCAGACCGCCGACGGCGTCGTACTCCAGGTGCGAGGTCGCGTCCAGCATCACCCGGCCGACCAGCGGGGCGGCCTCGCCGTCCAGCGTGATCCGGCGCAGGTCGACGTAGTAGTCGGCCTCCTTGCCGGAGGAAAGGGTGACCTTGCCGTGGACGACGGCCTTGTCCTTGATCTGTGCCAGCAGGGCGTCGCGGTCGTTGCTCATGAGCGTTCAGTCTAGGGCCTGAACACTCGTGGGGCGCTCGCGACTAGCGCCGGCGCAGTGCCCTGACCAGCACCACGGCACCGCCCAGCAGGGCCACCGAGCCACCGATCACCCACGGCACCGCGCTGCGGCCGCCACTGCCCGGCACCACGATGCCGCCCGCCTCGCCGCCCCAACGGGTCGCCGCCCGGGCCCGCGCACTGCGGGCCGGCAGCGCCGGGGCGTAGCGGCCGCGCGGCGGGGCGTGGTCCACCTCCTCGGCCGAACGGCCGACGATGCTGCGGCGGACCGGGCCGCTGAGCTCGGGCTCGTCCTCGTAGGCGAAGAGCGGCTCGACGGGGAGTTCCTCGGCGACCCCGTCCTGGGGGCCGCCGTTGCCGGCGGCGTCGGCCTCGTCGTGGTCGTCGACGTCGTCCGCGTCGTCCGCGTCGTCGGCGGCGGAGCCGGTGGGGAGGCCGAAGCGCTCGGCGTCGGCGTCGGAGAAGGCGATCAGCTCGGAGAGGTCGTCGTCCAGGTCGTCGCCGGGCTGGTCCTGGCGCTCCTCGATGAAGACGACCTCGGCGTCCGCCCCGGTCGCGCTGTCGGCCCCGCCGTCGGTCTCGTCCGTCGCCCCGTCCGTGGCTTCGTCCGTGGCCTCGTCGGCGGGCTCCTCGTCGCCCTCCGCCGGGGCGTCCGGGGAGGTGAGCGCGGTGGCGAAGCGCTCCAGCAGGCGGCGGCCGGTGGCGTCGAGGGTCTCGTCGTCGAACTCGGTCAGCCGGCCGGTGGCGCTCAGGTCACCGGTGAAGCGGACCGTCGCGGTGCCGTCCTCGGCGCCCTCCGCGACGCTGACCCGCACGGTGGCGGTCGCCTCGCCGTCGCCCCGGGCCTCCTGACCCTCGGCGAACACGGTCAGCACGCCGCCCCGGCCCTCGATCAGCGACAGCACGCCCTTGTAGGTGATCGTGGAGCCGCCGATCCGCAGCTTCAGCCGCCCGCCGATCTCCTCCGCCGGCCCGGCCCCGACCGCGGCCGGCTCGGTGCTCAGCCCCGGCACGCTCCGCGCCAGCAGCGCGGGATCCTGCAAGGCCTGCCGCACCAACTCTGCGGACATCGGGACGACAACCTCATGCTCCATGTCACGGAGCCTACCGACTGCGCCCGGCCCGGTCCCCACCCACCACCGCCCGACTTTCCGCACCACCCGACGGGGCCCGCGCGCCCCCGCCCGCCGGGGCCGGTCCTGGGCCCGGGGCGTCCGGCGCTCGGGTTGTTCGCCCGCCCGGGTCGTCACCCGGGGTGTCCAGCCGCCCGTTTCCTGCCCGCGACGGCCGGTCTTCCGCACCGCCCGCCTGCGGCTGCCGACCCGTCTCCCCCGCCGGGGGCGTCGGCCGGGCCTTCGCCCGCCTCTCCCGCGCGCCCGGGGTGCCGCGCCGCCCCGTTCGTTCCGTCAGCGGGGGCCCAGGAGGGTGAGGGGGGCTGGGGGGTGGGGTGGGCGGAGGGCGGTGAGCTGGGTGGTGGAGGTGCGCAGGGTGTCGGGAGTGAGGGCGCGGGGTGGTGGGGCGTCGGGGGCGAGGGTGAGCGGGGGCGGGGTGGCGGCGGCGAGCAGGAAGTCCTGGGCGGTGTCCGGCGGGCCGGGGCGGCAGTCGGCGGTGGCGCTGCCCTGGACCGCGTACGGGGTGGTCCGCAGTCCGGCCGCCTGGAGCCCCGACTCGATCTGCCAGAGCCCGTCGCCGTCCCGGCTGTCCCTGCCGTCCCCACCGCCCCCGCGGTGCCCGCCGGCGCGGACGGCGATCCGGCCGCCGGGGGCCAGCAGCCGGGTGGCGAGGCCGTAGAACTCCTGGGAGTGGAACTTGACCGGTCCGCCGTCCGAGGGCGCGGGCAGGTCGGCGAGCACCACGTCGTACTCCTCGTCGGGCGCGCCGCGCAGCCAGGCCATCGGGTCGGCGGCGGTGGTGCGGACCCGGGGGTCGTCGAGGGAGTGGCCGCCGAGGGCGGCGAGCCCGGGGTCGGTGCGGGCGAGCCGGGGGAGGGCCGGGTCGGCGTCGACCAGCCGGACGGTGCGGACGCCCCGGTGCCGCAGCACCTCCCGCAGGGCGAGGCCGTCGCCGCCGCCGAGCAGCAGGACCCGGGCGTCCGGCCCGGCGGCCATGGCGGGGTGGACGAGGGCCTCGCTGCCCCGGTACTCGTCGGGCCCGCAGACCGCGAGCCGTCCGTCGAGGTAGAGCCGGAGCGGGCCCTCGGCGGGGCCGGTGAGCACGATCTCCTGGTACCGGCTGCGGGTGGCGTAGCGGACCTGGTCGCCGTAGAGGGTGTGCCGGGCGGCGCGTTCGATCGCGTCGGAGCCGACGGCGGCGGCCGCGAGCAGGGCGAGGACGAGGGTGCAGCCAGCCCAGAGCAGCCGTCGTATCCGGGGGGCGGGTTCCTCGCGGAAGAGCCAGAGCACCACGGCGGCCCCGGCGACGGCGTTGACGGCCCCGGTGAGCAGCGCGCCGTCGCCGGGGCCGAGGAGGGGGAGGATGAGGAAGGGGAAGGCGAGGCCGCCGATCAGCGCGCCGACGTAGTCGGCGGCGAACAGGTCGGCGACGGCGCGGCCGGCGTCCTCGCGCCGGATCCGCTGGATGAGGGTCATCAGCAGGGGGATCTCGGCGCCGATCAGGATGCCGATCAGGCAGGTGAGGCCGACCATCGCGGCCTGGTAGCGGCCGATCCAGGCCCAGCAGGAGTAGAGGGCGAGGACGGAGAGTCCGCCGGTGAGCGCGAGGGCGCATTCGACCAGGGCGAAGGCGGTGGCCGGCCGGCTGGTGAGCCGTTTGGCGAGCAGCGAGCCGAGGCCCATCGCGAACACCATGACGGAGAGCACGACGGAGGTCTGGGTGACGGTGTCTCCGAGCAGGTAGTCGCCGAGTGCGACGAGTTCGAGTTCGTAGACGAGCCCGCAGGCCGCGCAGACGAAGGCGGCCAGCAGGACGGTCAGCCGGGCGAGCCGGGGTCGGGAACGCAGCCGGGATCGACGGCGGGCGGGCAGAGGGGTGAGGGTTCGCCCGGGCCGGGGTGGGGTGCCGTCGTCGAGGTCCGCTCGCGGGCGTGCGGGCGGACCGGCCGGATGGTTGATCACGAACAAACGCTAGGGGACGTGCGGGACGGATCGCTGCGCCCATCCGACGGACAGCGAGGGCCGTCGGATTGACGAATCGTTCCTGGGTGCGATTCATAGGCTTGTGCCGGGTGGTGCATGACCGGATCGGCGGTGCCGCCCCGGCTCGCTGCGCCCGGCCCCTCGCTCGTCACGCCCCCGACACCACCAGTGAGGAGCGGGTGCAGACCAGCTGCCCCTCCTGCGGGTAGGCGTGCCAGGTCCGCCAGAGCAGCCGGTCCGTGCCGCCCTGGGTGACGAGCGCGGTGAAGGCGCTGGGATCCCCCGGGAAGACCCCGGCGAGGCCGCGCGGGTGCCCTTCGACCAGGGCCAGCAGTTCCTGGGCGCGGGCCGCGAAGTCGTGCGGCGGCATGGCCTCGATGCGGGCGGCGAACTCGTACTCCCAGCCGCCGACCTGCTTGGCCACCCGGGCCGGCAGCGGGGTGCGGCGGCCGGGCAGGCAGGCGACGGTCTCCAGGCAGTCGCCGGGGCCGGCCGAGATCACCACCTGGTGCGAGGCGCCCAGCAGTCGCAGCTGGAGGGTGCCGGAGGTGCTGGGGCGGTCACCGTCGAGTCTCAGGTCGCGGACGGCGAGAGCGGGCAGCGGCTCGCCGCCGAGGCACCAGGCGAGGTCACCGGCGCGGGTGTCCGTGTAGGAGGTCTGCAGTGTGGTGAGCATGCTCGGCTCCGCGTTTCAGCTCCGTGCGCGCCCGCCGAGCAGCATCGAGTAGGCCTAGGCGATGGCGAGGCTGTTCGTGGCTGTGCGGCCCTGGGCGCGGCCGACCGTGGAAGGAAGGATTCCGGCTGGAGATTCAGCAGCAGAGAAGCATGAATACGCCGGGTCCGTCGGTGATTTACCCAACTTTGTCAAGCATTCACCGTTTCGGGCACACCTGCTTCCCGGCTCTGATCGAGCCGGTGTGCGACTTTGCACAGCGCGCGCCCCTGTCACCGGCCTGTGCGCCGTGTGCGCTGGTAGTGCGCTGTTCGCGCGCTACATGCGCCGCCGCCCTCGACACGCGGGGCGCGGGGGATGGCCGTGGTGTGCCGGACCGGTCACCGGATTTGCCTCAGCGGCAGCAAAGGAGCATGCCATCCATGGAAGTTGAGGGTCGCTCAGCGCAGGCGTCGGGCCAGAATTGGTCCCGGCCGAGGGGGCGCGCGAAACCCCTGCACACGCCTCCTGTGCGCGCCGGACTCCCGGAACGCCCCGCTCCCCTTGCACAAAGCGGCCCGCGACGGGATAGGTGTCGTCGCGGGCCGTGGGGCGGGGTCCTGCCGGTGCGTTCTGCTGTTCTCAACTCGCTTGGCGGGCAGCCTCGTTCACGCCGGCCACCGGATCAGGGCCACCGCCCGGAGGGCCGTCAGACGGTGAGCCGCTCGCCCGGCTTGGGCAGGCGCAGTGTGTCCTGTGCGCCGGTCTGCGTGAAGGCCTCCGTCAGCGTCTCCGGGCCCTGGGTGAAGTGTCCCCAGTGCTCGAAGTGGAGTGGCACGACGTGCCGGGCCCCGAGGATGCGTGCGGCCTCGGCGGCCTGGTCGCTGGTCAGCGTGAGGTGCGCGCCCGGTATCAGTGGCGTGCTGGCGCCCCCGGCGAACAGCACCGCGACGTCGACCGGGCCGACCCGGTCGGCGATCGTCCGCACCACGTCCAGCGAGGCGTTGTCCCCACTGATGTAGACCGTGGGCAGCCCCGTGCCGGTGAGGACGAATCCGGTGACCTCTCCGACGAGGTGCTCGCTGCCGTCCGGGCCGTGCTGTGCGGGTACCGCGGTCACCCGCAGCGATCCGCCGTCCGGCCGGGGAAGGTCGACGTGCTCCCCGTCGGCCAGAGCCCGGACGGTGCCGCCGAGCCGCTCCCGGGCGGCGGCGGTGGAGAGCACCAGCGGGGCGGCGGCGAGGTAGGAGCGCCCGGCGGTGTCGAGGTTGTCGGGGTGCTGGTCGTGGGAGAGCAGGACGGCGTCCACCGGGCCGAGGTCCTCGGCGGCCACGGCCGGGCCGGCGGTCTTGGCGAGGACCCGGGTGCCGATCGGATACTCCCCGGGGCCGTCGAACGTCGGGTCGGTCAGCAGGCGCAACCCGCCGACCTCGATCAACGCGGTCGGCCCGCCCACGTACTGGATGGTCACCTGAGTCAACTGGAACGCCCCCCTCGAATGCGCGCGAAGATCGCTGCGCCGATGACAAGACCACCGCTGTTCCTGCTATTCCCCGGCCGGAGGGCGAGGCCGGCGTGAGACCGCCGCGAGCCCCGACCGGCTCGAACGGGAGCACCACCCCTTCCTCCGCCGTGAGATGACGGACCCTCCCGTTCGTTCGGTCGCCCGCCGGGGGCATGGTCGGGGTGCCGCCTCCAGAGGCCCGCTACCCCGGTAGGGGGTCGAGGTTGGCTCCATGGCGGGACGTGGGCGGGCGGGCGCGAAACCTAGTCTCGAACCAATCGGTCGCCCTCCCAGGAGATACCCCCCATGGCACTCGCTACGTCCTCCGCTCTCACCGCCAAGTCGCTTACGGCAAAGGCTGGTTGGCTTCGCGCCAGCTACGACTGGCGCAGCTCGGCGTACGCCGTCGCGGCGCTGCCGGTCGGCCTGGTGGCCGTGCCGCTCGCGCTGCTCGGCGGGTCGCGCGTCGCCTACCGGCTGCAGCGCGGGCTCGCGGTGCGGCTGCTGGACGCGCGGATCGCCGAGCCGGCGCGTGGCCGGCCGGCGCGGGTCGTGAGTCATGGCGTGCTGGCCCTGCCACTCCAGCTGCTCGTCGGTCTGCTCACCGCGGCGCTGTGGGCGGACTTCCTGGCCCGCGGGGTCTGCTACCCGCTGGCGGTGTGGGGACGGGACGTGAGCCAGGCCTGGGGCGGCCCCACGCTCGTCGGCGCGTGGGCCGCGCACTTCGCCGTCGGGGTGCTCACGCTGGCGATCCTGCTGCCGGTGTTCCGGGTGCTCGTCGTCGCCCAGCGGCGGCTGGCCGTCCGGCTGCTCGGCACGACCGCGGGGGTCTGAGGTGCTGGCCCTAGGATGGCCGCCGATGAGTATCGAACAGACGGTCCAGCGGCTGCGGCCCGTGGCCCTTCCGGCCGCCGTCGTCGCCCTGGTGCCGCTGGGATGGCTGGACCTGGTTCAGCACTACGCCCTGGGGGCCGCCCCGGCGATGGCCCTGAGCGTGGCCCGGGTGGCTCCGCTGCTGTGGTGCCGCAGCCGCCCGGTGCTCACGTGGGGTGTTTCGCTCGCCGCGATCCTGCTGACCTCGCTGGTGGCCCGGCCGGTCTCCGGGGCGGAGCCGTGGCCGTGGCCCGTGACCAGCCTGGCCGCGGAGGTGCTGGTGCTGGTGCTGGCCGGGAGCCGGGTGGAGCGGCGGCTGTCAGTGGCGATGGGGGCGGCGGTCCTCGCCGTGACCACCGTCCTGCTGGCCGCGCTGCCCGGGCGTGGCGGCTGGTCGGGCCTGCTTCCGGTCGCCGTCGCCACCGTGCTCGCGCTGGTCGGCGCCGAGGTGCTGCGCGACCGCGCGCTGACCCGGGCCCGGCTGGCCGAACAGGAGCTGATCAGCGAGACCGAGCGGACCAGGCGCGCCCTGCTGGAGGAGCGGTCCCGGATCGGTCGCGAGCTGCATGACGTCGTGGCCCACCACATGTCCCTGATCGCCGTCCGGGCCGAGACCGCGCCCTACCGCCTGGCGGACACCTCCGCGGAGACCCGGGAGGAGTTCCGGGCGGTCAGTGGTGCGGCGCGCGAGGCGCTGACGGACATGCGGCGCCTGCTGGGGCTGCTGCGCGGTGACGGGGCCGCCGAGCGGATGCCGCAGCCCGAGCTGACCCAACTCGCCGATCTCGTCCGGGACGCCGGACCTTCGGTCACGCTGGAGGTGGTCGGCGACCTCGGGTCCGTTCCGGCCGCGGTCGGTGTCTGCGCCTACCGGATCGTCCAGGAATCACTGTCGAACGCGCGCCGGCACGCGCACGGCGCATCGGTGGCGGTCCGGGTGGAGCGGTCCGTGACCCGGCTGCTGATCGTCGTTCAGAACGGCCCCGGTGGAACCGAGTCGGCCGTCACCCTGCCGTCGGCCGCCGGGCCCGGCCATGGTCTGATGGGGATGCGGGAACGGGCCGCTCTGCTGGGCGGGACGTTCTCCGCCGAGGAAGCACCCGATCGTGGGTTCACCGTGACGGCCGACCTGCCACTGCCAGAGGAACGATGACCACCAGCATTCTGATCGTCGACGACCAGGCCATGGTCCGCCAGGGCTTCGGTGCGCTGCTCGACGCCCAGCCGGGCCTGGCGGTGGTCGGCGAGGCCGCCGACGGTGCGGCCGCGCTGGAGGCCGCGGCCCGCCTCGACCCCGATGTGGTCCTGATGGACGTGCGGATGCCGGTGATGGACGGCCTTGAGGCGACCCGTCGGCTGTTGGAGGGCCGCAGCCAACGGCCCCGGGTGCTCATGCTCACCACCTTCGACCTGGACGACTACGTCTACGAGGCGCTGCGGGCCGGCGCGAGCGGCTTCCTGCTGAAGGACGCGACGGCCGAGGAGCTGATCCAGGCCGTGCGTGTCGTCGCCGACGGCGACGCGCTGCTCGCCCCGTCGGTCACCCGGCGCCTGATCGAGGACTTCGCCCACCGCAGGCCCGCTCCCCTCCGTGGCGGCCCCGCCCGCCGGCTGCCCGAGCTGACTCCGCGGGAGACCGAGGTCCTCCGGCTCATCGCCCAGGGGCTCTCCAACAACGAGATCGCCGCTGACCTCGTGCTCGCCGAACAGACCGTCAAAACGCATGTCAGCCGGATCCTGACCAAGCTCGGCCTGCGCGACCGGGCCCAGGCCGTGGTCTTCTCCTACGAGTCCGGCCTGGTCGCCCCGGGCGCCTGATCGTGCGGTCCGGCCCCGCGGATCACCCGGACCACCGGGACCGCCGGGACCACCACCCGATCCCGGGCGTCCGGTTCGGCTCTCGCCGGGTGCCGGCCGGTGCGGCCCGTCAGAGCCGCCGCAGGCGGGTGACGGCCTCGGCGAGCACCTCGTCCTTCTTGCAGAAGGCGAAGCGCACCTGGCTGCGGCCCGCGTCGGGGTCGTCGTAGAAGACGGCGTTGGGGATGGCGACCACGCCGCAGCGCTCGGGGAGGACGCGGCAGAACTCGATGCCGTCCTTCTCGCCGAGGGGGGTGATGTCGGTGGTGATGAAGTACGTGCCCTCGGGGGTGAAGGCGCGGAATCCGGCCGCGGTGAGGCCGTCGAGCAGCAGGTCGCGCTTGCGGAGCAGGTCGGTGCGCAGGGTGTCGAAGTAGCTGTCCGGGAGGCGGAGCGCCTCGGCGACGGCGTACTGGAAGGGGCCGGCGCTGACGTAGGTGAGGTACTGCTTGGCGGTGCGGACGGCGGAGACCAGGGCGGGGCTCCCGGTGACCCAGGTGACTCCGTGTTCGTACACTCATTCGCGTGCGACGAACCAGTTCTGACCAGCGAACCTCCGCCGCCGGAGAACCGGCGGCGATCTACTGCCGGATATCCCAGGCGGACGACGACGACCAGACCGGCGTGGACCGCCAGGAGCGGATCTGCCGGGAGATCGCCGAGCGGCGGGGCTTCGTCATCAACCCCGAGCACGTGTACGTGGACAACAGCCGGTCGGCCTGGAAGCGGAAACGGAAGCGGCCGGGCTGGGACAAGCTGCTGGAGGAGGCCCGGAACCGGGGCTTCCAGCACATCATCGCCTACCACCCGGACCGGCTGATGCGGCAGCCGCGAGACCTGGAGGAGTTGCTCCAGGTCTCGGACGACCACGCGATCACCCTCCACGGTGAGGCGAACCGACGCGACCTCTCGGACCCGGATGATCGGTTCATCTTGCGAATCGAGGTGGCCCACGCCTGCCGATCGTCCGACGACACCTCCCGCCGGTTGAAGTCGGCCCTGAAGGACCGAGCCCAGGAGGGCAAGCCGCAGGGTGGTGTTCGCCGGTTCGGGTACGAGCCGGGCGGCATGACGATCATCGAGGAGGAGGCCGAGATCGTTCGCGAGGTGTTCGACCGCTACCTCAAGGGCGAGGGGCCGTCCCCGATCGCGCGAGACCTCCACCAGCGCGGGATCGAGACGGCCAACGGCAAGGCGTGGAACGCCGGGACCGTGCGGGCGCTCCTCGACTCCCGGCATGTCGCCGGCATCCGCATGCACCAGGGGGAGGAGGTCGGCCGGGGCACCTGGACAGCCATCATCGACCCGGGGACCTGGGAAGAGGTCCGGGCCCGGCGTGAGTACCGCGCGGCGGCGTACCAGGAGAGCCGGAGCAAGCCTCCACAGCGGTTCTACCTGCTGCGCGGCCTTGTGATGTGCTCGCGGTGCGGGACCTTGATGTCTGGCACCGCGAAGGTGGGCGGGCCGGCGTACCAGTGCAACCGGCGGAACCGGAACGGCGACCAGAAGTGCGTCCGTTCGATCAGGGCGGAGTCGCTGGAGGACTTCGTACGGGACGCCGCGATCGATCTGCTCGGGAAGCTCCGGGTGGACGGCCGCCTCGCCGCCAGCAACATGTCGGATGAGGACGCCGAGGCGGTCGAGGCGGACCAGCAGCAACTCGCCGAGCTGAACGAGATGTGGACGGCCAAGGAGATCAGCACGGCGGAGTTCCGCAAGATGCGGAAGGAGATCCAGGCGCGCATCGCGAAGGCCCAACGCAAGGTCGTCGTACGGCCGATGGTCCTGCTGGACGGCTTGACCGGCCCAGGAGCTCGGAAGGCGTGGTTTGCCAAGGAGATGACGGACGAGCGTCGGAACGCGGTGCTGCGGTTCCTCTTCTCCGGTGTGGTGATCGACGAGCCCAAGAAGTTCGGCAGGTACATGGACTGGGAGCGGATCAGCATCGAGCAGAACCCGCTCTGAGGTATGGCTGATCCGCTACCACAAGATCGGCCGAACGTATCCGGCCGCGCTCGGGCGATCGTGGTTCTCGGGGACCCGGAGCGGGTCCGTCGTCCGGGAGGCTGGCGTCGGATTACCACAAGATCGGCTCGCTACAGCGAGTCGCGCGTGGGCGATTGTGGTCTCGCGGACCCGAAGCGGGTCGAGTAGCACCAGGAGAAGGAAAGGCAGAAGCCGCATTTCGATGAGGAGAGCCAGCGCCGCGAACGAGGCTCTAAAGGAAGGGCTTCACCCCAGGTCAGAGTGCCTGCGGGAATTCAGATAACGATTTCGCCGAACTCCTTGCACGGGCAATTTCGCCGAAGTCCTTGCACGGGCGATATGGCGAATGCTTGAGTATTCGTATCCCCGATCTCTGCCTGCGATCTCCCCTGCCCCTACGACCTCACCCCGGCGCCGTCGCGCGCCTTCTATCACCGACTGTCGGCCGCACCAAACCGGCACCTTCGTGGTCACCTGTGTGCGGCGCCGGCCTTCGTGCCGTCGCCGGATGCCCCAGCCTGCCCTGAAGCGAGGAGTTTCTGACATGACGTAGCCGCCGAGGAGCGTGCCGAGCGCCTGCCAGCGTTCGGAGCGCGGCCCGGCCCGTGCCTGGTGTTGGAGCACCAGGCGTGCGGCCTCCGACTTTCTGACGACCGCCCACAACCCGCGCGACCCGGTGCACCCGAGGGGTCTGCCAGCCCCGCGCCGGTCGCGAGGAGGCTCGCTTGAACCTGTCCGCACACCCTCAGGCCACGCCCCCGCCGGATGCCGGTGGGACCCTGATCGCCCTGCGGCGACCCCACGCCGGTGCGACCTGCCCGGCCGACGGCCGTTCAGTCTCGGGACAGCCGACCGACGATCGCGCACGGGCGCTGGAGAGGGTCTGCTCCGGTTTCCGGACGACGATCAGCCCCCGCAGCGCTGCGCGCCTGGCCGATCTGATGGGGACCGGCACGGCCGGTGCCGTGGCCCGCGCGGCCTGACCTCGTCCACCCCGGGAGTCCGCGCGGCGCGGGTCTTACCGGGTAAAGGAGTCGGCCCCTGGTGTTGGAGCACCAAGGGCCGAGACGACTCCCTGACGACCGCCCACAAATAACGATCAACACGGGTGCCTTCGGCCTGCCAGCCTGGCGGCACCGCGCAAGGAGTTCCGTGTCCCAGCGTACGTTTTCCACCCCGCGTCCCGCACCCCTTTCTTCCGGCCAGGCCGCCTGGTCGCAGGAGAGCGGGTTCGGTGCTCTGCCGACCCCGCCGCACGACCTGACCGCCGAGGCCGCCGTGCTCGGCACGAGCATGCTGCATCCGGAGGCGATCGACCTCGTGCGGCCGATCCTGCAGCCGGGCGACTTCTACCGCCCCGCACACGCCGACATCTGGCGGGCGCTGACGGCCCTGCGCGACGAGAGCTCGCCCACCGACCCGATCGTGCTGGGCACCCAGCTCGCCCGTGGAGGCAACCTGAGCCGTGTCGGCGGCGAGTCCTACCTGCACGCCCTGGTCGCCGCCGGTCTGCCGCCGTCCAGTGCCGACTACCACGCGGAGATCGTGCGGGAGAAGGCCGACCTGCGCCGTTACCAGGCGATGGGGATCCGCCTGCTCCAGCAGAGTGGCGCCGAGGGCGCGGCCCCGGAGCAGATCAGGGCCGCGCTCGACGCCGAGCTGGCCAGCGCGGCCGACCGCGGAGTCGGCGTACCCGGGCAGCGGCTGACCAGGTTCGCGGTGGACGGCTGGTCGTTCGTCCAGGACCTCGGCGACCAGGTCGCCCCGATCTGGGGCAGCCGCGAGCAGACCGCCTGGGCGGACGGCGAGTCCCTGATGCTGGTCGGCCCGCCCGGGGTGGGCAAGACCACGATCGCCCACCAGATCGTCCTGGCCCGACTCGGCCTGCTCTCTGCCGTGCTGGACATGCCGGTCGCCGAGGGCGAGCGCGTTCTGTACCTGGCGATGGACCGCCCGCCGCAGATCGCCCGCGCCTTCGCCCGCCGCGTCATGCCCGCCGACCGGCGCCACCTCGCCGAGCGGCTGGTCTTCTGGACCGGCCCAGTGCCCGCCAGCCTCGACCGGGAGCCCAACCTGCTGGCCGAGATGGCCGAAGCCCACCAGGCGGACACCGTGGTCATCGACAGCCTCAAGGACGTCGTCGGCAAACTCACCGACGACGAGGCGGGACTTGCCTACAACAACGCCCGCCAGCGGCTGCTTCGCTCCGGCACGCAGTTGCTGGAGCTGCACCACCAGCGCAAGTCCGGCGGCGACGCCAAGCGCGGCGAGCGGCCGGTGCTGGACCGGGTGTACGGGTCGGCGTGGTTCACCGCCGGAGCCGGCAGCGTGCTGTTCCTCGCGGGCGCGGCAGGGGATCCGATCGTGAAGCTGCACCAGCTCAAGACCGTCACTGGCGACGTCGGCCCGCTGTCGGTGGTCCACGACCACACCCGGGGCACCTCCACCGTCGAGGCGGCCCTCGACCCGGCCGCCATCCTCTCCGCCTGCCTGCAGGGCATGACCGCCCGTGAGCTGGCCTGCCGCCTGACCGGCGAGGCCGACCCCGACCGCTCCGACATCGAGAAGGCCCGCAGGCGCCTGGAGAGCCTGGTCAAGGCCGGCAGGGCCACCCGCCAGGACGGCACGACGGGCGGGAGCGGAGGCGGCCAGCAGACCCGCTACCGCTCCACCGTCCGCCACATCGCCGCCGTCTCCTGACCGGCCCACCGCGCTGACGGCCGCCTCGTCGGCACGGTCCACGCGGCCGATCACGCGCCATGTGCCGCGCCGGTCACCACGCGCCGCCCACACCGCGCACGCGGGCCGCAGAAACCGGCGCTCCCACAGTGCACGCGACCCTGCATGCCGTTCACGCCGCCCCTGCTGCACGCGCGTTCCCCTCCCTAAGAGGGGGAACGCGTGCGTGCCCAGCAGGACCGGCACCCAAAACCTCGACCGCCGAAGGGAAGAACACCACCTCAATGCCCGCCAGTACCCTGCCCTCAAGCCGCGTGACCGGCTGGGACCTCGCCGCGATCGGTCTCCTCGCCCTCGCCGGCTTCGCGCTCTCCTACGACGCCCTGCGCCAAACCGCCATCGCGATCCACGTCCGAGGCCCGCTCACCTACCTGTTCCCGCTGATCATCGACGGGTTCATCGCCTACAGCGTCCGCGCGCTGCTGATCCTGCGCACCGCGCCACTGACGGCCCGCGCCTACGTGTGGCTGCTGTTCGGCGCCTCCACCACCGCCAGCATCTGGGCGAACGTCCTGCACGCCGTCCGCCTCAACCAGCAGACCCTCCAGGTCACCGGTCAGCTGCACCTGAGCGACATGTCGGTCGGCATCCTGTCCGCCGTCGCCCCGCTCACCCTGGCCGGATCCGTCCACCTCGGCATCATCGCCGCCCGCCACACCCACCCCACCGCCGACCGGACCGCCGAGCCGTCTCCGTCCGGAGAGGACTTCCGAGCAGTGAGCGGAAATCCGGTCGCTGCGCGAGTCGCGGACCGCGACGACGCTTCTGCTCAGCCACCGTCAGGCGAGCCACACAAGGACGGAGTCGAGCAGCCGACGCCGGAACAGCCCTCGGCCCGCCGCCGGTCCGCAACCGTCGGCGACCTTCCGTGGACCATTCCGGGCAGCCCCGGGCACGCCCGCGCCGAGGACAGCGTCCCCGGTGAACCCGCAGGCCACTGGCCGAGCGGAAATACGGCTCAGCCCCAGGCCGCCAAGCCCGCCGGCCGTCCCCCGGGCGCTCCGCTGGAGGAACTGGCCGCCATCGGCCTCCAGACGTGGACCGGTACCGGGCAGCTGAGTCGATCCGTGGTCCGCGACGCCATCCGGCAACAGGGCCTCACGATCTCCGACCAGCGGCTCACCGAGGTCATGAAGATGCTCCGCCCCGACGACGAACCCCACCAGCAAGCCGGCATCGACTGATCCGCGCACATCCGGGCACCTCGCTGGCCCAGTGAGGCGAGGTGCCCGACCCGCCGCGCCCCACCCAGCGCGGCGCCCACTTCCTGGCCGTGGGAAGCCCGGACCGCCGCCATCTGCACCGCATCTCCGGCCCGCCCAACCGGCAACCGCCCGGACGAGCACCCGCAACCACGCCGCCATCCCGACCGAAAACCTGGAGACTCCGTGCCCGCCCAGCAGCACCCCCGCGACACCTTCCCCTCCGTTGCCGAGAAGGGCGCCAGGAGCGGTAGGCTAATCGGCCGTCTGCTTCGGGCGTTCGGTAACTCGGCTCCTGGCGGAGCCAGTTGTACCCAGTCTCCGACACTTCGCGCGGGTCTGGGGTCCTCCGCCCCAGGGGTGGCGGAGGAAGCCCGGCGCGAGGGCACGCCGGACTCGGAGGTCCCGGCCGAGGGCGGCCTGGACCCGGACAAGCTCGACGCGCTGCAGCGCGACATCCTCGCCCGCGTCCGCGCCGACCAGCCGAACACCGCCACGCCCGCCGCCGCCGACGATGACGAGACCGTCCGCGCCGCGCGTGCCGCGTTCCTGCACGAGAACACCGCAGCCCTCGACGTCCCGAAACTGAACGCCCCCGAAGGCGCCCAGCCGATGCCCCGGGGCAAGAACCGGAAGCACACCGGAACCCGCCGCACGCAGCGGGTCGGACCGGTCGGCTACACCCCACCGGAACACGCCGAACTGCTGGACGCCGCCGATCGCCACGGATACGGGAACACGATCTCCGGATACGTCGGCGACATCTCGCTGGCGTTCATCCGGGGCGAGTTCACCGTTGACCTTCCCCTGCACACCGACCGCCTCGCTCTGCAGGAGTTCCGGGCCGAGATCCGCCAGGAGATCAACGCCATCGGCAACAACATCAACCAGATGGTCCACGTCCTGCATCGCGACGACCGGATCGAGCCCGACATCCGTGAGCGCCTGGAGCGTCTGTGGCTCCTGCTCACCGCCATCGCTGAGGCCCTGCTCATCCCCACCACGACCTACGAAGGAGGTGCCAGCGCGTGATCCCCTCCATCAAGGCCCCCGGCGGCAACACCCGCGGCCTGCTCGCCTACCTCTACGGGCCTGGCCGCCACGACGAGCACCTCGATCCGCACATCGTCGCCTCGTTCAGCCCGCTCGGCCTGCGAGACCCCGGCCGCGACCCGGGGGCCACCCTCACCCAACTCGCCCGGATCCTCGACGAGCCGGTCAACCTGCGCAACAGCGGCTTCGGCAAGAAGGTCACCGACCACGTCTGGCACTGCCCCGTCCGCACCGCACCCGGCGACCGTTACCTCTCCGATGCCGAGTGGGGAGAGATCGCCCGCCGCATCGTGCACGCCGCCGGCATCGCCCCCGACGGCGACCCGCACGGCTGCCGCTGGATCGCGGTGCGCCACGCCGACGACCACGTCCATATCCTCGCCACGACGGTTCGCGAGGATGGCCGCCGCCCCAAGCTCCACAACAGCGGCAAGCGCGCCCAGGCCGAAGCCCGCAAGATCGAGAAGGAACTCGGCCTCCACCAGGTCCAGCCCGGCGACCGCACCGGCGAGCGCCGCCCCACCCAGGCCGAGATGCACAAGGCCGACCGCCTCGGCTGGCAGCAGACCAGCCGCCAGTGGCTGCAGGAACGTATCCGCGACGCCATCCCCCACGCCGCCACCACGGAGGAGCTCTTCGCCTACCTGGAGGCCGACGGTGTCGAGGTCAAGATCCGCCGCCTGCCCTCCGGCGACCTCCAGGGCTACTCCGTCGGCCGCCCCGGCGACCTCAACGACAAGGGCCAGCAGATCTACTACCCGGGCGGGAAGATCGCCCCGGACCTGTCCCTGCCCAAGCTCCAGGCTCGCCTCACGGTCGGCACACCCGAGGAACACCCCACCGCACGGCGCAACCGGCCCTCCACCAGCTGGCAGCGCACCACCGACGCCCTCGACCACGTCCACCGGCACCTCACCGAGGACACCACCGGCGGAACGGGCGGCGAGGACGGCGGCGCGCTGGCACAGGCGCAGATCACGGCGCTGGGCGACATCATCAACGCCACCGCCCAGACCGTCCCGCAGGAACTGCGGGCCGAACTGCGAGCCGCCACCCGGGCGTTCGCCCGCGCCCAGCGCTCCCAGGTCCGTGCCGACCACGAGGGCGCCGCCGACCTGCGCCGGGCCGCCCGCGATGTCCTCAGGGCCGGCGACGGGCCAGACGGCAGCACGCTCGCCGCCATGATCGCGGCTCTCGTGTGGGCGGCGATCCTGACCGGCCGCTGGCACCAGGCCCGAGGCCACGCCCAGCAGGCCCACGCCGCCCGGCAGGCCGTCCAGCACCTCCAAGCTGCCTACGACCAGGCCGCCGCCGACCACCTCACCGCCCTCACTCACCGCCAGCCCACCAAGGAGATCACCAACACCCTCGCCGGCGACGTCCGCTCCGCTCTCCCCGACCACGCGGGGCGCATCCTCGCCGACCCCAACTGGCCCGCCCTCGCCACCGTCCTCGCCGACGCCAAGGCCCTCGGCCACCCGCCCCGACAGCTCCTCCAGGAGGCCGCCGCCCGACGCGAACTCAGCACCGCCCGCCTGCCGGCCAAGGTTCTCCTCGGCCGCATCCAGCACACCAGCCGCAACCCCAACCACAACCCCGCTGCCGAAGCCGCTCGCGTCCGCGCTGCCACCGCCCGGAGCGCAACGCCCGCCACTCCCGTCACCCCCACCGGCCCGGTCCCCCCGGCCGCTGCGCGAGCTGCTGGCTCTCAGCAGCGCGCCCGCTGAGCCCACATCGGCCCACGTACCCGGCCGACTCCTCACGCCGGGGCACCAACCCGGTGCCCCGGCAGCCCCCACCCTCATGGAGCCACCTCTGAAGACCCACCCCCTCGCAGCCTGCTTCCCGATGCTCCCCGAGCACGAGCTGCACGACCTCGCCGAGTCCATCAAGACGGACGGCCAGGCGATGCCCATCATCCTCGACCCGGCCGGCGTCCTCCTCGACGGACGCAACCGCCTCGCCGCCTGCGAACTCGCCGGCGTCGAACCCCGCTTCACCACCTACACCGGTACCGACCAGAGGGCGTACATCTTCGCTGCCAACGTGCGGCGCCGGAACCTCAGCGAGGGCCAGCGCGCCATGATCCACGCGATGGCGCGTTCACTTTCGGGACACTCTCTGCGCACCCACGCCAAGCTCCACGACATCAGCCGCACCCGGCTCTCCCTCGCCAACACCGTGCTCAAGAGCGCCCCCGACCTCGCCGAACAAGTCCGCGTCGGCGTGCTCGGCCTCGACGCCGCCAACGACCTCATGCGCCGGCGCAAGGCCGAGGCCGAGGCCGATGCCATCCAGGCCCAGCACGACCGGCTGCTCCGGCACGCGCCCGATCTCGCCGCCCAGGTCACCGAGGGCCACCTGACCCGCGACGCCGCCACCGCCGCCCTCGACCAGCGGCTCGAAGACGAGCGGGTGCGCGCACGGGTCGAGGAGATCGACGCGATCCGCCGCGCCGACCGCGACCCGGGACCGGCCCTCACGGAACTCGTCGACCACGGCGACATCGGCTGGCGCGAGGCCCACCAGCGCGCCGAGGACTACCTCGCCCAGCGAAATGCCGCCATCAGCCGCGACCAGCAGCACCTGGCCGCCATCGCCGACAGCTGGACCTCTCTGTGTAACCTCGCCCGCTGCCCCGACAGTGCCTATGCCACTGACGTCCTCGACGGCCTCACCCCTGAGGCACGCGCCCTTGTCGACCGTCTCATCACTCTCGAAGCCCAGCCCGGGGAGGCACGCCAGCACAGCTGACCTACCCCGCTCGCTGGCCAACTGGCCTGCTGAGATGTCGGTTCGATGTCGTCTGCGGGGCCGGGAACCATCCCGGCCGCCGTACGTCGTGTGTGCTTGCAACCGTCACCGACGCGGAAGAGGGCACCACTTGACCGACTACGAACCCGCCTTCCACGAGCCCCACCGCAGCGTCATCCGCGCCGTCCCCCACCCTGGTGAGCTCGACGCCCGCGGCATCCCCATCATCTGCCCCAACTGCCGCGCCCGCCGCGACTGGCTCCTCCTCAACGTCCGCCACCAGGTCTTCGTACGCTGCCGCTGCGCGGCCGAATGGCACGAGCCCGACCTCACCCGCGCCTACTTCGACCGGCAGTTCACCGCACCCGAATACGAGTGGGACGAGTGGGACGACTACGACACCGCCATGGTCAGCCTCGGCTACGACGGGCTCCTGACCGGAGCGACCTGGGACTAGACCAAAGGCCCTGCGGGCGACACCAGCTGGTGTCGCCCGCAGGGCCTTCTTAGTCGAAGTCGGTCAGCTCTTTAGCGCGGCGTCCAGGTATTCCTGTACCGGCTCGAAGAGCCCGTACGGCACGTATTCGGGGATCTCGGCGAGAGCCACCCACGCGAGCTGGTCCAGCTCGTCCGTGTCGACCACCTCGGCGGTGCCGCTGACGGCCTCGCAGGCCGTGTACGACATCAGCCGACCGGTCTTCGGATGCACCCGCTCGCCCAGGAGCTTGACGGCGGCCACAACCAGTCCGGTCTCCTCCGCCGTCTCACGGACAGCCGCCTCCTCGGGCGACTCGCCGGCCTCGATCTCACCGGCCGGGAACTGCCAGGAGAGCTGGCCCTCGCTCACCCGCCGCCTCACCATCAGGACGCGGCCTTCATGGACCACGATCGCGGCGGCAATACCCGGGCGTTCCTCCGCAGTCTGCTGTGTCACGTCTGCTCCTCCAGGGCGGCCAGGATGGGTGGGAAGATCGTATCGGCGTTGATGAAGCGGGTCACCGAGTTTCGAGGAACCCACATCACGTCGACGTTCTCCACGGCGTCGCTGTTGGTTGCCTCGCCAGCCAGGTACTCGCACAGGAAGTACTCGCACAGCACGCCCGTCACGGGGTGGACACGGCTGCCGAGGCTCCCGCGTACAGCACAGTGAACCCCGGTCTCGTCCAGCGTCTCCCGGACAGTCGCGGTCTCCGGCTTCGCGCCGGGCTTGATCACCCCAGCAGGGAACTGCCAGGTGATCCCGGACGCGTTGTCGTCGCGCCGGCAGACCAGCAGCACGTCGCCTTGCCGGAGGACAACCGCGATGGCCACCCGCAGGGCCTGCGTAGCTGGCGTGCCGTCCTCGGAGGATCCGTCGCCGCGTTCTTTCGCTGCCAGGAGGGCGAAGCGCTGACGAGCCGCGTCGGAAGCTCTCTCGTGCGCGGCGTCGAGGAGCTGCTGCATCTCGGCTCTCGGCACAACGGAGGAGTCGGCGTGCCAGGTGGCCACCGTTCTCACCGCGATCCCGAGCTGATTGGCGAAAGCCTCGTTGGTGAGGCGGAGGGCGGACTGGAGCAAGCAGGCGTAACGCCCGTTCCAGACCTCGATGACGTCCAACGCCGTTCCCTCTCCGTCGTGGTCGCTGCAGTGCAGGAGGCATGCGTCGAAGATGCACATCGACTGCACTGGCGCTTCATCGCTGCGCGGCGTGGATGCCGGAAGACTTGCGGTCGGCACCCCAAGGCCAGGCTCATCTCGGCAACTTGAGCCCTGGAAGCACCTGGGAGTAACAGGACATACACGCCGATCCCTCGGAGATTCTAGGTGAGTACCCGAAGCAGGACAGCGAGTTGGGCGATTCAGCCCGCGAGACCGCCGTGTAGCCAGGATGGCGGATCGAACACCACCGGGCCGCGCAGGGTTCACCCGTTCGGGGGGTAGGTCGGAGCGCCGAAAGTGGTTCGCCAGCGCCGGTAACCTCAGTTCAGGACGGACTGATTGTTCGTCATGTCTGAATGCTAGAAGGCTGAAAGGGAACTGATGGCCGAGGACCAGGTCCACACGGTCGAGCGTACGCTCGTCCTGCTCAAGCCCGACGCGCTGGTACGCGGCCTCGGGGGCCGGATCATCTCGCGCTTCGAGGATGCCGCGCTGAAGATCGTCGGCGTCAAGATGAAGTGGATGGACGAGGAGTTCACCCGCAAGCACTACTTCGACCTCGAAGAGCGGCTCGGGGCAGAGGTCTACAACCTCACCGCCACCTTCATGCAGCAGGGGCCGGTCATCGCCCTGGTGCTGGAGGGCTATGACGCCATCGCCACTGTCCGGAAGATCGTGGGCAGCACCTACCCGAACCAGGCTCCGGCCGGCACGATCCGCGGCGACCTCTCGCACATGAGCTCTGCGGGCAGCGTGGCGGTCGGCAAGGCCGTGGCCAACCTGGTCCATGCCTCCGGCAACAAGGAGGAGGCCGCGCAGGAAGTCGAGCTGTGGTTCGACAAGGACGAGCTGCACGAGTACCGCACGCTGGCCGAGATCTTCACCAACTAGGCCTATCGCGGCGTCACCGCTGAGACGCCGCTGCGTTGACCACCACCGGGGCACCACTGTCCGATCTGAGAGGGCACCATGACCAACCAGACCCGCCTGGCCTCCGCCGAGGAGCTGGAGTCGATCTTCCAGCGTGAGCTGGCGACCGACCGCTGGGCGGCCACCGAGACCGCCTACGCGCTGGCGGTCCGCCTCCGTGACACCGGCGACTGGCCCAAGTCCCGCGAGTGGGTCCAGCAGTGCCTCCAGCTCCTGGAGGGCTTCCCGAACGAGACCGAGGACCAGGTGGCGACCACCCGCGTGGCTGTCGGCGGCGTCCCGCTGCCGAACTACCTGCACCCCGGCGTGATCCGCGAGCGCTTCGGCGACCTGGGCTGATCCATCTCGGGTGGTGCGGCCGGTGAAGTGACGGCCCGCCGCACCGCCCGGCTCCACCACCAACTCCATACATCCCATCCGGACCAGCCAGGGGCCGCCCCGCCTTGGTTCGGCTGGATCCGCCATGCCTGAAACGAGGAGACACGACCGTGGCTGTCGAGATCGAGATGCGCGCCCGCTTCGACAAGGAGACTCACGCCCAGCTCATGGACCGTCTGCGGAAGGACGGCGAGGACCTGGGCGACGACGCCAAGCACATCTACTTCTACGTGCTGCCCGAGCAGCTGCTCAAGGTCACGGACAACACGGCCGCCGGCACCGCCAAGATCACCCTCAAGGGCAGCAGGATCGGCCAGGGCGCCGCCTTCCCCGAGACCGAGTTCGCCATTGCCCGCGAGGACGTCCCGGCGGCCGTGAAGGTGTTCAACGCGCTCGGGTTCGAGGACGCGATGCACGAGGCGTTCAACTTCCGCCACAACTTCCGCTATCAGGGCGTGGAGATCGCGCTCAAGTGGAGCGAGGCATGGGGCTACCACGCCGAGTTCGAGGTGCTGCTCGACGACGGCGCCTCGGATGCCGCCCGCGACGAGGCGTCCGCCCAGATCATCGACGCCGCCGCCGATCTCGGGGTGACGCTGATGAGCGAGCAGGAGCTGGCCGACTTCGCCGCCGCTTTCGAGGCCGCCGAACAGGAGCGCAAGACCCGCGAGGCACAGGCCGCGCCGATCCGGTAGGAGCCCTCATCGCGGTAGACCACCAGAAGGGGGTGGGCACAGATGAGCACGACCCCGACGACCACGAGTCTGGTCGACCTGGCTGCACGCAAGCAGCTGCCGCACCACCAGTACATGGACCTGGCCACCATCGAGTGGATCAAGGCCAACCGGCCGGACCTCGGCACGGCCTGGCCGCCGCCCCTGCGGCCGGCCTCGAAGCACATCCTGAGCCGGTCCGCGCCTCCGGCGACGTGGCTGGCGGAACCCCGTTTGCATGACTCGCTCCACGGCGTCCGGCACAGCATGCGAACCGCCGCACTGGCCGCTCTGCTTGCTGAGATCCACGAGCTGGACGACACCGAGACCACCACGGTGGTCCTGGCAGCAGCCGTCCACGACTGCCAGCGCCTGCACGACCAGGACGACCGTGGCCACGGTGCTCGTGCCGCCGTCTGGCTGGCCGCCAACGCCGACACCATCTGGACCCACTTCGGCTTGGTGGCCACGCCCCGGCGGATCATCCAGGCAGCAACCGCCGTCCGCCTGCACGATGTGCCGTACGGCGCCTTCTGCTTGGACGACCAGGCCGACTACCACCGCGCCGGGCTCATCTGCGACTTGGTCAAGGCTGCGGATGCGCTCGACCGTTACCGCCTGCCGAAGCTCAGCTGGTGGCCCGACGCGCGGCACGTTCGTGAGCCGGCCTTCGACCAGCTCCGCGCCGTGGCCTTCGACCTCGTCGCCGTCTCCGAGACCGCGCACCTCGCCGGAGCCAGCAGCGCCGAAGCCGTCCTGTACGCGCTCGCCGAGAAGGGCCTGGTGTGACCGTGAGCCTCCGCGACGCCTACGACCTGTGGGCCGACGCGCACGCCTTCTTCGACTCCGCGCTGCTGCCCGACGCCGGGCGGTCCGACCCACTTGCAGCCCAGACGGCCGCCTGGCACAAGCGCCTGACCGACGAGACGCCGAACGGCAGCCTGCTCCGCAAGAACGCGCTCTTCGACAGCCTGAGCAGCGACGGCAAGCTGCACCTCCTCCACGTCACCCACGCCCTGGAAGAGATCAGCGAGGAGGGGGTGCTCTACCCCTCCGGCGGGTGCCTCGTCGGCAGCATCTACTGCGCGCCGCTCACAGCGACCGAGCGCGGCTTCCGCATGCACAACCTGGCCGCCTACGTCCTCACGAAGGAGGCCCCCGCCTCCCTCGCCAAGGTCGGCCTGAGCGGACGCGCACCCACGCCGCTGATCTTCGAGATCACCGCGCCGCCCCACGCGTACCGCGGATTGGCGGGCGTGGACTACCTGCGGCTGGGCTCGATCCACCTGCAGATCTACACCGATCTGGAGTACCTGCTCAGCAAGACCGAGCGGCACCACCTGCGCGAGACTGTCGTCGGCCGGATCAAGAACTCGGCCGCGTTCCTGGCCCTGGCCGCCGGCATCGTCTACCAGGGCTCGACCGTGGCCACGGAGGGCTTCCTGCAGCTGCTGGATGCGGCTATCCCCCGGATGCCTATCCTCGGCTACCTCTACTTCGAGGCCCTCGCCGAGTACCTGATGCTCCACTCCACCTCTGCACGGACCCGGCAGCTGGCCGACCTCGGGGAGTTCAACAACTGGCTCTACAAGGAGATGCTGTTCGCCTCCTTCCCGGACATGGCCGGCAAGTTCAACCTCGCCAGGTTCCGTCCCCGCCCGCAGCAGCTGGCGGCACTTCTGCAGCGGGTGGACCCGACCATCGACGCTGACCACGCCCGCGCGTACATGGTCGAGCGGATCAGCTACCTCGTCGCCGCCCGGCTCTTCACCAGCGGGCAGGTGCCCGAAGCCTGGCACCGTACGCGCTGGGAGTTCGACAGCCTCGCCACCCAACTCGGCCCGCTGCTCGGCCACCTCATCCACCGCGAACTCCGCAGCTTCGGCCGCTACCCCGACTTCTACTTCTACTTCGACCAGCACAAGGCCCTACAAGCCTGGAACTACTGGAACCACATGGACATCGTCGTGCCGTTCAACGGCACGATGCCCAAGGGCGAGATCGGCATCAACCCGGCCTACCCGAACCTGGACTACCGCGTCTGGCGTGCCGAGCCGGACGACGCCGGGCACCTCCACCCGACGGAGCAGCTGGCACTCAGCATCGCCCCGCGCCTGGTCGACATCAAGTACACGCTCATGCGCAACAGCAGCCGCTGACCGCTGCCCCACGCCCCTCGACGACCGATCGCAGAGGAGACGCATGCCCACCCACGACCCCGCCACCCAGTCCACCACTGCCTGGCCGGCACCCACCCAACCCGCCGAGACGCTCTTCACCGAGATCTACCACACCAACCACTGGGGATCTCCCGAGTCGGTCTCCGGTCCCGGCTCCGAGATCCGTCAGACCGAGGCCGTCCGGGCCGCCCTCTCCGCGGTTCTCGCGCGCTACCCGATCCACACCGTCACGGACGCCGGATGCGGCGACGTCAACTGGATCCGCCAGGTCGACGGGTTCGACCGGCTGGACGGCTACGTCGGCCTCGACGTCGTGCCCGACCTCGTCCAGCTCAACCAGGAACGGCACGGCAGCGAGCGCATCTCCTTCCGACAGGCCGACCTGAGCAGGTACGACATCCCGACTGCGGACCTCGTCATCGCGCGGGACTGCCTCGTCCACCTCACCCACCACGAGGTACTCGCGTTCCTCGACCGGGTGGCGGCCAGCCGCTCGACCTACCTACTCGCCACCACCTACGTCGGCGAAGCCGAGAACCGCGACACCACGGACACCCACTGGCGCCCGCTCAACCTTCAGGCGGCCCCGTTCCACCTGCCCGAGCCCGTCGAGTACTTCGACACCGACTTCACGGACGGCGGTCGGCACCACCCCGGCAACGGGCTGGGCCTGTGGAAGATCGACCTGCTCAACTCCCGAACAACCTGACCTGCAGGCGACCCAGGAAGCGAGACACGATGAACCCGCACGACGCACAGATAGCCGCCCTTCTCGCCCAGCTCGACCAGGCCCTCGACTCGCCGGCAACCACGCACGGCCTCGCCCGCACCCTCCGGGCCGCTGTCAAGGAAGTCGAGCTGCACCGCCACCACCGGGCCAGCCTTGCTGCCCTGCCCGACGGTGTCCTCAAGCCCGGTCCCGCCAGGATCCAGATCGGCGGAGGCGGGCACCGCATCGACGGATTCTTCAACATCGACATCGTCCCGCCGGCCGACCTCCTGTGGGACGTGCGCGAGGGCATTCCGCTCGCTGACGCCAGCACCGAGACGATCTTCTCCGAGCACTTCCTGGAACACATCGACTACCCACGCTCCGCCAAGCACTACGCCCGCGAGGTCCACCGCGTCCTCACGTCCGGCGGACAGCTCATCACGGGCGTTCCCGACGCGGCCTTCGTCCTGAACCAGTACCCGGCCCCGCCGGACCGGGCCGCCGAGATGGTCGAACGGTGGTACGCCAAGCGCCAGTGCCGAAGCGACATCAACACCTACCTCGACATCATCAACTACGTCTTCCGCGACCAGGACGACGACCCGACCTACAACCCCCACTACTGGGCGTACGACCATGAGAAGCTCGCCCAGCTCTTCACCGAGGCCGGCTTCAAGACCGTCGAGCCGTGGACCTTCGACCCGGCCATGGCGAACCCGAAGCGCCAGTGGGCCAGCGTCTACGTGATCGCCACGAATTAGCTGCGTAGCCCGCGGAGCGACGTCGCCGCACAAGCGCCCGCACGGGAGCGCATAGGACCTCGTGCCGTGGTGACCGGAGAAACGTCGGCCGCCACGGGACGGCGGGACCACCTGATCAATGCCAGCAGCAGGCACCCGCACGCCTACGCAGCGCCGAAGCGGGAGGCACTCTCATGTCTCAAGGCCATCCGTACATCAGCCATCTGACTTTGGCTGACACCCCCAACGCGGTTCCATGGGCCCGCCGGCACACCGTCGACATATTGGTCCGGTGGCGGATCCCGGGCGACGTCATCGAGACGGCCAAGCTCATCGTCTCCGAGCTCATCACCAACGCCGTCCGCCACCCGGTCGACGGCGAACCTCAGCTCGCCGGATACCTGGGTCTGGCCACCGTCAGCACGTTCACCCTCGCGCTCCAGCTAACGAACGCGGGCCTGCTCGTCCAGGTCGGAGACCGTGATCCTCGACCACCAGTGCGGCGGGAGGTGGGACTGGACGCAACCGGCGGACGGGGGCTGTTCCTGGTGAGCGAGATGGCCGACCGGTGGGGCCACTACCCGACAGCCACCGGCAAGGTCGTCTGGGCCGAAGTCCTTCTCGGCCGTCCAGCGCGGTCCAGATCGGCGCGCGTCGAGCAAGCCGAGAGTCGCAATGAGCCAGACAAGGCCGATGGCCCAGTGTCCGATCCCCTACTGATCGGGCGAGTACTGGTCGGACTGCGAGAGCTGTAGCAGGGGCGGATCATCTTGGGATAACACAATGTGATCAAGACCGCTGCGGCAAACCGCCCTTGCCGCAGCATCTGTCGTGGTACGTTCCGTGGTCCAACCGAAAACAGGCGACCCCGGCGGTGCGCTAACACCCCGGGGTCCGGCACCAGGAGCTGTAACTCCCGATGCGCGTCCATCGTACAGAACACGTGCGCAACTTCACCGTGCTGCCCAACGCCGTGCTCCAGTATCGGCGGCTGAGCTACACCGCCCGCGGCCTTCTCGCCGATCTCCTCTCCCGCCCCGACGGCTGGCGCGAGGACGGTCGGCACATGGCCGACACCAGCCCCCAGGGCCGCGGCGCGATCCGCAAGGCCCTGAAGGAGCTGACCGATGCCGGCTTCTACCGCGTCGAGAAGATCCGCATGCCGGATGGCACGATCATCACCGAGACCCACGTCTACGACACCCCGCAGCTCGAACTGCCGGGTGTCGCCCGTCCGGTCTCCGGTGAAGCGACCACTGGCGGTGCTGACGCCCTTGTAAAGGACCGGTACCAAGAAACCTCCCTCCCCGACGAGCAGGCCGACGAGCCAGCGACCGCTCCCGGCGCCGAGCCGCAGGCGCAGGCGGGAGGGCGGGAGGAGAACCGCCACGAGGACACCAAGGAGCCTCCGGAGGCACCCGACGAGAAGGTCCGCGAGGCGGTGGCCACGCTGTTCCGGGTGATCCGCCCCGAGCCGCGCCTGCGGCTCGGGGCGGCCGAAGCCGAGGAGCTCGCACCACTGGTCGCGCAGTGGCTGGAGCGCGGCGCGACCCAAGGCGACCTCGCCCAGGCCCTGTTGCCGGGCCTGCCTGCCCCGGTGCACTCGGCGGTCGCGGTGCTCCGCTACCGCCTGGAGCGCAAGATGCCTGTCCAGGCCGCTGTGCGGCCCACAGCCGTCCGGTTCGTCGAGTGCGCGAAGTGCCACGACCCGGTGCCGCAGCCGGGAATCTGCGGCCCCTGTGCGGGCCTCGCACCTCGAACTGTCGGAGTCGGCGCCGGCGAGGCGGTCACCCGCGGCGGCGCCGCCCGCGCCCGAGCTGCACTGAACGCGGCCAGGACCGGGCTCGGCGTCAGCCGCTCAGCGGTCGCAGCCGCTGCTGCGTAGGGCGGCCGAGCCGAGCCTGATCGGCGGTCACCCCGGGCGTGGTGTCGTTTTCCAGGGCGAAGCGTCGCGCGTGGCGGCGACCATGGTCGGGACGGAGGATCCGGAGACGACCGCGTACAGGTGGATCAGGCCCATGACCGGTGCGGGATGAGCACCGGCGCTCAGATCGGGCCGAGATCCGTCAGGCCGGGTTGACCTGGTTCGCCGTCGGAGGCGGAAGGAGCCGAGCCGTGACGTTCCAAGTGAGCGACTATCGCTGTACGCAAAGGCTCCGGTCCCCCGAGTTGCGCGGGCATGCTATCCGCCCAGTCGATACCGCGATGCACCTCGTGCCACTTCGGCCGAAGCTGCTTGTCTTCGCGTCCTGCCCCCTGTCGGTTGACGCCGAACCCTTCCAGCACCACGTTCCACACGGGTTGTAGGTCGCCGATCATCAGCCGTTCAGCCATGGGCGTGAAGAGATCGTCGGCGGGCAGGTATCGCGCGGAGAAGTCGCCGAGGTCGAGGTCCAGCGCCTTGTCGATCTTGCGCGCGTGTTGCCTGAGCCGGTCCCGCAGTTTGGTGCCTTCCCAGGCCGCGCCCACGTTCTGGCCCTTGCGGCTTCCCTCTGGATCGGCCTTGCCCACGTAGATGGGCACCTCGCACTTCGTGGACGAGATGCGCGTATACAGCTCGTGGGGTCCCGCGTAGTAGATGGCGTAGATGCCGGAGCCGCGGAAGTGAGGGATGTGGCCGAGGGGCACTGGCTTCGACGAGACCAGAGCCCAGAGCACGCTCCGGCCGAGGTTCTCACGTCGCAGCGGGTCGTAGATGCGGTCGCGCCCGGACTCCGTGGATGGATCCCGACGACCGCGATCGCTGGACTCGCTCACCGGACGGGCTCCTTCGCTGGGCTCGGTCTCCCCCTGCCTCGGCCCGTGACGGTCGGGGAGACGTGGGTCATCGAAGGAACTGTAGTCGCCACGTGGTGAAGATTTCGGCCACAATGGCACCATGATCACCAACTCCGCGGTATGGTTTTACCCGTACTGATCTGCTAGGAGCGTGAAACATGGCACGGACGTCGGTCGAACTGTTCGCCGGAGGTGGTGGCCTGGTGCAGGCTGGCACGAACGCCGGCTTCCGCCATCTCCTCGTGAATGAGTACGCGAAGTGGGCGTGTGAGACGTTGAAGGCGAACGGCTTCGTGGCCTACCCGGAAGGGTCGTCCCCTCCCGTGCCGGAAGAGCTGAAGGAGGGGGAGGAGAAGACCGACAAGCACAAGACTCCGCTGGTCATGGGTGATGTCCGCAAGCTGAACATGACCTACTTGGGAGAGCATGAGGTCGATCTCCTGGCTGGTGGCCCGCCGTGTCAGCCGTTCAGTCTCGGCGGCGTCGCCAAGGGAGACGAGGACGAGCGGAACATGTTTCCCGAGATGTTCCGGGCCGTGCGGGAGATCAGGCCGAAGGCGGTCCTTTGTGAGAACGTCCGTGGCTTGCTGCGTCAGTCTTTCGCCCCGTATTTCAAGTACATCAAGCGCGAGCTGGAGCTGCCCTTCGTGGAGCGCGCTGACACGACATGGCAGGAGCACGATCGACTGCTGCAGGAGCGGCTGAAGGCGAAGGACACGGACCCGACGCAGAGGTACGAGGTCTTCGAGTTCCCTGTGAACGCCGCCGACTACGGGGTGCCGCAGATTCGGAATCGCGTCATCCTCGTGGCCTTTCGGGCCGACCTTGGCGTGGATCGCGGGAAGTTCGAAGAGGCGGTCAAGGAGACACACTCCAAGCGGTCTTTGATCCAGTCCTTCCTCGATCACACCTACTGGGATCGGCACCGAACCGTCGAGAAGCATGTCCGTGAAGGTGTCGAGCGCCTGTACGGGCAGGAAGAGCTCCAGATCGATGGCGAGGAGTCTCTGGCGCCGTGGCTGACGCTGAGGGACGCGCTGGTCGGTTTGCCTGAGATCGACTTGAAGAAGTTGGACAAGAAGACGCCGCAGGGCTTCCCGGACCACGTCGGGTGGCCGGGCGCGAGGATCTACCAGGGCCACACGCCGAACGTGCTGGACCACCCGGCGAAGACCGTGAAGGCCGGTGTGCACGGTGTCCCGGGCGGCGAGTCCGTGATGCTCCTGGACAAGCGCGAGCGAAACCGGGAGACAGGGAGCCTGGACTATATCCACCGGTACATGACCGTCCGGGAGACCGCCCGCGTCATGACGTTCGGCGACGAGTGGAGCCTGATGGGGCCGCGCGGGGAGCGGATGCGTCAGCTGGGCAACGCCGTGCCGGTACGCCTGGGGGAGGTCTTCGCGAAGGCCATCCACGCGGCACTGGACGACGTGGAATCGCGATCGTGACCGATACGCGGCGTGGTGGGCAGAGCGGCTGGAACGATCAGCCGCCGCCGATGCGCGCCTGGAAGGGACGAGCTGGCCGCAGCAGAGAAGCCCTGACGGCGGAGCAGGATCGCGCGGCCGGCGGTCGTCAAGGGCGCTATGTCCGTCTGGATGACGATCGGTACGCTCTCGCCTCCGTCGAACTCAAGGTGCTGCCCAACACCCGACGCATTCGCGCCTACTTGCGGTGGTCCGACAAGGGCCGTTCGCCCACCAAGTACCTTGGGCAAGTCGACAACGACACCCGAGCGGCGAACCTCGTTGCCGGGTGGGAGGCGGCGGTGGAGAAGGGGCTCGTGGGTGCCCGACCCGTGCCGCAGGGCTCGTGGGCCTCATCGGACGCGGTTCGCGCGTCGATGCGTGGCAACCGGGGCAAAGACACCGGTCCTGAGCTCAGGCTCCGCTCTCTCATTCACCGAGAGGGGCTGCGGTACCGCGTATCCACGCGGCCGCTGCCTGACCTGCGCCGTACCGCGGACCTTGTGTTCACGAAGGCCCGCGTAGCGGTGTTCGTGGATGGCTGCTTCTGGCACGGGTGCCCGGAACATCACAGGCCGGCGACGACTCGAAATCCCGAGTTCTGGCGCGACAAGATCGAGGTCAACCGCTCGCGGGACGGGGAGACGAACCGTCGCCTCTCCGAAGCCGGGTGGACGGTTATCCGTATCTGGGAGCACGAGGACCCCGTCGACGCCGCACAGCGCGTCATCGCGGTGGTGCGCGGTCAGTGACGCGGGCTACAGGGTCCCGTCGCGGAGCAGGTCCTCGACCGCGTCCGCAGCGCGCCGTAGGGTGATCCGGCCGTCACTGTCGCTGAAAGCGAGCAACCGCTCGCCGATGTGCAGGCCGGCCTCGACCAGGACACCCATCGGGATCTCGATGATCCCGTCTTCCGCCACGGTCACTTCGGCGGGCTCTCGAATCATCCTCCCAGCATGCCACGGGAGCGGAGCAGCGCCCTCATGGTGGTCCGGCGGTAGAGCTTCTTCCTCAGAGGGCTGGGCCACCCCGCGGTTGTGGAGACCATGAGGCACCTGAGGCCGCGGCGGCACACGTCGGCGACCTGGCGCGCGAGAAGATCGGCGACCGCCAGAGCCATCCTCGCGACCGAATCACGCCCATTCATGAGGGTTCGTCACCCTCTTGCTCGTATCCGGTAGCCACATGATTCGCCGGGGTTCGCAAACTCCGGCCGGATCGTCAGTCGCACCCTCTACCCTCAGGATCGAATGCTCGACTCATGAGAGTCGGGCGGCTTCGCCGTGCCCACGTACGCCGCGGCCGCCGTGACAGCGTCCCGATCCTTCAGGAGGGTTCCGCCGGAGTGAAGATCACCCCTTCTTCCCGCGTGCTGAGCATGCTGGGCGAGATCGATTTCGACGAGTGGCAGTGCCTGGCCGAGCTCGTCGACAACCCCTTCGACGACTTCCTCGACATCCTTCGCTCGGGGGTGGAGTGGCCCGACGGGTTCACGGTCAGCGTGACCCTGCCGTCGTCCTCGAAGGGGGTTCTGGAGGTCCGTGACACCGGTCGGGGCATGTCACAGGACCGCCTCGCACGCGCGGTACGGGCCGGCTGGTCCGGGAACGACATGCACGACAAGCTCGGCCTCTTCGGCATGGGCTTCAACATCTCGACCGCCCGTCTCGGCCGGCGGACCCGAATCCTGACGACCCGAGCGGGCGACACGGACTGGATCGGCGTAGAGATCGACCTCGACCAGATCAAGGACGACTTCGAGGCGAAGGACATCGTCGAGCCGAAGAGCGACCCGTCCCAGCACGGCACCAGGATCATTGTCGACCGCCTGCACGTGACGCGCGCCGACTGGCTGCGGCGCAACGGCGCCTCACTCCGCAACATCCTGGGCTCGGTGTACTCATGGATCCTCACGGAGCACCCCTTCGAGCTCTACGTCGGCGGGACCCGGGTCAAGCCGGTCCGTCATTGCCGCTGGGGAGATGACCGTTACGTGCTCTACAACGGCAAGGAGCGGATCCCCGCATACATCCCGATCGATGAGAAGCTCCAGGACGGGATCGCCTGCCGGGATTGTGGGGAGTGGCAGATCGGATCGGGCGAGGTTTGCTCGGTCTGCGGCGGCGACAACTTGTCGGTCCGTGAGCGCCGGATCCACGGCTGGCTCGGCGTCCAGCGTTACCTCGACAAGACCGAGTACGGGATCGACTTCCTGCGCAACGGCCGGAAGATCCTGCGCTGGGACAAGCAGCTCTTCACCTGGAACAACCCCGACGGGATCGCGGGGAACGAGGAGCCGGAGTACCCGGTCGAGCTTGCCCACCAGGGCGGCCGCCTCATCGGCGAGATTCACCTCGACCACGTCCCCGTCACCTACCAGAAGGACGCTTTCGAGTACGGCGACCGCAGCTGGCTCACCGCCGTGGAGGTTCTGCGCGGCCTGGCGCCACTCCTGCCTCAGCGTGCCCAGAAGCTCGGCTACACGGAGAACGAGAGCCCGCTGGCCCTGTTGTTCAAGGGCTTCCGCCGTAACGACGTGGGCCTGCGCTGCCTCGTCCCGGGCGACGGCAACAAGCCGATCCACGCGGATGCCCGGGACTGGGGCCGGAAGTTCCAGGCAGGCGTCGCCGAGTACCAGACCGACGATCACTGGTGGCAGGCGGTCCTGCGGCACGAGGAGATCAAGAAGCAGGGCAAGGAAGCGAAGACGGCCGCCAGCGTGCCGGCCCAGCCCGACGAGCAGGCGGTTCTGGGCGCGCTCGGCATGCCCGCCAACATCCCCGCCTCCGGCGCCGCCAAGCCCGAGGCTGGGGCCAAGGCTCTTTCCACTGTGCCCGCACCGGCTGTGGCGATCAAGGAGAGGGCGGAGACCCGTAGTGAGCGCCTGGCCCGGTATGAGGGCGCGGCGTCGCCACACGCCTACCTGAGTCGATCGTTCGGGCACCCTGAACTCGGTTACCTGAAGGTGCGGACCTTGCTGCTGAAGCCGGGCGAGCGACTTCTCGACGACAGCGGGCTGCATGTTCCGGTCCTCCTCGACCAGCGGTCCGGCAACGAGCTCACCGCCCTTGTAGACCCCGAGCACGCCGCGTTCCGTCGGTTTGGCACGGACTACGCCGATCTCCTCCTGGTCGAACTGGCCGCCGTCCTGAAGGTGCGGGCGCGCTCCGACTGGAGCCCGTCCCAGCTCGTCGCCGCGATCCGCGCCGAGTCCCTGCAGGACAGCGCACTCGACGGCACCACCGTCGGTGCGGAGGCCCGAGACCTCCTCGGGGAGATCCGCGAGCGTGTGGCCGAGGCCCTCGACCGGAGCGGCGGCTTCACGCTCGCCTACGGCCACCTCTCCAAGGAAGAGAAGACCGCGACCGAGGAAGCGATGATCGCCGCCGGACGTGTCGGTCTCATCGGCCGTCTCGGCCTCGACTCGGGATTCGTCCACCACGTTCCCGCGCTGGCGCTGGTCCGGCTTGTCGAGGCGATGCCGGCCGCGTTCATGGATGGCGCCGCTTTCCGGGGACCATACACCGGGGTGTCATCGCCGTCCGGGAAGGCCCTGAGTCTGGCCCGGGTCACGGGCTGCCTCGCGGATGTCGCGACGCTCGGCACCTTCGCGGGTGAGGCGACCGCGTCGCAGCTGCGGCGCGCCCGCCTGAGTATCGCCCTCCTGCGCGATGAACTGGCGGGTGGGGAGTGAGCGCCGCCTTCCTGACGGCCGCCGAACTCCGCGACGGCGGCCCTGAGGGACTGATCAAGGCGCTCGAACGAACCTTGTGGCACCTCGGATTCCAGGACGTCCGCGTCATCGACGGCGCCCACGACCACGGCGCCGATCTGCTCGCGGTCCGCGACCACGAGCAGTGGGTGTTCCAAAGCAAGTGGAAGGCGCACGGTACCGCCGACGACGCTGGTATCGACGACCTCGAGCGCGCCCGTACCTACTACCGCGCCGACAAGGCCGTCCTGGTGACCAATACAGACATCACCGCGTCGGCTCAGGCGCGGCGTCGGGCACTGGCGGGGATCGGCGTCGACATCACCCTGTGGCACGGAGCCACCCTGGACGCCATCGGTGAGAGGATGCCCGACCGCGTACCCGCTCCCTACGCCCTGCGGCGGTACCAGGAACGGGCCGTGGCCGCGATTGAGCGGGATCTCGACGCGGAGGGGACGGCGCTGCTGGTCCTCGCGACGGGCCTGGGTAAGACGGTCATCGGTGGTGAAGTCATCGGCAATTTCCTCGCCACGCGTCCGGACGCGCGTGTCCTGGTCGTCGCGCACATGCGCGACCTGGTGGGTCAGCTTGAGAAGGCACTGTGGCGGCACATCCCGAAGGGTGTGCCGACCCGCCTCCTCACTGGCGAGAGCAAGCCCAGGGCCCTCGACGGTGTCGTCGTCGCGACCGTTGAGTCCGCGCTGTCCGCCGTACGCGTGGGCTATGAACCCGACCTCATCATGATCGACGAGACCCACCACGTTGCCGAGACCGGCAGATTTGCGGAACTCCTCGATCTGTGTGGGACTGCGGGGCGATTCGGAGTCACCGCCACTCCCTGGCGTGGCGACAAGTTCGATATCACTGCCCGCTTCGGCCAGCCCAGCTTCAAGATGGGCATCGCCGAGGGCATGGCGGCGGGCTACCTGTCGGCCGTCGACTACAAGCTGTACGCGGACGGCGTCGACTGGGACGCGGTCCAGGACATCAGTCGCCACGGCTACTCGATCAAGGACCTCAACCGTCGCCTGTTCCTCCCCCAGCGGGACGAGGAGATCGTCGAGCACCTGCGGGCGACCTGGCGGCAGACCGTCGAGCCCCGCGCCATCGTGTTCTGTCAAACCATTGAGCACGCCGAGCACATGGCGGGCCTCCTCGCCATCTCGGACCCGGCGTGGTCCAGCGCCTCCCACCTGCACAGCGGCCTTTCGAAGCGTCACCGTGACGTTCTGCTCAACGAGTTCCGTCTCGGCCGCGTCCCGGTGATCACATGCGTGGACGTATTCAACGAGGGCGTCGACGTGCCCGATGTGAATCTGATCGCGTTCCTTCGCGTCACTCACAGCCGAAGGATCTTCGTGCAGCAGCTAGGCCGAGGGCTGCGTTTGAGCCCGGGCAAGAAGGCTCTGAAGGTCCTCGACTTCGTCACCGACATCCGCCGCGCCGCGGCAGTGCTGAACCTGCGCCGGACACTGGAGGCCGAGGAGACCGAGCATTTGGAACTCCCGCACGTCTCCCGCATCGAGTTCCAGGACGAGACGGTCGGTTCCCTCATGGACATGTGGATCCAGGATGCCGCCGACCTTGAGACCGCGGCGGACGAGGTCCGCCTCCAGTTCCCCCTGCCGAAAGGAATCCTGTGACTGACTACAAGATCCCGCCCGCCGTCGAGAAGGCCGTGGTCACCCGGATCTACGCCCAGGCTGACGAGGCCCAGTGGCCGCACCTCCAGGACGCGGACCGCACCCGCCTGTACCAGGAATGGACAGAAGATCCGGAGATCGGCGGCCGCCTCCTCGGCTTCGTGGGGCAGCAGGCCAACATCCGCCCGTGGCTTAAGGACTGCCCCATGAAGGAGTATGAGCGGGCTAGGCGCGGGGAGGGCAAGTACGCCAAATATGTGACCCGCCCGGCGGCAACGCTCGAGCAGATGGTCGTGGCGATCTACGGACCCGGCTGGGAAGTCATCCCTGACACTACGCGACAGAAGCCGATGCGCGCGAGAGTCCGCGAAATCGGGACTGAAGACGAAGAGCAGCACTTCGTGGCCGGCACGGCGGCGAACCTCAAGCACCTCGTGTGGCCTGCCATCCTCGATCGGTCCACCGGTGAGACCTGGCCCTGGACGATCTGCGTCGTCGATCCGTTCCGCGACCCCGTGTCGCCCGAGACGAAGGAGGAGCACCAGCGCATGGCTAAGTTCCTCGGCGTGCGGGTCGTCTACTTCAGCGAGATGTGAGGGGTTTCGGTGGGGGACGAGTGGTCGACGCGCGAATGGCTGGTCAGGGCGTGGGAGTCAGGGGTCTTCGATGAGCGCGAGCGAGCCGTCATCGTCGGCCGATCCAAGGGCCGGACTCTGGACGAGGTCGGAGCGCCGCTGGGGCTGAGCCGCGAGCGCGTGCGCCAGATCCAGAGCGGGACGAGAAGGTGGCTCGTGGTGGCGGCGGACATGTTCCACGACGGGTGGCGGGAGAAACTGCGCGCGATGGGCGCGTGCGTGGCCGCCCTGCGGGAGGAATACGCCGCGACGCTCGGGATCGTCGATCACGTGTTGCTGGACGAGCTGCTGACAGCAGCCGGGCTGGCCGCGCCGCGGACGTGGGCGGGGCCGTTGAGGGGGTGGTGGAGCGTCGACCCGGGGATATTGGATGGCGCCCTTCGTCGCCTGGTCGACACCGCGCCTTTCCGTGGCGACGATCTCAGCCAGGCGGCCTCCGAGGCGGGATTGCCCGCAGGGCTCCCTCTGCAGCGGCTGCTGAGCCACTCCGAGTCGCGGCTCGCTCTGAGCCCCAACGGGCACTGGGTCCGCCGCAAAGCACGGGGACGCGACGCGGCGTACCTATGGTTGCTGGAGACGGGGCGCCCGTGTCAGGCCGACGAGCTGCTCGCCCCAATGGGCGCGACGACCACTGCGGCCGTACGGGAGGCACTGCGCCGTGATGACCGCTTCCGCCAGATCCGCCCTGAGGGCACCTGGGCTCTGGTCGAGTGGACGCATCTGCGCGCATCCCCGTACGCCAGTGCGGTGGAGGCGATGGTCTCGGTGGTCACCGAGTCTGGCCCCCTCTCCCGGGCGCATCTCTTCGCCAAGGTGACGGAGCTGTACCCCGTCACCCCATGGCGCCTGAAGCAGTGCCTGCTCAGTGACCAACTTGGCGAGACCCTCGATGGCTTGGTCGATCTCGTTTCCCGCGGCGCTCGCCCCTTCGAGGAGGAAGAACCGGTTCAGCCGGACACGATGGCCGTTGAAGGTGAGGTCCTCGGCATGCGAATCCCTGTCAACGGGGACATCCTGCGTGGCAGCGGTGTCAACGTGCACACGTGGCTGACTTGGCGGCTCGGGCTGCGCAGGGCCCCGATGAGCCGCGCATTCACGACTCCCGGCGACCACTTGCCGATCGTCGTCCGGCGTGGCACCGGCAGCGCCCAGATCTCCAGCCTGCGTCGCCACGCGCTCGAACTCAGGGTGGCGGATGGTTGCGTGCTCGCCGTCCTTCTCCGCCTCGACGATGGCACCGCGCGCGTCGGCCACGGCTGCATGCCGGAGACCTGCCCGGCGCGGCGGCCGCTGGCCGCCGCGCCGCCGGAGGTGAACGCCGTCGAGGCGCAGAACGCGTGAGTTCAGGACGCCAAGCGATGCAGGCGAGTGGTGGCCTCGTTGAGAACGTCGTCCTTCTTGCAGAAGGTGAAGCGGACCTGGCTGCGGCCAGCTTCGGGGTCGTCGTAGAAGACGGAGTTGGGGATGGCGACGACGCCGCAGCGTTCGGGGAGGGCGCGGCAGAAGGCGTAGGCGTCCTTCTCGCCGAAGGGGGTGATGTCGGTGGTGATGAAGTACGTGCCCTGGGGCCGGTAGACCTCGAACCCGGCCGTCCGGAGGCCGTCGCCGAGCAGGTCGCGCTTGCGTTGCAGGTCGGCGCGGAAGCCGTCGTAGTACGTGTCCGGAAGGTGGAGCGCTTCGGCGATCGCGTACTGGAACGGGCCCGCGCTGACGTAGGTCAGGTACTGCTTCGCGGTTCGGACGGCGGCGATGAGCCGGGCGTCCGCCATGGCCCAGCCGACCTTCCATCCGGTGAAGGAGAAGGTCTTGCCGGCGGAGGAGATGGAGACGGTGCGCTCGCGCATGCCGGGGAGCACGGCGATCGGGACATGGGCGGCCTCGTCGAAGGCCAGGTGCTCGTACACCTCGTCGGTGACGACGAGCAGGTCGTGCTCGATGGCGAGCTCGGCGATGGCGCTCTGCTCCTCAGTGGTGAGGACCATGCCGGTCGGGTTGTGCGGGGTGTTCAGGAGAAGGAGTCGAGTCTGCGGGGTGATCTTGGAACGCAGCTCATCCAGGTCCGGGCGGAAGGACGGAGCGCGAAGGGTGAGCGGTACCCGCTTCGCACCGGCCATGGCGATGCAGGCCGCGTAGGAGTCGTAGAAGGGTTCGAAGGCGATCACCTCGTCACCAGGCTCCAGCAGCGCGAGCATGGTCGCCGCGATCGCCTCTGTCGCGCCAGCGGTGACCAGGACCTCCGTATCAGGGTCGAGGCTCAGGCCGTAGAAGCGGAACTGGTGGTCGGCGATCGCTTGGCGGAGCTCCGGGACGCCCGGGCCCGGCGGGTACTGGTTGCCGCGTCCGTCGCGCAGCGCTCGTACGGCAGCCTCGCGAACCGCCTCCGGGCCGTCCGTGTCGGGGAAGCCCTGCCCCAGGTTGATCGCGCCCGTTGCTGTCGCCAGTGCCGACATCTCCGCGAAGATCGTCGTACCGAGCCCGTCCAGCCTGCGGTTCAGCAACGGCCTGCCGCTCATGTCTCTACCGTCCTCACTCGGGTATCTGTTGATTCTTCGAGCGCCATCCTGGCCGATGCCTGGTCGGGCGGTCATGCGGCCAGCGTCCAATAGGTAGGCGAAGAGGGCTTGACCCAGCCGACCTTCCAGCCGGTGAAGGAGAAGGTCTTGCCGGCCGAGGAGATGGTCACGGTGCGCTCGCGCATGCCGGGAAGGGCGGCGAGCGGGTGGTGGGTGGTGCCGAAGACCAGGTGCTCGTAGACCTCGTCGGTGACGACCAGCAGGTCGTGCTCGACGGCGAGCGCGGCGATGGCGGCCAGTTCCTCGGCGGTGAGGACGGTCCCGGTGGGGTTGTGCGGGGTGTTGATCAGCAGCAGCCGGGTGCGCGGGGTGATCAGGGCGCGCAGCTCGTCCAGGTCGGGGCGGAAGTGCGGGGCCCGGAGGGTGAGCGGCACGCGGGTGGCGCCGGCCATGGCGATGCAGGCGGCGTAGGAGTCGTAGAAGGGTTCGAGGGCGATCACCTCGTCGCCGGGCTCCAGCAGGGCGAGCAGGGCGGCGGCGATGGCCTCGGTGGCGCCCGCGGTGACCAGCACCTCGGTGTTCGGGTCGTACGTGAGGCCGTGGAAGCGCTGCTGGTGTTCGGCGACAGCGGTGCGCAGCTCGGGGATGCCGGGGCCGGGCGGGTACTGGTTGCCGCGGCCCCCGCGCAGGGCCCGGACGGCCGCCTCGCGGATCTCCTCGGGCCCGTCGGTGTCGGGGAAGCCCTGGCCGAGGTTGATCGAGCCGGTGGCGGTGGCCAGGGCGGACATCTCGGCGAAGATCGTCGTACCCATCCCGGCCAGTCGGCGGTTCAGCAGCGGCCTGGTACCCATCGGTGGCTCCTCACGGCTCGTCGTCAGGGCCATCCTGGGGCAGCCGGGGGCCGGGGACAAGGACGGCCCGGCGAAGAGGGGGCCCGGCGGCGAAGGGGGGACGGGTCCGGGAACGGGAACGGCCCGGCTGCCCGGCGGTGCCGGGCGGCCGGGCCGCGGGGGTGCGCGCCGGGGCCGGGATCAGGCCTCCTCGCCGCCCTCACCCTCGCCCTCGCCGTCCTCGCCCTCGATCTCGTTCTGCAGGCCGAGGCGCTCGACGATCCACTGCTCGAAGCCGACCGCGGCCTGGGTCCAGTTCGCCGTGGTGGTGACGAAGTAGTCCAGGTTGACGCCGGTGCCGACGATCATCTGGGCCTCGCCGATCAGGCGGACCACGCCGTCCTCGTGGGTGTGGGTGTAGACCTTCGGCCAGAGGGTCTCGCGGTTCCACTCGTCGATCAGGTCGAGGATCTCGCCCTTCTTCTCCAGCGGGTACGCGCGGTCGTAGAAGGCGCGCACCGCGAAGAGCTCCTTCTGCTCGCCGCGGAACATGTAGTAGACGCGGAAGCCCTCCCAGGGGGCGGTGAGGTCGCCCTCCTCGTCCACGACGTGCTTGAGCTGCATCTGGTCGAGCAGCTGGGTCACCAGGGCCTGGTCGGGGACGATGATCGGCGGAGGGCCGGCCGGCCGGCCGCCCTGGCCACCGGGCTGGCCGCCGCCCTGGGGCACGCCGAACGACGGGATGGACGACGGGTCGATGCTCATGGGGGTCCTCTTCCTCAGTGCACGTGGTGGCCGGCAATGAGAGGCCGCCCTTTCCACCTCCCATCCTGCCTCATTCAGGGCTCTGCTCACAGGGGCACCGAGGGGCGCGTCGATCTTCCTCCGGGGGCACGCGGAGGCCTCTGTCACGCACGGTGCGCGGGGTTCGGCCGACCGGGTGCGCGGGGTTCGGCCGACCGGTCCGCGGGGTTCGGCCGACCGGTCGGGCACCGGGTGGGCGCGTGAGCCAAGTCACGCGCCCGGCGGCCGGGTTCGCCTGCCGTGCGGGCCGGATGCGGTTAGCGTGCGACGGAACTCGCCGGGAGCAAAGCCCGTTCGCCCCGGTCGAGTTGAGGTGATTTGGACCGAAGGGGGGAGCAGGGATGGAACGTACGGTGACCGGGGAGGGCGCCTCGCTCGGGGCGCTGCTGCGGAACATCCGGCTGGGCCGGGGGATGACGCAGGAGCAGTTGGGCGAGGCGTCGGGGCTGAGCGTGCGGTCGATCCGCGACCTGGAGCGGGGGGTGTCCTGCCCGCGGGTGTCCACCCTGCGGCTGCTCACCCAGACCTGGAGCCTGCCGGAGTCCCAGGGGGCCGAGCTGCACCGGCTGGCCCGCGCCTGGCGGGACCGCTCACGGCGGCAGCAGCGCGGAGCGGCGGGCTAGGACACGGCGCGGGCCGCCCGGAGACGGTGCGGGCCGCCCCCTCGCGTGAGCGGGGAGGCGGCCCGGACGGCAGCGCCTACTTCTCCAGCGGGCCCCGGCCGCGGACCGTGAGCCGGTCGCCCTCCTCGTCCCGCTCGACCAGCACGGTGTCCCCGTCGTGGACCTGGCCGGAGAGGATCGCCCGGGCCAGCTGGTCGCCGATCGCGGACTGCACCAGCCGGCGCAGCGGGCGGGCGCCGTACGCCGGGTCGTACCCGGTGAGCGCCAGCCAGTCGCGGGCGGCCACGGAGACGTCCAGGGTGAGCCGGCGCTCGCGCAGCCGTTCGCCGAGGCGGGCCACCTGGAGGTCGACGATCCGGCTGAGCTCGGCGGTGCCCAGCGGGTCGAAGACCACGATGTCGTCCAGCCGGTTGAGGAACTCCGGCTTGAACGCGGCCCGGACGGAGTCCAGCACCAGGGCCTTCTTCTTGTCCTCCGGGATGGTCGGGTCCACCAGGTAGTGGGAGCCGAGGTTGGACGTGAGGATCAGGATCGCGTTGCGGAAGTCCACCGTGCGGCCCTGGCCGTCGGTGAGCCGGCCGTCGTCGAGCACCTGGAGCAGCACGTCGAAGACCTCCGGGTGGGCCTTCTCCACCTCGTCCAGCAGCACCACGCTGTACGGGCGCCGGCGGACCGCCTCGGTGAGCTGGCCGCCCTCCTCGTAGCCGACGTACCCGGGCGGGGCGCCGACCAGACGGGAGACCGAGTGCTTCTCGCCGTACTCGCTCATGTCGATCCGGACCATCGCCCGCTCGTCGTCGAACAGGAAGTCGGCCAGGGCCTTGGCGAGTTCGGTCTTGCCGACGCCCGTCGGGCCGAGGAACAGGAAGGAGCCGGTCGGGCGGTCCGGGTCGGCGATGCCCGAACGGGTGCGGCGCACCGCGTCCGAGACGGCCTGCACGGCCTCCGCCTGGCCGATCAGCCGTCGGCCCAGCTCCTCCTCCATGCGCAGGAGTTTGGCGCTCTCGCCCTCCAGCAGCCGGCCGGCCGGGATGCCCGTCCAGGAGGCGACCACGTCGGCCACGTCGTCCGGGCCGACCTCCTCCTTGACCATCGAGGCGGAGGCGTCCTGGTCGGCGGCGCGCTCCTGGGCCTCGGTGAGCTCCTCCTCGGCGGCCGGGATCTCGGCGTACATCAGCTTGGACGCCCGCTCGAAGTCCCCGTCCCGCTGGGCCCGTTCGAGCGCGCCCTGCAGGTCGTCCAGCCGCTCCTTGAGTTCGCCGACCCGGTTGAGGCTCTTCTTCTCCTGCTCCCAGCGGGCCGTCAGCACGCTCAACTGCTCGTTCTTGTCGGCGAGATCGCGCCGCAGCCGGGCCAGCCGGTCCACCGAGGCGGGGTCCGACTCCTTCTCCAGGGCCAGCTCCTCCATCCGCAACCGGTCGACGGCGCGCTGGAGTTCGTCGATCTCCACCGGGGAGGAGTCGATCTCCATCCGCAGCCGGGAGGCCGCCTCGTCGACCAGGTCGATCGCCTTGTCGGGCAGGAAGCGGGAGGTGATGTAGCGGTTGGACAGGGTGGCGGCGGCGACCAGGGCGGCGTCCGAGATCTGCACCTTGTGGTGCGCCTCGTACCGGCCCTTGAGGCCGCGCAGGATGGCGATCGAGTCCTCCACGCTGGGCTCGCCGACCAGCACCTGCTGGAAGCGGCGCTCCAGGGCCGGGTCCTTCTCGATCCGCTCGCGGTACTCGTCCAGCGTGGTGGCGCCGACCATCCGCAGCTCGCCGCGGGCCAGCATCGGCTTGAGCATGTTGCCGGCGTCCATCGCGGAGTCGCCGCCGGCGCCCGCGCCGACCATGGTGTGCAGCTCGTCGATGAAGGTGACGACCTGGCCGTCGGAGGACTTGATGTCGTTCAGGACGGCCTTCAGCCGCTCCTCGAACTCGCCGCGGAACTTGGCGCCCGCGACCATCGCGCTGAGGTCCAGGGCGACCAGCCGCTTGCCGCGCAGCGACTCCGGCACGTCGCCGGCCACGATGCGCTGGGCCAGGCCCTCGACCACGGCCGTCTTGCCGACGCCGGGCTCGCCGATCAGCACCGGGTTGTTCTTCGTCCGGCGGGAGAGCACCTGGACCACCCGGCGGATCTCGTGGTCGCGGCCGATCACCGGGTCGAGCTTGCCGTCCCGGGCGGCCTGGGTGAGGTCGGTGCCGTACTTCTCCAGGGCCTTGTAGGTGCCCTCCGGATCCGGCGAGGTGACCTTGCCGCTGCCCCGGACGTCCTTGAAGGCGGCGAGCAGGGCCTTGGCCGTCGCGCCCTGCTGCACCAGCAGTTCGGCGACCGCCCCGCCCTCGGCGGCCAGGCCGACCAGCAGGTGCTCGGTGGAGACGTACTGGTCGTCCAGGTCGTCCGCGCGCTTGCCGGCCTCGGTGAGCACGGCCAGGGTGTCCCGGGCGAGCTGCGGGGCGGCGACCGTCGAGCCCATCGCGCTGGGCAGCGCGGTCAGCTGGCGGCGCGCCTCGGCGTCGACCCGGGCCGCGTTCGCCCCGACCGCCTCCAGCAGGGGCCGGGCGATGCCCTCGGGCTGCTCCAGCAGGGCGATCAGGATGTGCACCGGCTTGACGTCCGGGTTGCCGGCCGCGCCCGCCTGCCGGATCGCGGCGGACAGGGCGTCCTGCGTCTTGGTGGTGAACTTGCTCGCGTCCACTGCTGGGGGATCCTCCCTCGTCGTCTTTCAGTACTGCCACCTACAGCATGCACTAAGTTGAGTGTATTCCGCTCAACTTTTGGCTGAAGGCTTCACCCCGGGGCTCGGATCGCCCTCGGGGCTCGGTCCGGGCCCGGGCCTTCCGCCCCGGGGCCGGGCCCCGGGCCTTCCGCCGCGGGGCCCGGTCTCAGGCCCTCCCCCGCGGGGACCGGCCGGGGCGGCGCCGGGTCAGCCCCAGCAGCTCCCGGGCCGGCCCGCCCGGCCGCTGCCCGGCCGGCCACACCGCCCGCAGCGGCCGCCGCAGATCCAGCTCCTCCACCAGCGGCACCTCGACCAGCCGCCGGGTGGCCAGCTCCTCCACCACCGCCAGCTCGCTCAGGCAGACCGGCCCCGCCCCGGTCATCGCCGCCGCCTTCAGCGCGGTCGACGACGCCAGCTCCATCCGGGGCCGCGCCGGGCCCCCGTACGGCGCCAGCGCCATCTCCAGCACCTCCCGGGTGCCCGAGCCCGGTTCGCGCAGCACCAGCGGGGTGCCCGCCAGCTCCGCCCCGGTCAGCGGGGTGCGGCGGCGCGCCCACCGGTGGCCGGGCGCCACCACGACCACCAGCCGGTCCGCCGCCACCACGACGCCGGACAGCCCCGGCGGGCTGGACGGGCCCTCGACGAAGCCGAGGTCGGCGTCCCCGGCCAGCACGTGCCCGGCGACCTCCGCCGAGTTCGCCGTCCGCAGCGTCACCGCCGTCCCCGGACTGGCCTCGGCGAGCGCCAGCAGCCAGCCCGGCATCAGGTACTCGGCGACGGTCAGACTGGCCACCACCCGCAGCTTGGCGTCCCGTCGCTCGCGCAGCGCGTCGATCCCGGCGTCCAGCGCCTGTGCCGCCTCCACCACCTGCCGGGCCCACTCGACCACCAGCCGGCCCGCCTCGGTCGGCCGGCTGCCCCGGGGCGAGCGCTCCAGCAGCGGGACGCCGATCTGCCGCTCCATGCCCTTGATCCGTGCGCTCGCGGTCGGCTGGCTCACCCCCAGCTCGGCCGCCGCCCGGCCGACGCTGCCGAGCCGGGCCACCGAGAGCAGCAGTTCCAGGGCGCCCAGTTCGGGGACGTGCGGGGAGAGGGGCATAGGTTCAGGCTATGCCCTCATAGGATCCGCGGCGCTACCGGAGGCCGGGCCGCTCGGCGAGGGTGGAACCATGTCCACCTCGGCCGACGTCCGCCCGCTCACCCGCCCCGCCGCCCCCGCCGCTTCCGCCGCCGGCTCCCGGCTCTCCCGGCTCGACCTCGCCCAGCTCGGCCCCAACTGGTACGCCGCCGTGATGGGCACCGCGATCGTGGCCAACGGCGCCGCCGCCCTGCCGGTCCGGCTGCCCGGCCTGATCGGCTTCGGCGAGGTCATGTGGGCGCTCGGCGCGACCGCCCTGCTGGTGCTGGCCGCCGCCCGGCTGGTGCACCTCACCCGGCACCGCGAGGCGGCCCGGACCCAGCTGCTGGACAACCCGGCCACCGCCGTCTTCTACGGCTGCCCGCCGATGGCGCTGCTGGCCGTCGGGCTCGGCACCCTGCTGCTCGGCTCGCGGGTCATCGGCACCGGCCCGGCCGTCGCCGTCGACGCCGTGTTGTGGGGCGCCGGCACGCTGTACGCGCTGACCGTCGCGGCCGGCATCCCGTACCTGATGATCACCCGGCACCGGGTGTCCGCCCTGGAGGCCAACCCGACCTGGCTGCTGCCCGTGGTCGCCCCGCTGGTCGCCTCCGCCTGCGGCCCGGCCCTCGTCCCGCACCTGCCCGCCGGAACGCCCCAGCAGGCCATGCTGTACGGCTGCTGGGCGCTGTTCGGGATCGGCCTGCTGGCCACCCTGGTGCTGCTGCCGGTGGTGTTCACCGGGCTGTTCCACAGCAAGCTGCCCACCCTGGCGCTCACCCCCGCGCTGTTCCTGGTGCTCGGCCCGCTCGGCCAGTCCGTCACCGCGATCCACCAGCTCGCCGACGCGGCCCGTCCGGTGCTGCCCGCGCTGGCGCCCGTCATGGTGCCGCTGGCCGAGCTGTACGGCGTCGCGGTGATCGGCGTCGCGATGCTCTGGCTGGCCGTCGCGCTCGCCGCCAACCTGCGCGCCCGGCGGGCCGGGATGCCCTTCGCGATGACCTGGTGGGCGTACACCTTCCCGATCGGCACCTGCGTCACCGGCGCCGCCGCGCTCGCCCGGCACACCGGCTTCGGCGGCTTCACCGCCCTGACCGTCGGGCTGTACCTGCTGCTGGGCACCGCCTGGGTGCTGGCGGCGGGCGGTACGGCCGCCGGGCTGCTGCGCGGGCGGCTGCTGGCGCGCTGAACCGCCCGGCGGCCGGCCCGCGGAACCGCCCGGCCGGCGGCGCGTTGAACCGCCCGGCGGGCGCCGCGTTGAACCGCCCGGCGGCCGGCCCGCGCAGCAGCCCGTCCGTCGGCGCGCGGAACCGCCCGGCCGCCGGTGGGCTGAGCTGCGCGTCGTGCCGTTCGGCGGGTCCCCGCCGCTCACGAGCACGCCGCCGTTGCAGGAACGCGCACCTACAGGATGACGGTGCACAGCCAACCGCCGTCCGCTGCCCCACCCCCCGCTGGCCTAGGCCTTTACCGGAATCCCGGCCCCCGCCCCCGCCCCCGCGCCCACTCCGGGATGCAGATAGTTGCAATTGCGCGAACCTGCACTCGGGCGGCACTTGTCCACCGGCCGTCACGCTGTGAGGGTGGAGGCACGCCAGGTCGTCCGGGCACCGCAGCCCGATGTGGCGACTTGCTCTTCAGAACTGACCACGGGGGCGACGTTCCGTACCCGTGGAACGGGGGGGAAGAGCCCCGGCCGGGATCCATGTGTGGTGATGGAGCCCGGACCGGAGCCGGCGAGGCGTTGCTGCTCCGCCTCGCCGGAAGCGCCTTGGCACTGGCGTGCTGATGGCGGCCCCCGGGAGCCCGTGTGCGACGGCACCCGGACCCGGGGGCCCGCCGTCCGACCGGTAGCGTGAGACGCCCGGCCACCGGTCCCCGCGGACCGCGCACCCCGACGGCGCGCCTACCGGCGGGGAGACAACAGGGGAGAGGCGTCCGGCAGGGAGAGTACGACGTGACGGCGGAACCGGCGGTCGCGCCGCACCAGGCGGTACCCGAGGGCGAGGAACCCGACGAGGCCGCCCGACAGCTCTACCTGGCGATCATCGCCGAAGGCGGCCGCATCCCGTTCGCCGACATCACCGACACCGAGCGGACCGCGCTCCGCCAACTCCTCGACATCGGCCTGCTCATGGCCAACCGGATGGACCGCTGCTACACCGCCGTCAGCCCGCGGTCCGTCAGCGACCGTCTCGGCTCCGAACTCCGCAGCGAGGCCACCCGGCTGCTGGTCCGCGCCGAGAACCTCCCCGGCGCCCTCGACGGCCTCACCCGCGCCTACGACGCGATGCCCCGCCCGTCCGGCCGCGCCGGCGGCGCCGTCTACGTCGAGGGGCACGTCCACATCCGCCAGCGGATCTCCCAACTGGTCTCCGACTGCCGCTCCGAGGTCCTCACCGCCCAACCCGGCCACCGCCCCGCCGACACCCTGCAGATCGCCCTCGCCCAGGACGTCCAGCTCCTCCAGCGCGGCTGCTCGCTGCGCACCATCTACCAGCCGGTCGCGTTCGCCGAACCGCCCGCCATCGCCTACGCCGAGGAGGTCACCCGGCACGGCTCGCAGATCCGGGTCCTCGACGAGCCCTTCCAGCGGCTGATCGTCTTCGACCGCAGCGTCGCCGTCATCTCCGCCAACGACGACAACAGCACCGCCGCGTTCATCAGCGACCCGGCCTCCCTCGCCTTCCTGATCGGCGGCTTCGAACGCGACTGGGCCCGCGCCGACACCGCCGAAGCCGCCGCCGCCCTCGGCCACGGCCCCGCCCGCACCATCCCCGACCGGGTCGGCCGCCTGCTCGCCCGAGGCCTCACCCAGCGCGCCGTCGCCACCCGCCTCGGCCTCAGCGAACGCACCGTCGCCGGCCACATCTCCCGCCTCCGCGACCGCTACGGCGCCCAGACCCTCTTCCAGCTCGGCTGGCTGATGAGAGGTGACCGCGATGACCGATGAACCCGGCCCGGCCGAGCGCGACCTCTACCTCGCCGCCGTCCGCGGCGGAGGCCGACTGCGCCCCGAGGACCTCGCACCCGCCGACCGGCCCACCGTCGCCGCCCTCGTCGCCCGAGGCCTCCTCACCCCCACCGCCACCGGCTACACCGCCGCCAACCCGCGCGCCCTCGGCGACCGCCTCGGCGCCGAACTCCGGCTGCGAGCCACCCGTTTGCTCGTGCACGCCGAACGGCTCCCGGGAACCCTGCGGCCGCTCTCCCACGCCTACGAGGCGCTCCACCGGTCGGCCGGCCCGGGGGGTGGGGTGCTCGACGCCCGATCCGTCCCCGCCCGATCCGTCCCCGCCCGATCCGTCCCCGCCGGGTCCGTCGAAGCCGGATCCGTTCCCGTCGCATCCGTTCCCGCCGGGGCCGTCGACGCCACCCGACTCGACGGCTTCGCCGCCATCCGCCGGCGCGTCGCCGAACTCCTCGCCGGCTGCGAGGAGGAGTTCCTCTCCGCCCAACCCGGCCCCCGCCCCGCCGAACTCCTCCAAGTGACGCTCGGCCAGGACCTCTCCCTGCTCCGGCGCGGCTGCACGATGCGCACCCTGTACCAGCCCGCCACCCTCGACGACCCCGCCGTACTGCACCAGATCGGCCTCCGCAGCCGCCAGGGCGCCCAGACCCGGGTACTCGCCGAACCCTACGAGCGGATGCTGGTCTTCGACCGCGCGGTGGCCGTCATCCCCGCCGCCGAGGACCGCGACTGCGTCGCCGTCCTCACCGACCCCGCCACCGTCGCCCACCTGGTCGCCCACTTCGACCGCGACTGGGCCCGCGCCACCCCCGCCGACCGCCACCTCGGCGTCCCCCACCCCACCACCGTCCGCATCGGCCGCCTGCTCGCCCGAGGCCTCACCCAGCGCGCCGTCGCCACCCGCCTCGGCCTCAGCGAACGCACCGTCGCCGCCCACCTCGCCCGCCTCCGCGACCGCTACGGCGCCCAGACCCTCTTCCACCTCGGCTGGCAGATGCGCGGAGAACGCCATGGCTGACCCCGCCACCCTCCCCGACCCCGCCGCCCGCACCCTCTACCTCGCCATCGTCCGCGAGGGCGGCCGCATCCGCGCCGCCGACGTCGACCCGGCGGATCGGGAGGCGCTCGACCGGTTGGTCGAAGTCGGCCTGCTGGTCATGCAATCGGTGGACAACGCGTACAGCGCGGTCGATCCCCGATCGGTCGCCGAACGCATCGGCGCCGGCATCCGCAGGGCCGGTGCCCGACTGCTGGCCGAGGCCGACCAGATCCCCGAGCAACTGCGAGACCTCACCCACGCCTACGACACCGCACCCCGCCGGGAGCCCGGCCGCGGCAACGCCCGGATCGTCACCGGCAAGGCGGAGATCCGGCACGAAGTGGAGCAGTTGACCCAGGAGTTTCCCAGCGAGGGGCTGAGCGCCCAACCCGGTGTCGGCCGCGACGCCGGCCAGCTGGCCGAATCCCTGGTTCGCACCCGCCGCTACCTTGAACGCGGTGGTGCCATGCGGTGCCTGTTCGAGCGTGGCGCCCGCACCGACGCCCCGGCGGTGGCCTACGCAGCGGCGGCCACCCAACTCGGCTGCGGGATCCGAGTGCTGGACCGTCCGTTCAAGCGCTTCCTGGTCTTCGACCGCACCGTCGCCGTCATCCCCGCCGCCGCCGACCTCAACAGCGCCGCCATCGTCGACGACCCGGCGACGGTGGCCTTCATCGTGGACGCCTTCGAGCAGCTGTGGCACCAGTCCGACGGTGTCAACTGGGCGGCCCTGATGGACGGGTCACCCGAACCGGACGCCCGTGACCAGATCACCCGCCTGCTCGCCCAGGGCTTCACCCAGCGGTCGATCGCCACCCGCCTCGGCCTCAGCGAACGCACCGTCGCCGGCCACATCGCCCGCCTGCGCGAGTCGTACGACGCGGAGACCCTGTTCCAACTCGGCTGGCAGATGCGGGGAGCCCGCGATGTCTGAGCCGGTACTCGACCTGTCGGACGCGGCCCGCGAGCTCTATCGCACGATCCTGCGGGACGGCGGCCGGATGCGGATCGCCGACATCCCGGCCGAGGTCGCCGGGACCGTTCAAACCCTCCTGGAAACCGGCCTGCTGAGGCCGTATATCTCGGACGGAGTACTCACCGCGGTCAACCCGCGCTCGGTCACGGCCCGGATCGCGGCGGACCTGCGGACGGCCGGAACCCGCCTGCTGGTCCAGGCGGAGGAGGTACCCGCCCTCCTCGACGACCTCACCGCCGCCTACGACGGCGCCCCGCGACGCCATGACCACACCGGTGGCACCCGGATCGTCGAGGGGTTCGCGAACGTCCGGCACCGGGTCTCCCAACTCACCGCCGAACTGGGCAACGAGGCACTGTCCCTGCGTCCGGGCGGCGCCCGACCGGCGGAAGCCGCGGACGACATCGTGGAGCACGCCCGCCGCTACCGGGAGGCGGGTGGCACCTTGCGCACGATCTACGAGGTCGCGGCCCGCCTCGACGGCCCCACGGTCCGGATGGCCGCGCGGATGACGGAGCTCGGCTGCCACATCCGGGTCCTGCCCGTGCCGTTCAGGCAGCTGATGATCCTCGACCGGACCGTCGCGGTGATCCCCGCCGGGCCGGACGACAGCAGTGCGGCCTTCGTCGAGGACCCGGCCGTGGTCGACTTCCTGGTACGGGACTTCGAGACTCACTGGCAGCAGGCTGACGGCGTGAACTGGACGGCTCTCGCCGACGGCTCCGCCGAGTCCGCCACCCACGAACAGGTCGGCCGCCTCCTCGCCCGAGGCCTCACCCAGCGCGCCATCGCCACCCGCCTCGGCCTCAGCGAACGCACCGTCGCCGGCCACATCGCCCGCCTGCGCGAGTCGTACGACGCGGAGACCCTGTTCCAGCTCGGCTGGCAGATGCGGGGAGCCCGCGATGTCTGACACCGAACTCCCCGACGCCGCCGCCCGCGAGCTCTACCGCGCGATCCTGGCCGAAGACGGCCGGATCCGCATCAGCGACATCCGCCCCGAGGACGAAACCTCCGTCAAGCAACTCGCCGCCCTCGGCCTGCTCGTCCTCCGCACCGCCGACAGCACCTTCAGCGCGGTGAACCCCCGTGCGGTCGGTGAGCGCATCGGTGCGGATCTACGGGAGGAGAGTGCCCGCCTCCTCGCCCGAGCCGCGGCGGTCCCGGACCTGTTGGAGGACCTGACCCATGCCTACGATGTCGCCCCCCGCCGTGCGGAAGCAGTTGGTGGGACGCGTCGGGCGGTGGGGTTCGACCAGATTCGGCATGTGATCGCGCAGTGCCTCCGCGACTATCCGCACGATGCCTTGGCTGCCCAGCCGGGCAGGATCCACCCGCCCGCGCATCGAGCTGACTCACTGGCGCAGACGCGTCGGTACGTCGAGTACGGCGGTTCGGTCCGGACGCTCTACGGGCCGCAGGCTCGGATGGATTCGGAGCACGTCGAGTTCGCGGCGGAGATCACGAAAGCGGGTTCGCGGATCCGAATCCTGCACGCGCCGTTCAACCGGATCATGATCTTCGATCGAGCCGTCGCCCTGATCCCGGCCGCGCCGGACAACCAAGTGGCTGCTGTCGTGGAGGATCCGGCGGTGGTGGCGCACCTGGCGGACATCTTCGACCAGCAGTGGCAACAGGCCGAGGCGGTGGACTGGGCTGCGCTCGCGGACGGTGCCGTCACGCCCGCCGCCCACGAGCAGGTGGGTCGCCGGCTCGCCAGGGGTCTCACGCAGCGGGCGATCGCCAGCCGCATGGCCTTGAGCGAGCGGACCGTGGCCGGTCACATCGCCCGGCTGCGTGAGGTGTACGACGCCGAGACCCTGTTCCAGCTCGGCTGGCAGATGCGGGGAGCCCGGACGGGGGAGTCCGGTGGGTGAGCTCTGCTCAGCCGGTGGCGGCGCCGGTCGGCCAGTAGCCGGGGACGGAGGTCTGCTGCCGGGGGACGTTGAAGCGGTCGCCGGGGGCGGTCCAGAAGCCCTCGCGGAGGGAGAGCGCCATGCCGGCCCAGTCGAGGGCGGTCTCCACGGTGTGGTGGAGGGCCTCCTGGGACCAGGTGTCGTCGAAGACCAGCGGCAGGACGGGGGCGACCTGCTCGATGGTGGCGATCAGCGGGTTGTGGGTGATGGCCTCGTCGACGAGCAGGACGATCGGCTTCCGCAGTGCCGACGCCCAACCGAGTTCGAGGCTCACGCCGGCCGAGAGCGGTGCGCCGACGTAGGCGAACACCAGGTCCGCGGACTGCAGCGCCCGGAAGTCGGACGGCACCCGGGGCTCGGGCGCCCGGCCGGCGACGGTCCAGGCGTCGCTGTGGTGCGCGCTGTACACGGCGGCACCGCTGCGGAGCAGGGTGGTGCGGAGTGTCGTCAGCCGCGTCCGGCTGGCGAGCGTCACCACGCTGTCCGCGGGGCCGGTCAGCCGCATCAGCGGCGCGGCCAGGAACACACGTGCACGCCGACCCTCAGGGGCCTGGCTGTCGCTGTGACGCAGGTAGGGCTCGGTCATGTCGACTCCGGGGAGATGGTCTTCCGGTCTGATCTGAGCATCGGTCGAATGCAGTCCGATCAGGCTGGAGTACCTACGGGGAAGGGGGAAGATGGCGCATTTGACTGAACATTGCCAGGAATGGAAGCTCTGTCGGACCATCGAGAGCGAACTGATCGTCCATCGCTGAGGGCCTATGCGTCCAGGGTTCACTGGTGTCATGTGGATGCCTGGCAGGGAGATGACGCGTAGGCGAGCTTGGCATGCCTGTACGACTTGAGGCAGCATATGGACGCTGGTGCTTCTCTTGTTGGTTGATGCAGTGCGCACGAGGAAGGGGTAGGCGCGTGTCTCGTCTGCGCCGATTTGTCTTCAAGGCCGTCTTGATGTCGGCCGTTGGCATGACTGTCCTGACCGGGTATTGCGCTGCTGCGGGTGCGGTGGACCACCCCGATGCCATCTCCACCGCCAAAGTGACGGGAGTGACCCAGGACCTGGACATCGGCTGGGCGTGACGCGGGTTGCTGGGGCGATCGGATCCTGCGCGTGACGGTCAGTCGCTCCCTGTGTCCAAGCCTTCCACTGGAGAGTGTTCGGCGGCGCGAGCCAGCGCGTAGCCGAGTTGAAACAGCGACTCGACGTTGTAGTCCTCTCGCATCTCGGCGATGTGCCGGGCGAGGGTCCGTTCGCTGATTCCCAAGCGACGTGCGATGACCCGGTGGTTGATGCCGGCGAGCATCAAGTCGATGATCATCTGGCGCAGTCGCGATACGACCTGCTGCGGTACGGCGCGATTGCCGTCGAATTTGAGAGCTCTGTTCCAGCTGGGCTCGAAGACTTCCTCCACCAGGTAGTTGGCGATCACCGGCTCGAATATGAATGCGGCCAGCGTCATGTCATTGGCCACTGGTATGACGGCCACCCGCCGGTCTATGACGATGAGGCGGGTGTACGGCTCGTCCAGCGTGCGGAATTGCCCGCCGACCTTTGCGAGTTTGGCGACGTAGTCTCTGGTGGGCTGGTGGTAGCGGGTGCTGGCGTGGTAGATGGTACGCATTGACGTGCCGCGATTGAGCGCGTCCAGATCGCGTTCGACCATGGCCGCGAGCAGCTCTGGTGGCCGCGGGCCGCCCGGCTGGAGTGCGAGCGTCTCTTCAGTTCCGTTCGTGAAGAGTTGATCGAGTCGCTGATTTATCAGAACCTTTCCCCGGACGTACTCGATCGCGCCACTGCTCTTTTCTGGCGCATGGAATTCCTGGGAGAGCTCTTGGAGTTCGGCGGGCAGTGATACCGCCCGTGACAGAAGGTCGAGAGCCTGCCGTTGCCAGCTGCCGCTAAGCCGCGCGGAGAGTTGGGCGGGATCGACGGCTACCAATTCGTTGCGGTCGTCGCCGTCGGGCATCAGTAGCCCGATCTCCAGCAGCTCGCTCAGGCCATTCAGTTGGTGGTAATCAGATTCCGACGAAACTCGCCCGTCGGCCTTGACGATCTCGAGGTAGAGCGCCCGGGCCTCCGGTGACAGAACGGGAACCCCACCTGCAGTGGGGCCGAGTTGAGCCCGTCCACTCATCTTCGGCTCCTTGCCGTATATCCGAGGCTTTCCAGGATCTCTGCCAGCACTGGAGCTTGGGCTGCAAATCCCGTGACCTGTGACCGTGTGGTGTGCCGGCCAGCTTGTCAGAGTGTCACTCTCTCACCAACACCCAGCCGCCGGCACCCCCCGAACAGGAGGGAGCCGGCGGCTGGTGGGGCGAGCGGTGCCGCGGGTCAGCGCTTGGGGCGCCAGACGACGAGGGCGCTGGATTGGGGGGTGGGGGGCTGGTAGGGGACGAGGTCGCGGCGGTAGGAGGCGTGGACGGCGGCCTCGCGCTGCTGGAGGGCGGTGGCGGCGCCTTCGAGGGAGTCGGCCAGTTCGGTGATGCGGGCCTGGAGGGCGGTGACCTGGTTCTCCAGCTCGATGATCCGCTTGATGCCGGCCAGGTTGATGCCCTCGTCCTGGGAGAGCCGCTGGACCTCGCGCAGCTGCTGGATGTCGCGGGCGGAGTAGCGGCGGCCGCGTCCGGCGGTGCGGTCGGGGCAGACCAGGCCGAGGCGGTCGTACTGGCGCAGGGTCTGCGGGTGGAGGCCGGAGAGTTCGGCGGCGACCGAGATGACGTACACCGGGGTGTCCTCGGTGAGGACGTACTGCGGCGGGGCGGTGGCGCGGCGGGGGCGGCGGGGGCCGTTGCCGGGCAGGCCTTCGCCGAGACCCGGGCCGGGGCCGATGGGACCGCCGTCCATCGGGTCCATCGGGTTCATCGGGTTGAGGGGGTTCGGGGACATCTGGTCGTCACGCTCCCTTCGCCGCCCGGAAGAGAGCGGCTCGCGGGTCGTCGGAGGCGGTGGCCTCGCGGTACTGCTCCAGAGCGTTCAGCGCGTCGCCGGTGACGTGCTGCGGCACCACGACCTCGACGGTGACGAGGAGGTCGCCGCGGGTGCCGTCCTTGCGGGTGGCGCCCTTGCCGCGGGCGCGCATGGTGAGGCCGTTGGCGCTGCCCGGGGGGAGCTTGAGCTTCACGGCGGGGCCGTTCAGCGTGGGCACCTCGATGGTGGCGCCGAGGGTGGCCTCGGGGAAGGTGACCGGGACGGTGACGGTGAGGTTGTCGCCCTTGCGGCCGAAGACCGGGTGCGGGTCGACGTGCACGGTCACGTAGAGGTCGCCGGGCTGGCCGCCGCGTTCGCCCTGGGCGCCCTTGCCCTTGAGCCGGATCCGCTGGTCGGCCTGGACGCCGGCCGGGATGCGGACCTGCATGGTGCGGGCGGAGCTGGCCCGGCCGCTGCCGTGGCAGTCGGGGCACGGGTCGTCGACGATCATGCCGCGGCCGCGGCAGTCCTTGCACGGCTCGGAGAGCGCGAAGGCGCCCTGGCCGCGGCTGACGGTGCCGGCGCCGACGCAGGTCGGGCAGACCCGCGGGGTGGTGCCGGACTTGGCGCCGGTGCCGTTGCAGAGTCGGCAGGGGGCCTGGCTGGTCATCCGCAGCGGGACGGTCGCGCCGTCGACGGCTTCTTCGAAGGAGAGCGTTACTTCGGTCTCGACGTCGCTGCCGCGCCGGGGCTGGGCCTGCCGCGTGCCGCCGCGGTTGAAGAGGCCGCCGAAGACGTCGCCGAGTCCGCCGCCGCTCCCGCCGCCCTGGTTGCCGTTGAAGAGGTCGCCGAAGTCGAAGCCGTAGCTGCCGGTGCCGGGGCCGCCGGTGCGGAAGCCGCCGTTGGCGAAGAGGCTGCGGGCCTCGTCGTACTCCTTGCGGCGCTTCTCGTCCGAGAGGACGTCGTAGGCCTCGGAGATGTCCTTGAAGCGCTCCTCGGCCTTGGCGTCACCCTTGTTCGCGTCGGGGTGGAACTCGCGCGCCAGCTTGCGGTAGGTCTTCTTGATCTCGGTGGCGGTGGCGTCCTTGGGCACGCCGAGGACCTTGTAGTAGTCCTTCTCGACAAAGTCCTTGCCGCTCATGGCTTCCGCCACCTCCCGATGTCCATCGTCACTGCGCTGTCAACAGCCTCTGGAAGAAGTGCTGCTGACAGCGCGCTGCGGAGCCGGCCGCCGTACTGGCCGGCGTACGACTCCGCAGCGCACTGGTTGTCAGCTGTCACAGGTTGTCAGCTGTCCGAGTCACCGTCGGACTTGTCCGGGTCGGCGGACTTGGCCTCGGCGTCCGGGCCGGGCGTCGTCTGGGTGCCGGGCTGGGGCTCGGCGACGGCGACCATGGCCGGGCGGATGATCCGCTCGCCGATGCGGTAGCCGGGCTGGAGGATCTGCACGCAGGTGTCCTCGGTGACGTCCGAGGAGTAGCTGTGCATCAGCGCCTCGTGCTGGGTCGGGTCGAAGGGCTCGCCCTCCTTGCCGAACTGCTGCAGGCCCAGCTTGGCGACGACCATCTCCAGGGAGTCGGAGACGGACTTGAAGCCGCCCGTCACCTCGCCGTGCTCGCGGGCGCGGCCGATGTCGTCCAGGACGGGGATCAGGGACTCCAGGATGTTGGAGACCGCGATCTCGCGGACCGTCAGCCGGTCGCGCTCGACCCGCTTGCGGTAGTTCTGGTACTCGGCCTGCAGGCGCTGCAGGTCCGCGGTGCGCTCGGCCAGCTCGCGCTTGGCCGCGGCGAGTCCCTCGGAGCCTTCGCCGGCACCGCCGGCCGCGGCCTCCTCGGCAGCCTTGATCACGGCCTCCTCGGCGGCGGATTCGTCGCCGGGCTTACCGCCCTGCGGCTTGTCCGTCATGCCGACGCACCGCCCTTGGGCTTCTCGTCGTCCACGATCTCGGCGTCGACGACGTCGTCCTCCTTGGCGTGGGTGGACTCGCCGGCCGCGGCGGCACCGGCACCGGCGGCGTCGGCGTTGGCGTAGAGCGCCTGGCCGAGCTTCTGGGCGGTGGTGGAGACCTTCTCGGAGGCCTCGCGGATCTTCGCGATGTCCTCGCCCTTGAGGGCTTCCTTGAGCTCGCCGATGGCGGTCTCGACCTCGGTCTTGACGTCGGCCGGGAGCTTGTCGGAGTTGTCGGCGATGAACTTCTCGGTCGAGTAGACGAGCTGCTCGGCGGAGTTGCGGGTCTCGACGGTCTCGCGGCGCTTGTGGTCGTCCTCGGCGTACTGCTCGGCCTCGCGGCGCATGCGGTCGACCTCGTCCTTCGGCAGCGAGGAGCCGCCGGTGACGGTCATCTTCTGCTCCTTGCCGGTGCCGAGGTCCTTCGCGCCGACGTGCATGATGCCGTTGGCGTCGATGTCGAAGGTGACCTCGATCTGCGGCAGGCCGCGCGGCGCCGGCGGCAGGCCGGTCAGCTCGAACATCCCGAGCTTCTTGTTGTACGCCGCGATCTCGCGCTCGCCCTGGTAGACCTGGATCTGCACGGACGGCTGGTTGTCCTCGGCCGTGGTGAAGATCTCGGAGCGCTTGGTCGGGATCGTGGTGTTGCGCTCGATCAGCTTGGTCATGATGCCGCCCTTGGTCTCGATGCCGAGGGACAGCGGGGTGACGTCCAGCAGGAGGACGTCCTTGACCTCGCCCTTGAGGACACCGGCCTGGAGCGCGGCGCCGATGGCGACGACCTCGTCCGGGTTGACGCCCTTGTTGGCGTCCTGGCCGCCGGTCAGCTCCTTGACGAGCTCGGCGACGGCGGGCATGCGGGTCGAGCCACCGACCAGGACGACGTGGTCGATCTCGGAGAGCGAGATGCCGGCGTCCTTGATCACGTTGTGGAACGGGACCTTGCAGCGCTCGAGCAGGTCCGCGGTCAGCTGCTGGAACTGGGCGCGGGTGAGCTTCTCGTCCAGGTGCAGCGGGCCCTCGGCGGAGGCCGTGATGTAGGGCAGGTTGATCGAGGTCTCGGAGGACGAGGACAGCTCGATCTTGGCCTTCTCGGCGGCCTCGCGCAGACGCTGCAGGGCCATCTTGTCCTTGGACAGGTCGACGCCGTGGCCGGACTGGAAGACCTTCACCAGGTGGTCGACGACGCGCTGGTCCCAGTCGTCACCACCGAGGTGGTTGTCACCGTTGGTGGCCTTCACCTCGACGACGCCGTCGCCGATCTCCAGCAGGGAGACGTCGAAGGTGCCACCGCCGAGGTCGAAGACCAGGATGGTCTGGTCGTCCTTGTCGAGGCCGTACGCGAGGGCGGCCGCGGTCGGCTCGTTGACGATGCGCAGGACGTTGAGGCCCGCGATCTCACCGGCCTCCTTGGTGGCCTGGCGCTCCGAGTCGTTGAAGTACGCCGGGACGGTGATGACGGCGTCGGTGACGGTCTCGCCCAGGTAGGCCTCGGCGTCGCGCTTCAGCTTCTGCAGCACGAAGGCCGAGATCTGCTGCGGGTTGAAGTCCTTGCCGTCGATGTTGATCTTCCACCCGGTGCCCATGTGGCGCTTCACCGAGCGGATGGTGCGGTCCACGTTGGTGACCGCCTGGCGCTTGGCCACCTCGCCGACCAGAACCTCGCCGTTCTTCGCGAAAGCGACGACGGACGGCGTGGTCCGGGCGCCCTCGGCGTTCGTGATGACGGTGGGCTCGCCACCCTCGAGAACGCTGACGACCGAGTTCGTCGTACCGAGGTCGATGCCGACCGCGCGTGCCATCGTAAATACCTCCACGGAAGAGTTGAGCTTTACGGGCTCAAGGATGCACGACTCGACGGGGAGCGTCAACAGCTATGAGTGCGTGGCACTCAACTTTGCTGATGCCCGTCCTGAGCTCGGGGGCGGTCCGGGGGTCCGGGCGGACGGGCGGGCGGACGGCCGGGGCGGCGGGCGTGCGGTCACGTGACTGCCGCCATAGCTTGGGAACCTTCTGGAGAACTGTTGCGCACCGGTAATGTCCGGGCCGTCGGCCCGGCAAGTTACCGACCAGTACAATCACTTCGGAAAACTGCGGAACCGCAGAACCAGCAGAACCAGCGGAACCGCAAAGCCGCAGACACTGCTCAACCGCAGAACCAGCAGAACCGCAGACACTGCTCAACCGCAAGCCGCAGGAGACGGAGAGCGATGCAACTAGCAGCGATCGTCATCTCGCTGGTCACGTTCGTGATCGGCACCGCGCTCGCCCTCCGTGCGGCGTGGCACATCTTCAGGGTGGTACTGACCGGCGCGCCGGACTCCACCCGCTTCGGGAAGCCCGCCCAGCGCGTGAAGACCGTCGCGACCGAGTTCTTCGGCCACACCCGGATGAACCGCTGGGGGATCGTGGGCATCGCCCACTGGTTCGTCGCGGTCGGCTTCTTCAGCCTGGTGCTGACCATCGTCAACGCGATGGGCCAGCTCTTCGACGCCGAGTGGGAACTGCCGATCATCGGCGACTGGATGATCTGGCAGCTCTTCGTCGAGCTGGTCGGCACCCTGACCACGCTGGGCATCGCCACCCTGATGGTGATCCGGCTGATGAGCCTGCCGTCCCGGTCGGGCCGCAAGTCCCGGTTCGCCGGCTCGATCGCCTGGCAGGCCTTCTACGTCGAGTACACGATCCTCGGCATCGGCATCTGCATCCTGATGCTGCGCGCCCTGGAGGGCGCCCTGGCCGGCGTCGACTCGTACGGTCCGGAGCACCTGGTCTCGTACCCGATCACCTCCGCGCTGAGCGGCCTGTCGCACGGCACGCTGGAGAACCTGGTCTACCTGTTCGCGATGCTGAAGATCTGCATCTCGTTCGCGTGGGCGGCCACCATCGGCCTCAACCCCTCGATGGGCGTGGCCTGGCACCGCTTCCTCGGCTTCTTCAACATCTACTTCAAGCGCGAGGAGGACGGCGGCACCGCGCTCGGCGCGCTCCGTCCGATGACGAGCAAGGGCGAGCCGATCGACTTCGAGGACCCGGCCGAGGACGCCGTCTTCGGCGTCTCCCAGGTCGAGCACTTCTCCTGGAAGGGCATCCTCGACTTCTCCACCTGCACCGAGTGCGGCCGCTGCCAGTCGCAGTGCCCGGCCTGGAACACGGGCAAGCCGCTGTCGCCCAAGCTGCTGATCATGAGCCTGCGCGAGCACGCCTACGGCAAGGCCCCGTACCTGCTGGCCGGTGGCGGCAAGGACATGGAGGGCACCGAGCAGGCGACCGCCGAGCAGCTCAAGGACGTCCCGGCGGCCGCGCTGGCCGAGGCCGAGCGCCCGCTGATCGGCACCGCCGAGGAGAACGGGGTCATCGACCCGGACGTGCTGTGGTCCTGCACCACCTGCGGCGCCTGCGTCGAGCAGTGCCCGGTGGACATCGAGCACATCGACCACATCGTCGACATGCGCCGCTACCAGGTGATGATCGAGAGCAACTTCCCGACCGAGGCCGGGACGATGCTCAAGAACCTGGAGAACAAGGGCAACCCGTGGGGCATGGCCACCAAGGCCCGCCTGGACTGGGTGAAGGAGCTCAAGAAGGAGACCGGCATCGAGGTGCCGGTGATCGGCGAGGACATCGACCCCGCCGAGGTCGAGTACCTCTACTGGGTCGGCTGCGCCGGCGCCCTGGAGGACCGCGCCAAGAAGACCACCAAGGCCTTCGCCGAGCTGCTGCACACCGCGGGCGTGAAGTTCGCCATCCTCGGCAAGGAGGAGACCTGCACCGGTGACTCCCCGCGCCGCCTGGGCAACGAGTTCCTCTTCCAGATGCTCGGCGCGCAGAACGTGGAGACGCTGAACGCCGCGCTGGAGGACGCCCCGACCAAGCGGATCGTGGCCACCTGCCCGCACTGCTTCAACACCATCGCCAACGAGTACCCGCAGCTCGGCGGGCACTTCGAGGTGATCCACCACACCCAGCTGCTGCAGCACCTGATCGACGAGGGCAAGCTCGTCCCGGTCAACCCGGTCGAGGGCCTGATCACCTACCACGACCCCTGCTACCTGGGCCGCCACAACAAGGTCTACAGCCCGCCGCGCGAGATCATGGACAAGGTCCCCGGTCTGCGCCAGCAGGAGATGCACCGCCACAAGGAGCGCGGCTTCTGCTGCGGCGCCGGCGGCGCCCGGATGTGGATGGAGGAGCGCATCGGCAAGCGGATCAACACCGAGCGCGTGGACGAGGCGCTGTCCCTCAACCCGGACATCGTCTCCACCGCCTGCCCGTTCTGCCTGGTGATGCTCTCCGACTCGGTCAACGGCAAGAAGAACGAGGGCGCGGCCAAGGAGCACCTGAAGGTGGTCGACGTGGCCCAGCTGCTGCTCGACTCGGTGAAGGCGACCCCGCCGGCCGAGGCCGAGGAGCCCACGACGGTGGACGCGTAACCGCGATCGCTGTTCGACAGTTCTGTTACAACCGCCCGGCCCGGTGGACGCCGCCAACGCGCCCGCCGGGCCGGGCTTTTCGGCGCCCGGGCGACGGCCGGCGGTACGGCGGGCGGACGGCGAGTGACGCTGATCGCACGACCGCCGGACGGGCATCCGGTCGGAAGGAAATACAGTAGGCGCCGGACCGGCTGCGAGCCGGTCTTCCCGTTCAGGACGGGTTCAGACCACCGACGGAGGCATCGGCCCGCCGGGCCGGGCCGCAGAGAGCACAAGGGGAACAGCGCAGACCATGACCGAGGCGATCATGCTCGTCGGTGGTAAGGGCACGCGACTGCGTCCGCTGACCACCCACACCCCCAAGCCGATGCTGCCGGTGGCCGGTGTTCCGTTCATCGCGCACCAGCTGGCCCGCGCGGCCGCCGCCGGGGTCACCCGGGTGGTGCTGGCCACGTCCTACCTGGCCGAGGTGTTCGAGGACCACTTCCAGGACGGCACCCCGTACGGCATCGAGCTGGTCTACCTGACCGAGCGCGAGCCGCTGGGCACCGGCGGAGCCATCCGCAACGCCGCCTCCGGGCTGACCTGTGGCCCGGACGAGCCGGTCCTGGTCTTCAACGGCGACATCCTCTCCGGCCTCGACATCGCCGCCCTGCGCGACGGCCACGTGGCCGCCGGGGCCGACGTCACGCTGCACCTCACCCGGGTGGAGGACCCGCGGGCCTTCGGCCTCGTCCCCACCGACGCCGACGGGCGGGTGCTGGAGTTCCTGGAGAAGCCGGAGACGCCGGAGCAGATCGTCACCGACCAGATCAACGCCGGCTGCTACGTCTTCACCCGGTCCGTCATCGACCGCATCCCGGCCGGCCGGGAGGTGTCCGTCGAGCGCGAGACCTTCCCCGAGCTGCTGGCCACCGGCGCCCTGCTGCGCGGCGTCGTCGACACCTCGTACTGGCTGGACCTCGGCACCCCGGCCGCGTTCGTCCGCGGCTCGGCCGACCTGGTGCTCGGCAAGGTCGACTCCCCGGCCGTCCCCGGCCCCACCGGCGACGCCCTGCTGCTGCCCGGCGCCACCGTGCACCCCGGCGCGGTGCTCAGCGGCGGCACCGTGGTCTCCGCGGACGCGGTGATCGAGGCCGGCGCCATCGTCGAGGGCAGCGTGATCCTGCCCGGCGCGCTGATCGGCCCGGACACCCTGGTCAAGGACTCGATCGTGGGCGCCTACGCCACCGTCGGCGACCGCTCGGCGCTGGACGGCGCCGTGATCGGCGACGGCGCGATCGTGGAGTCCGACAACGAGCTGCCGGGCGGCATCCGGATCGCCTGCGGCACCCTGCTGCCGGTCGGCGCAGTCCGCACCACGGCCGGCCCGGGCGGCTGCCCGGCCGGCACCGCCGCGGCCGCCGCGGTGCACGGGCCGTCGGTCAGCGCCCAGCGGTAGCCGCCCCTCGCCCCCGCACGGCCGCGCGGACGACTTTCGGACCCGTTCGTCTCAGGCTCGCTGCAAACCGGCCCCGGCTTCGTCCGGGGCCGACGCGCACTGGGCCGGACGGGTACCTTCGGAGCGTGGCTGGTAATCGATACGACAGCGGTCAGGGCGCCGACCGTCCGCACGGCGGATGGCCGGCCCCTCCGCCGCCGCCGGCGGCGGCGCCCGGGGGGTACGGGCGGACGGACGGGCCCGTGGACGGGCCCGAGTACTTCACGGCCGCGCACCCGACGGTGGCGGCCGGCGGGCCCGGGGGTCCTGGCAGGCCTGGTGGTCCCGGGGGTCCCGGGGGCACCGTCGGCGACGGGTACGACCCGTACCCGGCCGACCGGCCCGGCGACACCCGGGCCTTCCCGGTCGGCGACCCGTACGGGCAGCCGCCGCAGCACGGCCAGGACCACGGCCACTACGGCCAGTACGGCCGGCCCCCCGGCCCGGGCCCGTACGACGACGGCGGCTACGGGCAGCAGCCGCCGTACGGCCAGGAGCCCCCGTACGGCGGCGGCCCGGACCAGCAGCCCCCGTACGGCCAGGACAACGTCACCGTCTACCGCGCCGGCGGCCAGTCGGCCCCGCACGTCAGCGGGCCCCGGCCGCAGTGGCGCGAGCTGTTCGTCGGCATCTTCCGCACCCCGACCGCGATCTTCGACCGCACCCGGGACCACCAGGTCTGGCTGCCCGCCCTCACCGTCTCGCTGACGTACGGCGTGCTCGCGGTGCTCGGCCTCGGGCTGACCCACGACGACATCGTCAACTCGACCTTCTCAGTGGCCCTGACCGGCCTGCTCGCCGCCGCCATCGGCTTCACGGTGGCCGGCACGGTCTTCGGCGCGGTCACCTACGCGCTGGCCCGCCAGCTCGGCGGCGACGGCCCGTGGAAGTCCACGGTCGGCCTGGCCGCGTTGATCGGCTGGCTGACCGACGCGCCCCGGCTGCTACTCGACCTGGTGCTGCCCTCCGGCAGCATGGTCGTCCAGGTGGCCGGCTGGGCCACCTGGGGGCTCTGCGCGTACCTGCTGACCAGCATGGTCCGGCGGGTGCACGATCTGCCCTGGGGCAAGGCGGCGGCCGCCTCGGCGGTGCAGCTGCTCGCGCTGCTGGTGCTGATCAAGCTGCCGACGCTGGGCTGATCGGGCTCCCGGGACCGGGCCGGGGGCCGGCAGGCAGAATGGTGGGCGGATCCGACCGGAAGGCCCGGGGCCGCCCACTGTCGCCTTCCCGTCCGCTTCCGCCTGTTCCCGCTCGTTCCCGCTCGTTCCCGTTTGTCCCCGCCCGTTCCCGTTCGTTCTTGTTCCTCCACCAGTACCGGAGCCAGCCATGACCCTCCCCACCACCCACGTCAGCTTCCCGGCCGGGGCGGTGACCGGAGAGTCGCCGGTGCTGGCGGTGCACCCGCTGGCGGACGGTCGGTACGCGGTGGTGACCGCGGCCACCCCGTTCCACCCGCTCGACCACACCTGGCCCGACCAGCCGGCCGACCACGGCACCCTCACCGTCGACGGCACCGAACTGGCCGTGGTGGACTGCCTCACCGGCGCGGTCGGCCCGGACGGCGGCGCGCCGCTGGTCGGCGCCGAGATCCCGGTCAAGCGCGGGGACGAGGAGTGGTCCTGGCTGGTGCTGCACGTCCTCGCCGCCGACCCCGGGGACCTCACCGGCCGCACTGCCGTGCTCACCGTCGACGCCGGGCGCCGGGCCGCCCTGAGCGCCTCGCACAGCGGGTGCCACCTGCTCGCCCTCGCCCTCAACGCCGCGCTCGCCCCGCGCTGGCGCAAGGACCCGGGCCGCTCGGACGCCTTCGGCAACCCCGACTTCGACAGCCTCGCCATGGCGAGTTCGGTGATGGACACCGAGGCCAGCACGGACACCTACCGGCTCGGCAAGTCGCTGAAGAAGAAGGGCTTCACCGTCGACGCCACCGAGGAGTTCCCCGCCCTCGCCGACGCCCTGCCCGCCCTCACCGAGGCCGTCAACGCCCGGCTCGCCGCCTGGGTCGCGGCCGACGCTCCGGTCCGGATCGAGGTCCCCGGCCCCGAGCTGACCGCCCGCCGCCAGTGGCACTGCGAGCTGCCCGAGGGCGGCGCGCGGATCTTCTGCGGCGGCACCCACCTGCACCACCTCGGCGAGCTCGCCGAGCTGCGCACCGAACTGCGGCTGTCCGAGGACGGCGCCGAGCTGGTCGCGGTCACCAGCCCCAAGCGGGCCTGACACCCCAGGCGGGCCTGATGCCCCAAGCGGCCCGACGGGCGGGCCGTGGAAACGCCGCGGGCGGCCATCCCCCTTCGAGGGGACGGCCGCCCGCCGTGCTTGCACTCCGTCGTGGTGCGGTCAGACCTCGCTGCGGTGGAAGTTCAGGTACGAGCGGGACGGCGTCGGACCGCGCTGGCCCTGGTAGCGCGAGCCGTAGCGCTCGGAACCGTACGGGTGCTCCGACGGCGAGGAGAGCCGGAACAGGCACAGCTGCCCGATCTTCATCCCCGGGAAGAGCTTGATCGGCAGCGTCGCGACGTTCGACAGCTCCAGCGTCACGTGGCCGCTGAAGCCGGGGTCGATGAAGCCCGCGGTGGAGTGGGTGAGCAGGCCCAGCCGGCCCAGGCTCGACTTGCCCTCCAGTCGGGAGGCCACGTCGTCGGGCAGCGTGATGACCTCGTACGTCGAGGCCAGCACGAACTCGCCCGGGTGCAGGATGAACGCCTCGTCGCCGTCCGGCTCGACCAGCCGGGTCAGGTCCGGCTGCTCCTCGGAGGGGTCGATGTGCGGGTACTTGTGGTTCTCGAACACGCGGAAGAAGCGGTCGAGGCGCACGTCGATGCTCGACGGCTGGATCATCGCCGGGTCGAACGGGTCGACGACGACCCGGCCCAGGTCGATTTCGGTCCGGATGTCCTTGTCAGAGAGCAGCACGCTTCGAGGTTACGTGCACGACGGGGCCCCGGACGAATCCGTCCGGGGCCCCGGGTGTCCTCCCGCCGGCCGTCAGGCCAGGAACTCGGCGGCCTCCAGCCGCATCGCCTGCGCCAGTTGGGCCGTCGACAGCTCCCGCACGTCGGCCAGCACCGAGCTCCGGAGCCGTCCGCACTGCGGACAGCGGATCAACCGTCCGGGCCCGAGTCGCCCGGGGCCGAGGTTCTGCATCGGGAACGTGGTGGTGCTGAACAGGTGCCCCTCGGCACAACGAACGACGGCGCGCTGCTCCATCGATCCCCTTCCCATCCCTAACCAGTACTCACCCGTACTCATCGCGCCCCGGCGGCCAGGCCCCGGGACAGCGTCACATTAGGGGATGTTCCGGACATTCCACACCATGGCTCGCCGCCCCGACCCCACGCCCACCGGAGCACTCACACGCGGCCCAAACAGTACGCCCCCGCCCACCCCCCACCCGGCTCCGCCACGGCCCGGACCGGCCGTGCAACCACAGTCACGGATGGGGTACAGTGACACTGGATCGAGCGGTCTCTGACGGCTCATCAGGCGGGCGTAGTTTAATGGTAGAACATGAGCTTCCCAAGCTTAGAGCGCGAGTTCGATTCTCGTCGCCCGCTCCATGCAGAAAGCCGCAGGTCATCCGACCTGCGGCTTCTTTGTTTTGGGCCGCGGCCGGGGGCGGGGCCGGGTCAGGTGGTGGCGAGGAAGTCGCGGACCGTCTTGGTGAAGGCGGCGGGCTGTTCGGCGAGGGCGATGTGGCCGGTGTCGAGCTCGGTGTAGGTGCTGGTGGGGAGTGCGGCGTGGAGGCGGCGGGCGTTCTCGACCGGGATGGTGGCGTCCTGGGTGCAGCCGATCACCAGGGTGGGGGCCTGGACGTGGGGGAGGTGCGGGGTGAGGTCCAGGGCGAGGTCGAGGGCGATGTGGCGCAGGGTGCCCGGGGTCGGCCGCATGTAGGCGGTGTTGGCCTCGACGGCCTCGCGGCCGATGCCGTCGAGGAAGCCGCGGCTGAAGGCGGTGAGGGTGGCGTAGCCGCCGAAGGCGGTGGGGTGGTCGGCGAGGGAGAGCCAGGTGGCCATCGAGAGCCGCAGGTACTCGTCCTGTTCGGCGCTGATCCAGCCGGCCGCGGCGACCAGGCGGCGGACCTGGTCGGGGCGCTGGGCAGCGGCCGCGGTGGCGATGACGGCGCCGAGTGAGAAGCCGAGGAGGTCGACGGGGCCGCGGTCGGCGTCGTCGATCACGGCGTTGACCTGCTCGGCGAGGGACTCCAGGGTGAGCGGGCCGCCGTCGTCCTCGGCGGCTTCGCTGCCGGAGAGGTCGGGCAGCAGCACGGTGTAGCGGTCGGTGAAGGAGTCGAGCAGGCCGTCCCACATGCCGGAGCCGGGGCCGGTGCCGTGGACCAGGACGAGGGTGTCGGGGGCGTCGCCGACGATGCGGTAGGGGATGCGGGCGGTGCCGACGGTGATGGTGGGCATGGCGTGGTTCCTCCTGGTCTGGTCCTGCCGGGGCCTCGGTGGTCCTTGGCGGGCCCTGGCGGCATGAGAAGTAAACTACACGGTGCAGATTAGTGATTCAACTGCACCGTGCAGTGCAATTCGGAGTGGGCCGGTTGCGGAACTGTCCGTGCCCGGCCACCGTCCAACCAGTGACGGAATGCCTGCCCGGGTTGAACGCCGGGAGGAGTACGGAGGGCCCTGTGCAGTCAGGTGGTGCCGAACTGAACCTCGGATGCCCGGACGGCTTCCGCGGCGGCGCGTCGGCCGCGCCGGACTGGTGGCCGGTGCTGGCCCCGGATGTGACGATTGGTCAACTCGACGCGGCGGAGCACTGCGAGACCCTGCTCCGGGATACCATGGACGCCGTCCGGCCGGCGCCGGTCTGGCAGGAGACGGTGCCGCGGGCCGGGGTGCGGCTGTCGGCTCCGGGGCGACGGGGGCCCGAGGTGCTCTGGTACGTCACCCGCGGACGGGATCTGCTCACCGTCGTATCGCCGGGCCGGCGGCGGGAGTTGGCGGCGGTGGTGGAGCGACAGTGGCGGCGGCGCGGGTGGACGATCACCTCGCTGAACGCCGGGCAGGACCGCCCCGGAGTGGCCGCCACCACCCCGGACGGTTCCCGACTGGTGCTCTGCTTCGGCGAGTTCGGCGACATCCGGCTGACCGCGAGTCTGCTCGGGGTGGCCTGTTCGGAGCGGATCCCCACGCTGCCGGGGGCCGGTGAGCCCGACCCGGCGCCGCTGCCCCATGTGTACTGCGCGTACTGGAGCGCGCTGGTCTGACCGGGCGGGGGCGGGTCACGGGGGAGGCGTGGGGCGGGGCCCCCCCCCCCCCCCCCCCCCCCCCCCCCCCCCCGGCGGGGGGGCCCGCCCCCCCCCCCCCCCCCCCCCCCCCGGCCCGCCCCCCCCCCCCCCCCCGCCCGCCCGCGGCGCGGGGCCCCTTGGTTTCGGGGGGTTGGGGGGGGCGGGGGTTGGGCCGGGGGGGGGGGGGTTCGGGGGGGGGGGGGGGGGGGCGCCCCCCCGGCCGCCCCCCACGCCGCCTCGTCGCGCGGCTTCGGCGCTGCCGCTCCCCCCGACACCCCCCGGCAGTCCCGCCGTTCCCCCCCTGGCATCACCCTCCGGCGAGAGCGTTCCGCACGGACCCCGGCGAGCCCCCACCCCCGGGGACGTCGTGGTCTCACGCTAACAAACCGCGTGGTTGGTTTGTCAATAGTGAGATCCACGAAAAATCCACAATCATGGCGATGTGGTCGGGTCGGTGTGATGGGCGTCCCACCAGGCAGTTGTGGGCTCGTCAGGGTGGCGTGCGGTCGTGCCGTCCACCCCGGGCGCGAGGAACGCCCGACCTGGAATCCGACATTCCATGCATGATGGCAGCACGGAGTGACACCGCGCGAGTGCCCAGCGCAGTGACGGATCCGTCAATTCCGGAAGGCGCGCTCAGCGCAGCAGCCGGCGCTCCTTGGCCACGGCCACCGCGCCGGCCCGGGTGTCCACGCCCAACTTGTCGTAGATCCGCCCCAGGTGGGTCTTCACCGTCGCCTCGCTGATGAACAGCGCCCGGGCGATCTCCCGGTTGCCCAGCCCCTGCGCCAGCTGTTCGAGGATGTCCTGCTCCCGCTCGGTGAGCTGCGGCGCGGGCGCCCGCATCTGCGCCATCACCCGGGAGGCGACCGGCGGCGAGAGCACCGTCCGGCCCTGCGCGGCGGCGTGGACGGCGGCGAACAGTTCCTCCGGCCGTTCGGCCTTCAGTAGGTAGCCGGTGGCGCCCGCGGCGATGGCCCGGGTGATGTCGGCGTCGGTGTCGTAAGTGGTGAGCACCAGGACGTGCGGTCCGCCCGGGGCGGCGGTGATCCGCCGGGTGGCCTCCACCCCGTCGATGCCGTCGCCGAGTTGGAGGTCCATCAGCACGACCTGCGGCGCCAGCTCGGCGGCCAGCGCGACCGCCTCCTCCCCGGTGCTCGCCTCGCCGACCACCTCGACGTCGCCCGCGCTGGCGAGCAGCGCCAACAGGCCCGCCCGGACCACCGCGTGGTCGTCGCAGACCAGCAACCGGACGGGGATCGCGTTCATCGGTGCTCCAGGGGGATCGCGGCGGAGACGACGGTGCCTTCGCCGGGGGTGCTCTCCACGGTCAGCGTGCCACCCAGCTGCCGCAGCCGGGCACGCATGGCCGGCAGCCCGTACCCGCGTGCGCCGCCGGCGGTGCGCCGGTCGTCCGCGGCGGGGTCGAAGCCCTGGCCGTCGTCGGCGATGTCCAGCACGGCCTGGTCGCCCAGGAAGGACAGCGTGATCGCGGCCGCCGAGGCCCCGGCGTGCTCCCGGACGTTGGCCAGCGCGCCCTGGGCGATCCGCAGCAGCGCGGACTGCGCGGCCGCGGGCAGCGGGACGGGCGTGCCGTCCAGGTGGAAGCGGACCGGCAGCCCACTCTCCGCGGACTCCCGCTCGGCGAGCGCCCGCAGCGCCCGGTCGAGGGTGCCACCGTCGGCGAGTTCGGCCGGGGCGAGGTCGTGGACGAAGCGGCGGGCCTCGGCGAGGTTGCGGGCGGCGACCTCGGCGGCGGTGCGGACGTGGGTACGGGCGGTCGCCGGGTCGGCGTCCCAGGTGCGGTCGGCGGCCTGCAGCAGCATCTGCTGGCTGGACAGCCCCTGCGCCAGGGTGTCGTGGATCTCCATCGCCAGCCGCTCGCGCTCGGCGAGGGTGCCCTCCCGCCGTTCGGTGGCGGCGAGTTCGCGCCGGGTGCGGACCAGGTCGGAGATCAGCGCCCGCTGCCGGGCGGCCTGCCGGGCCATGAACAGGAACACCCCGGTGGCCAGCGCGGCCACGGTGGGCGGCAGCAGGACGAGGGTGGCGTCCGCGGTGCCGGGCAGCCGGATCTCGGCGATCACCACCAGCAGCGTCAGGGCCGCCACCAGCGGGATCGCCGCCCGTGCGGGCAGCGCCCGCAGCGCGGTGTAGATCAGCGGGACGGCGCACCAGGCGAAGCTCGGCGCCAGCAGCACCAGCACCACCCAGAGCGCGACCACCAGCGCCGACGGCCACCGGCGCGGACGGCCCGGCGCGGCCGGGCGGCGGTGGTCGAGCCAGGAGGCGGCCGGCTGGGCGACGGCCAGCGCGGCGCTCAGTCCGATCACCCAGGGGATCCAGGGGCTGCCGGCGTGGTGGGTGAGGTAGCGGCTGAGCGCCGCCGCGAGCAGCAGCAGGAAGGCGGAGTCCAGCAGCAGCGCCAGCCGGCCGGTGTCCGGGTCCCCGGCGTCGGGCCCGCCGCGGGGCGGGAAGGCGGGCGGGCGGGGCTGCTGCACGGGTGGCTCCTGGCGCTACGGGCTCTGCACGGTGCTCGGTCGGGCGCGGCGGAGGTGGGCCGCGACCGGCTCACTGACCTGCGCCGATCCCTCGATGGTGACCCGTCCGGCCCGGTCCCGCATCAGCCGATCGGTTGACGGCGCCGTCCCCCATCCTGCCCGGACGGTCGCGCCGGACCGTCGATGCCGCGCGCCCCGGTCCGGCCGGAGGATCGAAGCAGAGCCGGGCGGTCCCCCCGCCGCCCCGGCCCCCGACATCCGGGACCCGCCGCCCGGGCCCCCGGACCCGCTGCGGGCCCCGCAGAACCCGCAGATCCCGCGAACAGATCCCCGCGATCCCCGCGAACCCGTTGAGTTGAGGAGCTGGACCATGAAGAAGACCTCCGTGCGCACCCGGGTGCTGACCGGCACCGTCGCCGTCGCCGCGCTCGCCGCCGCCGGCGTGGGCGCCGTCTCGGCCAGCGCCGAGACCACCGAGATCCCGGCCGCGTCGGCCGCGCCGGCCGCGGTGAAGGCCGACACGCAGAACAGGAACCTCGCCCAGAGCACCGGCCTGAACATCGACGCCGCCACCCGCGCCGCCCAGGCTGCCCTGGACGCGGCGACCAAGGCCGGCCAGCACGTCTCGGTCGCCGTGGTCGACCGGGACGGCGTCACCCGTGTCCTGCTCAAGGGCGACGGCGCCGGCCCGCAGGCCCCGGAGTCGGCCGAGCGCAAGGCCTTCACGGCGGTCTCCTGGAACGCCCCGACCTCGGAGCTGGCCAAGCGGCTGGCCCAGGCCCCGAACCTGAAGGACATCCCGGGCACGCTGTTCCTGGCCGGCGGCGCCCCGGTGCAGTCCAAGGGCGCTCCGGTCGCGGCGATCGGCGTCGCGGGCGCGCCCAGCGGCGACCTGGACGAGCAGTTCGCGCAGGCCGGCGTCGCCGCACTGGCGAAGTGACGCACCCCGGCCGGTCGGCCCGCCCCCGCGGCCGACCGGCCGGAGCCGCCTGCGTACGTGCCGCCGGAGCCGCCTGCGTACGTGCCTCCGGACGCGCCTCCGGACGCGCCACCGGGCGCAGTTCCGGAGAGCCGCCGCCGGGCGAACTCCCGCCCCCACCACCCCCCGTACTCCCCTCCGACGGGCCCACGGAGTCCTCGTTCGGGTGAACAAGGGGAGGGGCGCCGCAGAACAGGCGATGACCCTTGGAAAAGCCGGTGTCGTTGTCAGTGCCGCGTGGCAGGCTTCCCGGTATGACGGCGTGGACCCTCAACGACATCGAACGTGCGATCCGCTCCTCCTGGGGTCTGGACACCTGTGCGCCCGAGGACCTGGCCCACTGGCGTCCCGACAATCCCGCCCGCGGCCAGTGCGGTGTGACGGCCATGGTGGTGCACGACCTGCTCGGTGGCGAGCTGATGATGGGCGAGGTCCACGTCGACGGGGTCCGGACGGACCTCCACTGGTGGAACCGCTTCGCCACCGGCTTCGAGATCGACCTCACCCGCGAGCAGTTCGGCCCGGGGGAGCTGGTCGGCCCCGGCCGCCCGGTGGCCCGCCCGGCCCGTCCCGGCCGGCTCCAGGCCCAGTACGAGCTGCTCCGTCACCGTGTGGTCACCGAGCTGGAGCGCGGGGCCGCCACCACCCGGATCCGCCGCCCGGCCCGCGTCGCATGAGTCGCTGAGCGCATGGGCCGCTGAGCGCATGGGCCGCTGAGGCGCATGAGTCGCACAAGGCGTGTCCGACCCGCCAGAGCCGCCGGACCGTTCGCAGCGCCGGGCCGCCGTGACGCGCTCCCGGCCCCGGCCATTCCCTGACGTACAGTCGGCCCCGGACGAACCAACGTACGTACGGATGGCTGCGGCGACGGGAGTGCGCGGATGAGCGGGTCGACGGTCGGTTTCGTGGGGCTGGGCGCGATGGGGCAGGGCATGGCCGGCAGCCTGCTGCGGGCCGGCCACACCGTACGGGTCTGGAACCGCTCGCCCGAGCCGGTGGCCGCTCTGGTGGCCCAGGGCGCCGAGGCGGCCGGTTCGCTCGCCGAGGTGTTCGCCGCCGACACGGTGGTCTCCATGCTGGCCAACGACCAGGCGGTCGAGCGGCTGCTGCTCGACCCCGAGCTGCTGGCCGGCGCCACGGCGACCCTGCACGTCAACATGGCCACCGTCTCGCTCGCGCTGGCCGAGCGCGCCGAGGAGCTGCACGTCGAGCACGGCATCGGCTACGTCGCCGCGCCCGTCCTCGGCCGGCCCCCGGTCGCGGCGGCGGGGAAGCTCAACATCCTGGTCGCGGGCGCGCCCGAACTGCTGGACCGGGCCGAGCCGCTGTTCGCCGCGATGGGCGAGCGCACCTGGCACTTCGGCGACCGCCCCCGGCAGGCCAACACCGCCAAGATCAGCACCAACTTCCTGCTGGCCTGCGCGATCGAGTCGATGGCCGAGGCGTGCAGCCTGGCCGAGTCCCACGACGTACGGCCGACCGACCTGGTGGAGATGCTCACCGGCACGCTCTTCCCCGGGCCGGTCTACTCCGGCTACGGCTCGATGGTGGCCGAACGACGCTACGAGCCGGCCGGGTTCCGGCTGCCGCTCGGCCTCAAGGACGTCGGCCTGGCCCTGGACGCCGGGGCCGCGCGCCATGTGCCGCTGCCGTTCGGCGGCATCCTGCGGGACGCCTTCCTGGACGCGCTGGCGCACGGCGACGGGGACAAGGACTGGGCCGCCGTCGCCGAGGTCGCCCGCCGCCGGGCCGGACTGCCGGCGCGGCCCTCGTCCTGACCGGCCGGAACCCGGAACGGAGCGCATGACCCCTGGTCGGGGCGCGGGCGTGGAATACCCGGCGCACGGCGGGTGCTCACCCCTCTGCCCGTAGCACCCGACCGGGGGAGTACCGATGACCGACCAGCCGTCCGGCGCCGAGGCGCCACGCCGTTTCCTGTTCGTCGACGCCAGCTCGCGCGTCGGCGGCAACACCGAACAACTCGCCCGGCTGGCCGCCGAGTCGAGCCTTCCGGAGGGTGCGGAGCAGCACTGGCTGCGGCTCGCCGACCACCCGCTGCCGCCCTTCCAGGACCTGCGGCACACCGGTGACGGCCGCTACCCGGAGCCGGTCGGCCACGAGCGGACCTTGCTGGAGGCCACCCTGGCGGCCACCGACCTGGTCTTCGTCGCGCCGCTGTACTGGTACACGATGCCGACCACCGCCAAGCTCTACCTCGACTACTGGTCGGCCTGGTTCCGGGTGCCCGGGCTGGACTTCCGCGCCGGGATGAGCGGGCACACGCTGTGGGACGTCACCGTCCTGGCCGGTACGGCGGACGACGCCGAGCCGCTGATCGGCACGCTCAAGCTGACCGCCGAGTACATGGGGATGCGCTGGGGCGGCGCGCTGATCGGCAACGGCACCCGCCCGGGGGACGTCCTGCGCGACGAGCAGGCGCTGATCGCGGCCAAGTCCTTCTTCACGGGCTGACCCGACCGGGCTGAGCCGACGCAGCTGGGCCGACCGACTCGACCCGGTCGGTCGGCCCACGCCCGGCCGGTTCGGGCCCGCGCCGACGACGGACGCATTCCGGCCATCCAGGGCCATGCGATACCGTCCTCCCGGACGTGTACCCGTCACTCTGTGGTCATCTTTGACGCGACGCAAAAGCCCTGTTCCCGGACGGAGTTGGGCGATTCGGGCGCACCGGCCGCGTCCGTAGGTCACAACGTGGCACCTGCCTTCCGGAGTGGCCGGATCGTTCGGTACTCTCCGTCGGACTTTCAGCTTCGCGGGGGGTCCTGCGGCGTCTACGGCCGCCCCCTCGCGCCCCGGGCCTCGCCCGGACACTTCCGTGAGGTCTCTTTGTCCATACGTCGCAGTCTTGCCCTGGCCGGCGTCGCCGCGCTCACCTCCTCGCTCGTGCTGACCGGCGCCCAGGGCGCCATGGCCGTCGGCTCCACCGGCGCCCCGTCCTCCGCCGCCCCGTCCGCCGCCCAGGCCGAGCAGGCGAAGCACCAGAGCCTCGACCTCTCGGTGCGTGGCGTCCCGGACACCTTCGTCGCCGGCGGCGACGCCCGCGTCTTCTCCTACCGGATCCAGAACTCGGCCAAGAACGACTTCGTCGCCTTCCCGCTGCTGAAGTTCAAGAACAAGGCCGGCACGCTCAAGGCGAAGGACCTCAAGGTCGAGTACCAGCTGCCGGCGGGCCTGCCCGGCGGCGGCACCTGGCGGACCGGCTCGATCGCGCCCGGTGGCGGTGACGGCGACGACAGCGCGGTGCTGATCCTGCTCGGCGGCGTGAACGACGGCGGCCCCGCCGACGACGCGCTGCTCTACCTCGCCCCGGGCAAGCAGATCGACATCGACGTCCGGGTCTCCTTCACCAAGGACACCCCGCTGGGCAAGGCCGGAGTCGTACCGGTGGTCTTCTCGGCCAACGCCGACGACGAGTCCGACAACGGCCACTTCAGCTGCGACGGGATCAAGGGCGCCGGCTTCACGATCAAGGCCGGTGGCGGCGGCAAGCCCAGCCCGACCCCCACCCCGACCAAGACCGGCAAGCCGACCCCGACCACCACCGCGTCGCCCACGGCCACCACGACGGGGACCCCCACCACGGCGCCGACCACCCCGGCCCCGACCACCCCGGCGCCGACCACGCCGACCACCCCGGCCACCGGCACCGCCTCGCCGTCCGCCTCCCCGACCGACTCCGGCGCGACCGCCACCCCGGCCCCGTCCGGCAGCAGCACCGACGCCCAGCAGCCGATCGACTTCCCGGTGGACGTCCCGAAGGTCACCCCGCCGAAGATCACCCCGGCCGTCGTCACCAAGGCCAAGACCGCCGCCGACAGCGCGGGCAAGACCCTCGCCACCACCGGTGGCGGTGACGACACCACCGCGCTCGCGGCCGCCGGTGGCGCCGTCCTGGTCGCCGGTGTCGGCACCCTCGTGGTGCTGCGTCGCCGCAAGTCGGGCCAGCAGAGCTGACCCGGGACTGACCCGAGTCGCTCTCCCCGAAGCACCCCCGTGCCGCCCGGCCGTTCTCTGGACGAACCTCCGGGCGGCACGGGCCGTTCCCGTCCGTCACATAGGATGTCCGGCCGGAGGGGGCGGAACGGCGCGGAGAGGTACAGGTGCAGGGAGAAATCACGGCACGGGCCACCACCGATTACGAATCCGCGACCGGTCGGATCGCGGGCCTGCCGCTCCGCAGGCACCACGTGCTGCTGACGGCGTGGACGGTGCTCTGGTTCTTCCTGGTGGAGCCCAGCGGAGGCTTCTCCTGGCACTACCTGCGCCAGGGCGAGCAGCTGCTGTTCAGCAGCCAGCCCGACGGCGGCCTCTCGCTCTACGCCCACCACCCCGAGCTGCAGATCGGCCCGGTCAGCCTGGCCGCCGCCCGGCTCACCGCGCCGTTCTCGCCGCACGTCGGCGAGCTGGTCGCGGAGGCGGTGAGCGCCGGGCTCGGCCTGGTGATGCTGGTGCTGGTCGGCCGCACCGCCGCCCTGTACTACCTCGGCACCGGCATCAACCACCGCCGGCTCCAGCAGCGCCTGCTGATCGCCGGGCTGGCGTTCATCCCGATGTGGGTGGAGGTGTCGGTCCGCTTCGCGCACCTGGACGACGTCCTCGCGCTGTTCTTCACCACCCTCGCCGCGCACGCCCTGGCCCGCGGCAAGCCCTTCCAGGTCGCGCTCTTCCTGGCCCTGGCGGTGGACTCCAAACCCTGGGCACTCGCCTTCGCCCCGCTGCTGCTGGCCCTGCCCAGGCCCGCCTGGCTGCGCACCGCGCTCTGGTTCTGCCTGCTGGTCGCGATCGCCTGGCTGCCGTTCTACCTGGGCAACCTGGACACCATGGCGGCCGCCAAGTTCACCATTCCGAACCAGCCGGCCTCCGCGCTGCGCTGGTTCGGGGTCACCGACCCGGCCACCCCGTGGTGGGACCGCCCGACCCAGTTCGCGCTCGGCATCGGCCTCGGCTGCGTGGCCGTCTGGCGCGGCCGCTGGCCGGCCGTGGTGCTGCTCGGCGCGGACGCCCGGATCCTGCTCGACCCGAGCGTCTACACGTACTACACGGCCTCGATCCTGCTCGGCACCCTGCTCTGGGACGCGGTCGGGCAGAAGCGACTGGTCCCGTGGTGGAGCTGGATCGCGCTGGGCGCCCTGTACGGCGGCACGCTGCTCCTCCCGTCCGACTCGGCCCGCGGCCTCGTCCGGCTCGCCTTCGTGGTGGTCTCCGCCGGGTACGTGCTGCTCTGGCCCACCCAGAAGACCCGCCGCCCCCGGCCGCCGGCCCAGGGCGGCGGGGCGGGACGCCGTCGGACGGCCCGGCGGCGCGAGCGGGAGCTGGTCGGCACCTGAGCCCCCCGGCGCAGGCCTCCCGCCGAAACGGCTTGACCCTCACGTCACGTGAGAGCGGAGGGTGGTGGTCAGCACCAGGGAGGAGTTCCGGATGAACCAGGACGAGGGCTACCCGGTCGGCGCCGTGGCGAAGATCGCCAAGGTGACCGTCCGTACCCTGCACCACTACGACGAGATCGGTCTGCTGTCCCCCGCGGGCCGCACCCGGGCCGGCTACCGCCGGTACGTGGACGCCGACCTCGACCGGCTGCAGCAGATCCTGTTCTACCGCGAGCTCGGATTCCCCCTGGAGGAGATCGCGGCGATCCTGGACGACGGCTCGGTCAGCCCGACCGAGCACCTCCGGCGGCAGCACCGCTTGCTGACCGACCGGATCAGTCACCTCCAGGAACTCGCCACAGCCGTCGAACACGCCATGGAGGCACGCAGGATGGGCATTCAGCTGACCCCGGAGGAGAAGTTCGAGATCTTCGGCGAGGGCTACCGCGAGGAGTGGGAGCAGGAAGCCGAACAGCGCTGGGGCGGGACCGAGGCCTGGGCCGAGTCCCAGCGCCGCACCGGCGGCTACGGCAAGGCCGACTGGCAGCGGATCCAGGGCGAGATGACCGAGCTCAACACCCGCCTGGTCGCGGCCGTCACCGCCGGCGAGCCCGCCGACGGCACCGTGGCCATGGACCTCGCCGAGGCGCACCGGCAGCACATCTGCCAGAACTTCTACGACTGCACGTTCACCATCCACCGCGGGCTGGCCGGGCTGTACGTCTCGGACCCGCGCTGGACCAGCACCTATGAGGAGCTCACCGCCGGCCTGGCGCAGTGGCTGCACGACGCCATCCTCGCCAACGCCGACCGGCACGAGCAGGCGTAACCAGGGTCAGGTGATCCCACGCCTCGGGTGACCCCGTACCTCGGGCGACCCCGTACCTCGGGCGACCCCGTACCTCGGGCGATTCCGCGCCTCAGGCGACCCCGCGCCCGAAGGAGCGCCGGTACGCGGTCGGCGAGGTGCGCATCACCCGGCCGAAGTGGTGGCGGAAGGTCGCGGCGCTCTCGAAGCCGACCGCCGCGGCGATCTCCTCCACCGACCCCTCCGGCGACTCCAGCAGCGCCAGACTGGCCGCGATGCGCTGGGTGACGACCCAGCGCATCGGGCTGGTGCCGTTGCGGGCGGTGAAGTGCCGCAGGTAGGAGCGGTCCGACATCCGGGCGGCCCGGGCCAGTACGGAGACGGTCAGCGGGTCGGCGAGGTGGTCCAGCGCCCACTGCATGCTGCGGGCGATCCCGTCCTCGTCCTCCTCGACCGGCCGGACCGCCGCCTCGATGAACTGGGCCTGCCCGCCGTCCCGGTGCGGGGCCACCACGAAGCGCCGGGCCACGCTGTTGGCCACCTTGGCACCGTGGTCCCGGCGGATCAGGTGCAGGCACAGGTCGATGCCGGCCGCGCTGCCCGCGCTGGTCAGCACGTCGCCGTTGTCCACGTAGAGCACGTCCGGGTTGACCCGCACCCGCGGGTACCGCTGCTGGAGCAGCTCGGCGTACCGCCAGTGGGTGGTCGCCTCCTTGCCGTCCAGCAGCCCGGCGGCGGCCAGCGCGAAGGCGCCCGAGCAGATCGACACGATCCGGGCGCCGCGCTCGTGCGCCGTCCGCAGCGCCTCGACCAGGCCGGGGGAGACCACGCCGGCGAAGGCGCTGCGCACGCCGGGGACGATGACGGTGTCGGCCGCCGCGAGGTCGTCCAGCCCGTGCCGGGCGGTCAGTGCGAAGCCGCCCACCGCGTCCAGGGCGGTGCCCGGCCGGTCCGCGCACACCTTCAGCCCGTACCAGGGTGCGGCCAGCAGCCCGCCCAGCTCGGGCCGCGCCAGCCCGAACACCTCGACCACCACGCCGAGTTCGAACGGGGCCATGCCCTCGAAGGCGTACACCGCGACGTCGTGCACGGGCTCCGGGCGCCGGCCGATGCTGACGGCCACCGGACGCGGCCGGGCCGTCCGGTCCTCGGCGCCCTGCCCTGTGATCTGCCCGATGATCTGCCCGGCGCCCTGCCCGGCGCCCTGCCCGGCGCCCTGCCCGGCGCCCTGCCCGGCGCCCTGCTCGGTGACCTGCCCGGCGTGCTGCTCGGCCATGCGAACCCCCTGCTCACGGGTGGCGGAATCCCGGTGAGTGTAGCCCTCGCGGCCACCCCGGAACTTTTTTCGAATCCCCCTGCAACCTTCACCCACGCCGCACGTCCATCAGTACGGGGGCGGAGGGAATCAGGTCGGACGCGGCTGCGAGGATCTCCCCGATCACGATCTTGATCAGGTGCCTGACGGTCCGGCGGACACGCCGTCACCGTCCCGGGGGAAAGCAGAACCGCACATGTCCATGGCCATCGGGCCGTTCGCCGCGCCGCGGCGGGGGCACGGCTTCTCCGTCCGCGGGTTCCGCGGAGTGGTCGTCGCGCTGCTCGGTGCGCAGGAGGCCGGTGAGCCGGACTCCGAGCTCACCACCGACCAGCAGGCGGCGCAGCGCCGCTCCGGCTTCCGGCTGCTGCGCGGCGGCCGCAAGCCCGCCGAGGACCGGCCCACCCTGACCGACCTGTACCACGCCCACCGGCTGGGCCTGGTACGGATGGCCGTCCTGCTGGTCGACCACCAGGACCTCGCCGAGGACGTCGTGCAGGAGGCCTTCACCCAGCTCTACCAGCGCCACGGCGAGCAGCTGGACGACCTCGACAACGCGCTCGGATACCTGCGGACCTCGGTGGTCAACGGCGCCCGCTCGATGCTGCGCCGCCGCAAGACCGCCCGGGAGTACGTGCCCCCGCACGAGGCCGACGCCCCCTCCGCCGAGGACCACGCGGTGCTCAACGACGAGCACCGGCGGGTGCTCGTCGCCCTGCAGGAGTTGACCCCCCGCCAGCGCGAGGTGCTGGTGCTGCGTTACTGGTCCGACATGTCGGAGGCGCAGATAGCCGAGACCCTGGGGCTCTCCCGGGGTGCCGTGAAGTCCACCGCCAGCCGGGCCCTGGACGCCTTGGAAAAGCACCTGGAGAAGGTTCGATGACCGACAAGTTCCCCCGCCCGGGCGGCGGTGACGGCGACGGGCCGGCCGAGACCCCCACGGAACGGCTGCTCCGCGAGGCGATGAACGCCCGTACGTCCCTGATCACCGCCCACGACCTGCGCCCGGCCGATCCCCCGAAGGGCCGCCTGCGCCGCTTGCGCCCGCTGTACCTCACCACCGTGCCGATCCTCGCGCTGGCCGCCGCCGCGGCGATCGGCGTGGTCACCCTGCACGGCAACCCGGTCGCCGACCACACCACCCCGCCGCCCCCGGCCGCCAGCATCACCGCCTCCCCGAGCCCGACGGCCACCCCGTCCGCCTCCCCGTCGGCCTCCCCGACCGCCGACGCCACCCCGACCGAGGACGCGGAGACGGACGCCCCGCTCTCCGACGCCACCCCGACGACCCAGACCTCCAGCAGCGCGCCGGCCGGGGCCGCCACGTCGTCCACCCTCCGGGGCGTCAAGTTCAAGGTCCCCGCGGGCTGGAAGGCCGTGCCGGTCTCGGCCGACCGGGTCTGCGTCCTGAGCCCGGGCGCGCCGACGGACCCTCAACAGGACTGGACACAGTCGAGGTGCGAGCCGTACGGCGTCCTGGTCGTGGCCTACAACAGTCCGGACGAGCTCGCCGCCGGCGGCCTCTGGCCGACGACGGCCGATCTGACCGCCGACGCGGGCTGGGGCCACCAGCCGAACTGTCCGATCTGGGGCCGGCCCTACATCCCCGACGGCCCCTACTCCTCGGTCGGCGCACCCGTGCGGACCAAGCCCACCGTGGCCGGAAAGACGATCGACAAGACCCAGTGGAACGTCACCTGCAAGCCCGGTGACACCTTCGGCGCGCAGCTGTGGGGGATGAGTTCGGACCAGGTCTTCGTGGTGGCGAACGGACTCAAGAGCGACTACCAGCCGGGCCTGACGTCGATCGTCAACAGCCTGGACGTGAGCGGCCACAAGGCGCCGAGCCCGGGCCCCTCCTCGGCCGACCAGGCCGCGAAGGACATCGCCATCACGGTCGACGGCGGCATCGGCGCGGGGCAGAAGGTGTCCGCCAACGGCACCCCGGTGACCTTCACCGTGACCTACCGGAACACCGGCCAGAAGACCTACCCGCAGCTTCAGCCGCTGGTGTACACGAAGTGGTACGCCGGGACGCCGCCGAGTGACATGCTCGAGATGAACGCGGGCAAGCTGGAGCGCCAGGACGGCGGTGGCTGGGTGCAGATCCCGCTTTCGCAGGGGGGCGGCATGGACTACGCCATGGTGAACCCGAAGGCCCGGTTCTCGCTCGCACCGGGTGAGAGCAAGGCGGTGACCTACCGGATGGCCCTCGATCCGGCAGACGGGCCCGGGGCGATGCCGGTGGCCGTTCAGGTGACGCTGCCCTACGACGGCACGGTGCCCCTGACCGTCCTGAAGGACCAGCCGGTCTCGGTGACGGTCGTGAAGTAGCCGTCCGAACCGGGCCGTCGAGGCGCCGTAGCCAGGTCTCCCCTGGTCACGGCGCCTTTCGGCGTTCCGGGAGGAGGTGCGGAAATTTCTCGAACCCGGCTGCAACCCCCCGGGGGGATGGACGTCTATCACCATGAGAGGCGGGGAGAGCGAACCGGCGGGGCCGGGGCTCGGGCCGGTTCCTCGGGGCGACAGTAGGCGCCGGATCACCATCACCATCACCATCATCACCATGTCCTTTGGGGGGACTGTCACATGAGCGCGTCCGTTATCAGCCGTATTGTGAAGATCATCCCGCTTGTCGTCGTCGCCGCGGTCGGTGCCGCGGCCTGCGGTCCGACGAACGGCGGGGCGTCTGTCGCCGCCTCCGCTCCCGTCTCCGCCCCCGCCGTCCCCTCGGCTGCCACGCCCGGTGCGGGTGCCGTCCCGGCCGTCCCGGCCGTCCCCGCCTCGGTCGCGCCGAGCACCGAGTCGGCGCCGCCCGCGGCCGGGGCGAAGGGCGGGACCGTCCCGGTCGTGGCTGCCAGGCCCGGGGCCGAGCCCACTGCGAAGACCCTGGCCAAGCCGGCTGCCGGCACCCCGGCCAAGCCCGCCGCCGGCACCCCGGCCAAGCCCGCCGCTGGCACCGCCGCCACGGGTGGTGGCATCGGGATCACCTTCGACGGCCTGGGCGAGGGGCAGCGGATCCAGGTGGGTGACCAGGTCTCCTTCTCGGTGACCTGGAGGAACAACGACGCCTCCGGCACCCGCGCGGTGGCTCCGGTGGTGGCGACGCAGCAGTTCGAGGGCGCGCCGTGCCAGCAGATGCTCTCGATGGCGCAGGGCACGCTGGAGCGCAAGGACGCCTCCGGCTGGAAGGCGATGCCCTCGCTGAGCCAGGGCGGCGGCATGGACTACGCGGGCACCGGCAACGACGCGGCCTTCACCCTGGCCGCGGGCGAGAGCAGGACCGTCGAGTACCGGATGGCGCTCGGGGCGGCCAACCAGCCGGGCCGGCTGTCCGTGGAGGCGGACGCCGTGGTGCCGTCCACCTACCAGGTGACGGCGAAGGGGGTGGTGACCACGGCGGTCGTCGACAGCCACCGTCCGGTGGTGACCTCGGTGTCCGCGCCGACCCCGCTCGTCGTCGGCGGCGCCCCGACCGAGTTCTCCTTCACGGTGTCCTCGCCCGACGGGCCGGCGCTGCTGCGCCCGGTGGTGCAGCTGTCGGTGCCCACCAGTGAGCGCGTGTCCGGGGCGGACCTCACGGTCGAGGCGAAGGTCCGCGGCGAGTGGAAGTCCTTCGAGGTGGACCAGGACTGCGACGGGCGCCTCGGGGTGGCGCCGTCCCAGCTGCTGGGCGTGATGAAGGGCAACCCGACCGAGTACACGTTCCGGGTCGGCCTGAAGCGGGCCGGTGACCTCGGGCAGGTGGAGATCGAGGTCGGCGGCGACTCGGACGGGCACTACGGAGCCCGCACCACCCTGAAGCCCGCCGTTCAGCACTGACACCCGGTAGCCGGTAGCCGCTGGCCGGTAGCCGGTAGCCGGTAGCCGGTGGCGAAGCCGAAGGGCCCGGCCCCGTACGAACGGAGGCCGGGCCCTTCACCGTGCTGCGGCTCAGGCCAGCGAGGCCATCCAGGCCTCGACGTCCTCGGACCGGCGCGGCAGACCGGCCGAGAGGTTCTCGTTGCCGTCGGCAGTGACCAGGATGTCGTCCTCGATCCGGACGCCGATGCCGCGGTACTCCTCCGGCACGGTCAGGTCGTCCTGCTGGAAGTACAGGCCGGGCTCGACGGTGAGCACCATGCCGGGCACCAGCAGGGCGTCGACGTGCTCCTCGCGGCGGGAGTGGGCGCAGTCGTGGACGTCCAGGCCGAGCATGTGGCCGGTGCCGTGGAGGGTCCAGCGGCGCTGCAGGCCGAGTTCGAGGACCTTCTCGACGTCGTACGCCGAGGCGTCCAGCAGGCCCCAGGCGAGCAGTCGCTCGGCGAGGACGCGCTGCGAGGCCTCGTGGAAGTCGCGGAAGCGGGCGCCCGGCTTGACCGCGGCGATGCCGGCCTCCTGGGCGTCGTGGACCGCGTCGTAGATCTTCCGCTGCAGCTCGGTGAAGGTGCCGTCGATCGGCAGGGTGCGGGTGACGTCGGCGGTGTAGAGGGTGTGGGTCTCCACGCCGGCGTCCAGCAGCAGCAGTTCACCGGGGCGCACGTCGCCGTCGTTGCGGACCCAGTGCAGGGTGGTGGCGTGCGGGCCGGCCGCGGCGATGGTGCCGTAGCCGACGTCGTTGCCCTCGACCCGGGCGCGGCGCCAGAAGGTGCCCTCGATCCAGCGCTCCGAGGTGGCGACGGCCTGGCCGAGCTCGCGGACCACGTCGGTGAAGCCGTTGACGGTGGCGTCGCAGGCGGCGCGCAGCTCGCCGATCTCCCACTCGTCCTTGACCAGCCGCAGGCCGCTCAGGAACTCCTTGAGCCCGGCGTCCTCGTCGGCGTCCAGGACGTCGGCGAGCGCGGCCTCCAGGCCGGCGTCGTAGCCGCGGACGATCCGGGTCGGCACGGCGGGGTCCTTGGCGCGCTCGGCCAGTTCCTCGGCGGCCTTGCGGACGTCGCGGGCGGGCAGGCCGAGCAGCTGCTCCTGCTCGGTCAGGCTGTGCCGGCGGCCGACCCACAGCTCGCCGTGGCCGTCGAGCCAGAACTCGCCGTTCTCGCGGTCCGAGCGGGGCCGCAGGTACAGCGTGAACTCGTGGCCGGTGTCGCCGGTCGGCTCGCCGACCAGTACCGCGTCCTCGGTCTGGTCACCGGTGAGGTGCACGTACTCGCTGGAGGCGCGGAAGTTGTAGTCGGTGTCGTTGGAGCGCACCCGCAGGTTGCCGGCCGGGACGACCAGGCGCACGCCGGGGTGGGCGGCGGACAGCGCGGCGCGGCGCGCGGCGGCGTACGGGGCCTGGGCGACGGGGGTGAGGCCGTGCAGTTCGGTGTCGGCCCAGCCGGACTTCATCGAGGCGGAAAGCTCGTCCGAGATCTCGCCGTAGAGGCCGTTCTTGCGGCCCTTGAACTGCTGCGGCTCCTCGCCGCCCTCGGCCTCGGGGTTCTCGGCCATCGCGGGGGTCCGGTCCTCGGTCACGTGCAACGCCTCCTTGGGGGTGGTACCGCCGCCCTCGGGGGAGGTGTCGGGTCGCGACACGCGCGGGCGGCCGTGCGTCCATGGTACGGACGCCCGGCCGCTCACCCGCCCGGGGTTCGTACGCCTACTCGAAGCGCGCGGCCAGCAGCGTCAGGTCGTCGGTGGCCGGGGCGGTGTCCGGGAAGGGGCAGACGGCCAGCAGGTGGGCGCAGAGCCGGTCCGGGTCGATCCGCACGTCGCGCGGGGCGTCGGCGGCGGCCCGGCGCAGGTTGGCCTGGCCGGCGTGCAGGGTCGGGCCGCAGCGGCGGGCCAGGCCCTCGGTGTAGAGCAGCAGGGTGTCGCCGCGTTCGGCGGTGAACTTGACCCCGGGGGCCTCCCAGCAGGCCAGCATGCCGAGCGGGGCGGAGAGCGAGGTCTCGACGAACTCGGCGCCCCGCCGGCCGACCAGGACGGGCGGGCAGTGCCCGGCCCCGGCCATGGTGATCCGGCGCTCCTCGGGTTCGACCCAGGTGTAGACGGCGGTGGCGGAGCGGCTCGGCTCGGTGGTCTTGAGCAGCAGTTCCAGGTCGCCGAGGACGGAGACCGGGTCCTCGCCCTCCAGCACCGCGTAGGCCCGCAGCGCGGCCCGGACCCGGCCCATCGCGGCGGCCGCGCCGGGGGCGGAGCCGGGTCCGGCGCCGGGGCCGTCGCCCGAGACCGAGCCGACGGTGAGGCCGACGGTGCCGTCCGGCAGCGGGATGGCGTCGTACCAGTCGCTGCCGCTGGAGCGGTCCAGGCCGGCCGGGACGAGCCGGGCGGCGAGCCGCAGTCCGGGGGTCAGGGGGAGGTGGTCGGGCAGCAGGCCGCGGCGCAGTGCCTCGGTGGTGCGCCGGACGCGTTCGGCCTCCAGCTGCTTGGCGAGCAGTGGGGCGGCGATCTCGCAGTAGTGGCGGGCGAGTTCGCGCTGGCAGCCGGTGGGTTCGGCGGGCCGGTCGTAGAACCAGACGGCGGCGGCGAGCGGGCCGTCCTCGGCGGTGGCGAGCGGGAGGCCGTAGGCGCCGCCGAGGCCGAGGTGGACGGCGAGTTCGCGCAGTCGGCCGCCGACGGCCGGGTCGTCGGCGAGGTCGCGGGAGTGGAGTTGCTCGGGCCGGTCCTGTTCGCGCAGCAGCCTTGCGAGCAGGCTCTGTTCGGTCGGGACGGTCTCCAGGGCGCCGAGGCTGGCCCGGTCGAGGCCGAGGCCGACGGGCTGGCCGGGGCCTCCGCCGGGCAGCAGGGTGACCAGGACGCCGCGGCTGGCGCCGAGCAGGGCGGCGCCGGAGGCGAGGACGGCGTCCAGGGTGGCGGCGAGGCCGCGGGCGCGGGCAAGCCGTTCGGTGTGTTCGTGCAGGCTGGTGATTTCGGACAGACGTCCGGCCAAACGGTCCTGCACCGCGGCGGACGGGGCCGCGGTGTCGTCCGCGGTGTCGGCGGGGGCCGGCCGGCCCGGCGGGTCGAGGACGGTGAGCCCGCCTGCGCAGCCGGGCTCACCCGGCTCTGCGGTCGGCGTCGACGGGCGGGAGGTCGACGGGTGGGACTTGGTCATGCCACCACTCCTGACGCGGTGCTACGTGCCATGCGGAACCCCCGGATACGGCCGATGTGGAGCGAGCACGGCCAAAGGGCCCGTTTCGCCTCGATTCGCTACTACTCGTCATTGATCGACAGCAATGCCACCACTTCTACACAGGCCATTCGGGGCATGTCCAGATCCAGGGCGACGCGGTGGCCGGTTCCACATCCGAGCGACCCGGTCGGAGGGCGTGCACGGTTCGTGCGCGCGCCGGTCACGGCCGGAGGCATGGAGCGAGCCGGGAGCGGGCAGAACGGAGGGAACGGACCGGGCGGCCGTCCGGATCGTATGTCCGTGCCGCCCGCGCCCAGGGCTGGCCGGAAGTCTCTCACTCGTACGGTGGAACCAAGCGCGCCCGGGCGGCGTCCATCCGGTCGCATACGGGATTCTCGTTCCAGGGGCTGTTCCAGTGCGCGGCCCTTCTCATGTCGTGCTCCACACCGTGCTCCACGTCGTAGCCGCGCCGTCCGCCATGCCGCCCGCCCCGCTTCGCGCCGTCCGGGGCCGTGCCGTCGCGGGCCCGGGTGGCGAGTCCCGACGGACGTCGGTGGAGCGGAGCGAACCGAGCGGTCAGGGAAAGGAACGAGCGCCATGCGTGAGAACCCGAAGAGCCCGAAAAGCCGGTCGCAGGAGTCGCAGGAGTCGTCGTCCGCCCGGCTGGACGCGGCCCTGACGGCCGCCGTCGAACACCGCTGGCCCGTGGTGCCCGGCACCGTGCTGTGCGGCGGCCGCTGTTCCTGCGGGGATCCGGACTGTCCGGCGCCCGGTGCCCACCCGCACGACCCCTCGCTGCTGGCCGCGACCACGGACGCCCGGATGGTGCGCTGGTGGTGGGAGCGGCAGAGCCCGGACGCGCCGGTGCTGGCGGCCACCGGCTCCGCGGTCTCGGCGGTCAGCCTGCCCGCGGCGGCCGGCGCCCGGGCGCTGGTCTACCTGGGCGCGCTGCGGGTGCCGCTCGGCCCGGTGCTCGCGATGCCGGGCCGCTACGCGCTGTTGGTGGCCCCGTACTCGCTCGACGCCCTGGGTGAGATGCTCGCCCAACTCCCTTGGGTGCCGGGCTCGTTGCGCTACCACGGGGCGGGCGGCTTCCTGCCGCTGCCGCCCGGCGGCGGGGCCATGGGGGTCCCCCCGGCCGGAGGCTGGGGGAGGGTGCGCTGGGTGCTGGCGCCGCGACCGGCCGTGTCCGGTGGGGTCCGGTTGCCACAGGTCGGGCCACTGCTGGGCGAGTTGGTGGAGGCGACGGTCCGGCTGGACAGCGGGCGCTCGACGTACTGACGGATCGCCGGGTCGTGCCGGACTCCGGGCCCGGTGGTGCGGGGCGTTCCGGAAAACGAAAGATCCGGCCGCTGGCGACGGGGGATGCACCAGCGGCCGGACTCTTTAGACAGTAACAAGGATCCGCGCCTGCGCCAATTTCCAAGACGCCCTCCAGGCCCGGAAATTGCGCCTTCACGGCGACAATGTGACGCGTATCACCGGATCCTGTGCGCTTTAGTTCAAGGTGACCTGACGGTTCACCAGGTTGGCGCGGGCGCGCCGCTCCTCGGCGGTCAGCGGGGTCGCGTCGGCGAGGACGGCGGCGAGCCGCTCGCCGAACTCGGCGGCCGGCTTCTCGCAGTCGGCGGCCGTCATGGCGAGCGGGAGGTCCCACACCGGGACGGTCAGGCCGTGCGCGCGGAAGGAGCCGACCAGGCGGGTGTCCGCGCCGAGCGAGGCCTCGCCGGCGGCGTTCAGCCGGGCCAGCGCGTCCAGCAGCTGATCCTCGGGCACGGTCATCACCCAGCGCAGGTGGTTCTTGTCCGGGGTGCCGCACCAGTAGGCGGCGTCGACGCTGGCGAGCTTCTCGGTCGGGATGGCGGAGGCGTTGGCGCGCTCCAGCGAGGCGGCGACCTCGCCGGTGGCGGTCTCGGCGTCCTCCAGCCAGAACTCGAAGCCGGCGTGCACGGTGGGCTCGAACGCGGCGGTGGTGTCCAGCAGGTCCTGCAGGCGGCGGCCGCCCGGGACGGTCCGGCGGGCCGGGACGGGGCTGCCCGGCTCGGTGGCCAGGGCCAGCTCCAGGGCGTCCGCGAGGTCGCGGCTGAGGTCGCCGGAGGAGGACTGGGTCTGCAGGCCCAGCAGGATCGAGCCGTCCGCGCGGCGCAGGGCCGGCCAGGCCAGCGGCAGCACGGTGGCCAGGGTCACCGACGGGACGTCACCCTCGGCGGTCCCGGCCACCCCGGCGGCCAGCGTCAGCGGCACCGTGGCGGCGGGCACCAGCTCGCGCAGCGCGACCCAGTCCGCCTCGCCCGACAGGCCCTCGAACGGGCGGTGCACCAGCTCCTGCACCGCGTGCGAGGCCTCCCGGCCGTGGCAGGCCTTGTAGCGGCGGCCCGAGCCGCAGGGGCAGTCCTCGCGGGCCCCGACCACGGGGATCTCGCCCGTGACGGTGGTGGTGGACTGGCGCTGCGGCGCCTTCTTGGCGGCCTTCTTGCCCATGCTGCGGCTCTCCCGGGGACGGTGGTCCATTTCACCGGGAAGCCTACTGACGTTCCACCGGCGCGCGGCAACGCGCCGGGGCGGACGTCGTACGCCGGGTGCCCGTCGTACGCCCGAGCGACCGCCGTGCCGCTACGCGCTGCGGGCGGTGTCACCCCCGGTGCGCCGGGCGTGCCGGGCCCGGGCGGGCAGCGCCGCCCAGACCGTCACCTCGCCGGGCGCGTCGCGGACGCCCCAGTCGCTGGCCAGCTGGTCGACGATGGCCAGGCCGCGGCCGCCGCGCGAGGTCAGCGAGGGGCTGGCGGGCAGCGGCCGGGTGGTCGCGCCGCCGTCGGTGACCTCCAGGGTCAGCACGCCGTCGGCGTGCATCTGCCAGCGGACCAGCACGCCGCCGTCCGGCTCGGTCGTACCGTCCTCGCGCTCCCGGCCGCCCGGCGCCGGGTGCGTCCCGGTGGGGACGCCGACCAGCACCTGGTCCACCACCTCGGCCCGGGCGCCGCGGCCCAGGGCGGGCAGCGGGCCGAGCGGACGGGCGTATCGACAGGCGTTGCTCAGTAGTTCGGAAAGGATCAGAACAGCATCATCGATGACCGGTTCCGGTATCTGCCGGTCACCCAGATCTCGACGCAGTCGGCGCCGTGCGACCCCGACACTCGCTGGGCCGTGCGGCACTGCCATGGTCGATGAAGTCGGCACTTCACGCGCCACCATCAACGCCACCCCCGGACCTCCTTCAGCGTATGCCGAGGGATGGATGCCCCTTGGTAATGCGTCGGAAACGACCAACGGTGGATCCTGCACGCCCATTTCGGGCGGCGCGACTCAGGGTCGACAAGAGGTCATTCCGCGCTCACCCTCTGTCGCCCGCACGCAAGAATTCCGGCAATAACGTGTGCGGAAGGTTTGCTTGCCGACCACGGTGATCAGGTGCCAGCGGTACGGCGGTGCTTCCGGACCGGGATCACCGCCCGAGCTGCGCCAGCACCTCGGCGGGCTTGTTGGTGATGATCGCGGACACCCCGAGCTCCAGGCAGAGTTCGACGTCGGCCGGCTCGTCCACCGTCCACACGTGCACCTCGTGGCCCAGCTCGCGCAGCCGGGGCACCAGCTGCGGCTTGGCCTTGATCAGCTCGATGCCCGGGCCGGCGATCCGCGCCCCGCCGGGCAGCGGCTGCCCCGGGCGCAGCCGGCCGAGCAGCGGCAGCATCCGTTCGATCAGGAACACCCGCCGGTAGTCGGGCGCGGCGGCGGCCACCCGGTTCAGCGCGATCGAGGAGAAGCTCATGATCCGGGCGGACGGGCGGTCGCCCTCCCGGACGGTGCCGATCTTGAACCGCTCCAGCGTCCGCAGCAGCTCGGCCTCGACCCGGCCGCGGAAGCGCACCGGGTGCTTGGTCTCGATCGCCAGGTCCACCGGGCGGCCGCAGTCCACCACCAGTTCCAGCAGCCGCTCCAGCCGCAGCACGCCGCGCAGCTCGGGGTCGGTGCTGGGCCGGCCGGTCTTCCAGGCGCCGAAGTCGTACGCCTCCAGCTCGGCCAGGGTCATCGCGGAGACGGTGCCCCGGCCGTTCGAGACCCGGCCGATCCGGCGGTCGTGCACGCAGACCAGGTGGCCGTCGGCCGTCACCCGGACGTCGCACTCGACGGCGTCCGCGCCCTCGTCGAGCGCGCGCCGGTACGCCGCGAGGGTGTGCTCGGGCAGCGCGTGGGAGGAACCGCGGTGGGCGATCACCTGGACGGAGGGCGCGGTGCGCGCCGCCGCCGGGGGCAGGTCTGGGCTGGTCACGGCCCCAACGATAGGGGGCGCGGGTGACGCGGAGGCGAAGACGGTCCCAACCTGCGGGGCCGGCTCCGCCTCCGGGACTGCCGGGGCGTACCAGGGCCTGCCGGGGCCTCCCGCGGCGTACCAGGGCCTGCCGGGGGCCTGCCGGGGACTCAGGCCCGCGCGGCGCGGCGGGTCAGCGGGGTGAGCGCCCAGGTGGCCAGGGCCGGGACCAGGAAGGCGAACAGCGAGGCGGAGGTCCACTCCTGCGGGGTGAAGTGCAGCGCCTCCTGGGCGGAGGTCCAGAAGTCCACCCACCAGCCGGCCACCGCGGTCGGCGCGATGAACTGGTAGATCGCGAAGCCCAGCACCCACGGCAGCAGCATCAGCCAGCGGGACGGCGCCCGCTCGGAGAGGTCCCAGCCGTGCCGGCCGGCGCCGAAGAAGTAGTCCACCGCCAGCACCGCCAGCAGCGGCACGAAGACCGAGCCGATCAGGCCGAGGAAGTTGCTGTAGGTGTCGGTGAACCGGTCGATCCGCAGCGCCAGCACGGTGATCAGCACGCCGATCCCGCCGCTCAGCACCCGGCGGTCCACCCGCGGCAGCAGGTTCTGCAGCGACATCGCGGTCGAGTAGACGTTGGCGAAGGACTGGTCGGTCTCGCGCAGCACCAGCACCAGCAGGAACAGCCAGCCGGCCCAGACGCCGAGGAAGGAGTCGAAGATCCGGTTCGGGTCGCCGTCGGACTGCAGCAGCGCCATCAGGCCGAGCACGTAGCACCAGACCTGGGCGACGGTGTAGCCGGAGAAGCTGCCCCAGAAGGCCGAGCGCGGAGTGCGCGAGTGCCGGGTGTAGTCGGCGGCCATCGGGACGAAGGAGATCGACACCGCGATCATCGCGTCGGTGGCGCCCAGGAAGCCGTGCCAGTTGCCCGCGCCCGGGTCCGGCACGCCCTGGCGGCCCAGCTGGACGGTGAAGTACACCATCGCGACCGCGACCGCCCCGGCCACGAAGCGGCGCAGCACCGCGATCGAGCCCAGCGGCCAGATCGTCAGCGCGGTGGTCAGCGCGCCCGCGAGCAGCACGAACAGCCAGCGGTAGCCGGTGGTGTGGGCGACGGTCTGCGCGCCCGCCGCGATGGTCAGCAGCTCGAACACGCCCCAGCCGATGCACTGGACGATGTTCAGCACGGTCGGCAGGTAGGACAGCCGGGTGCCGAACAGGCCGCGCAGGTTGGCCATCGCCGGGGCGCCGGTCCGGGCGCCGATCAGCGCGGCCACGCCGAGCATCGCGGTGCCGACCGCCGTACCGGTCACGATCGCGGTCACCGCGGCGGCCAGCGACAGCTCGCTGCCCTTGGCGCCGAGCACGGTGGCGGCGGTGGAGAAGCCGATCAGGCTGACGCCGAGGTTCATCCAGAGCGCGAAGTGGTCGCGGAAGCGCAGGGTGCGCGGCGGCTCGGTGTCCAGGACCAGCGGCGCCTCGACGCGCTGGTCGGGAACCGCGGTGGCCGCGGCGGAGTCCACCGGGGCAGTGGGGAGGTCCTTGGACGCGGGCGCGCCCGGAGAAGAGGATGGCGAAGCAGGCGGCATGGCCGATACTCCCTACGCCGGCATTACCCGGACAGGTTCCGGCGGTCAGCGCCCCCTCGACGGTCCGCCGGTCACTCGCCTGGCGTACGGTCGACATGCGCACTCTCAGCCTGGTCGGTCCAAGCTCCCGCGTGTCAGTTTGGAGCGACAGGCTAACCGGCATGGGTACGAACGCCAAAGGCCGTCGGGTGCGCGGTCCGCATCGCGGGACGTCCGGCGGGGGGTGGGGAGCCCCGGCCGTCGGTTGCGGCTAAGGATTCTTATGAGTTCTTCAGAGGGGTCCTTACGGTAATCGAATCGTCGGTGCGAAAAACTATGGTCCTTGGTTCTGTCAGCTATGGAGGTCGTCCGTGAGCACCGAGCGCGAGGTTGGGCCCACCGGGCCGCAGGGGGAGCAGCCCGCCGGGGCCCCGGAGGCGGCCGGAGCCGCTTCCGACGGCACCGCTCAGGGCGGTCACAAGCCGACGATGGCGTTCAGCCGGGTCCCGGAGCCGGCCGCTGAGCCGGTGGCCGAGCCGACGGCGGAGGCGGCCGACGCCCCGGTCGACGGCGCCGCGGCGGACAGCGGTCACAAGCCGACCATGGCGTTCAGCCGGCTCCCCGAGCCGGCCGTCGAGCCCGCCGCCGAGGCGGTCCCGGCCGCACCGGCTGCACCGGCCGCACCGGCTGCACCGGCCGCACCGGCTGCACCGGCCGCACCGGCCGCACCGGCTGAGGGCGGGCACAACCCCACCGTCGCCTTCACCAAGGTCCCCGCGCCGGAGGCCCCGGCGGCGCCCGCCGTCGAGGAGCCGGCCGTCGACCCGGTCACCGGCTACATCGACGCCCCGCCGCCGGTCCTGCCGCCCGCGCCGCCCGTCGCGCCCGCTCCGGCCGCGGCTCCGGCGCCGGCCGCGCACGCCCCCGCCCCGGCCGCGCCCGCGCTGCCGCCGGGCACCCCGGGCACCAACCCGTACGCGACCCCGAGCCACGGCGTGCCCGCCGCCGGCGCGCAGGAGCCGTACGGCGTCCCGGCCGCCAACGCGCAGGAGCCGTACGGCGCCCCGGGCGTCGGCGCGCCCGCCGCGCAGGGTCACCACCCCTTCGGTGCCGGCCAGCCGCTCGGCGGCTGGGGTGCCGGCCACGACGCCGGCTCCGGCGGCGCGGGCTACCCCGGCGGCCCGGGCGGTCCGCTCGGCTACCCCGGTGAGTACCCCGGCGGCCCGACCGGCCCCGGCGGCCCGCGCAAGAAGCGCGGCGGTCTGGTGGCCCTGCTCGCGGCCGTCGCGCTGGTCGCCGGCATCGCGGGCGGCGCGATCGGTGTGGTCGCCACCGACCACACCAACAGCAGCTCCTCGGCGGACGACCACCGCAGCACCACCGTCCAGGCCAGCAACACCCAGAAGAACGAGCCCGCCCCCGGCTCGATCGCCAGCATCGCCCAGAAGGCGCTGCCCAGCGTCGTCACCATCAAGGCGCAGGGCAACGGCGAGTCGGGCACCGGCACCGGCTTCGTCTTCGACACCGAGGGCCACATCCTCACCAACAACCACGTGGTCGCGCCGACCCTGACCGGCAGCGGCGGCAAACTGACCGTCAAGTTCGCCGACGGCTCGTCCTACAACGCCTCGGTGCTGGGTCACGCCGAGGGCTACGACGTCGCCGTGGTGAAGATCGACAACCCGCCGAAGAGCAAGCTGGCGCCGCTGCCGCTGGCCGACTCCGACAAGGTCAACGTCGGTGACGCCACCGTGGCGATCGGCGCGCCGTACGGCCTGGAGTCCACCGTCACCAGCGGCATCGTCAGCGCCAAGGACCGCCCGGTCGCCTCCGGCGACGACACCGGCTCGCAGGCCTCGTACATGAACGCCCTGCAGACCGACGCCTCGATCAACCCCGGCAACTCCGGCGGCCCGCTGCTCGACTCCAGCGGCGCGGTGATCGGCATCAACTCGGCGATCCAGTCCAACGCCTCCGCCAACGGCCGGGCCGGCAGCATCGGCCTGGGTTTCGCCATCCCGATCAACCAGGCCAAGTGGGTCGCGGACACCCTGATCAAGACCGGCAAGCCGGTCTACGCCAAGCTCGACGTGCTGCGCAACGACGACTACAAGGGCGACGGCGCGCAGATCCAGACCAAGGACGTCCAGGGCCAGCCGGCCGTCACCCCCGGCGGCGCGGCCGACAAGGCCGGTCTCAAGCCGGGCGACGTCATCACCAAGCTCGGCGGCGCCCCGATCGAGAACGGCCCCGCCCTGGTCAGCCGGATCTGGACGCACAAGCCGGGCGAGACCGTCGACGTCGAGTACACCCGCAACGGCCAGACCATGACCACCAAGGTCACGCTCGGCCAGCGGGACGGCGATCAGTGACCCTCGGGCGCACGGAATCGTGTGCACCGAACCCGGCCGGACCCGTTAGGCTGACCTCCGCCTGGAGAGCTGCCCGAGCGGCCTAAGGGAACAGTCTTGAAAACTGTCGTGACGTGACCCGTCACCGTGGGTTCGAATCCCACGCTCTCCGCTGGTAGGGGAACCACACCTGCTCAGGGCGGGTGCCGACATCAAGTCGGCACCCGCCCTCGGTGTTTCCCGGGGTGGGCCGAGGTGGGCCAACTCGCCCGGCGGGCACGGGTGCCCGGGGCCGGCGGTTGCCCTCGACCCGGTCGAGGGTCCTAGCGTCGCCGGGCATGACCTCCGCGATCTCCGTCGAGCCGCCGCCGCGCGCTGCGCTGCCCCGTCCGTACCTGCTGTGGCTGGCCGGCACCCAGGTGGGGCTGCTGGGTGACGCCGCGTTGTTCTTCGCCCTCGGCTGGGCCGCCTCCGGGTACGGCGGCGGCGCGGCCGGGCTGGTGCTGACGGCGATCACCGTGCCCCGTACGGTGCTGGTCCTGCTGGGCGGGGCGGTGGCGGACCGGTTCGGGGCCCGCCGGGTGATGCTCGCCGGGGACGCGGTGATGCTGGCCGCGACCGCCGCACTGGCGCTCGCGGTGGCCGGCGGCCGGGGCGCGCCACTGGGGCTGCTGGTCGCGGCGGCGGGCGTGATCGGGACGGTCGACGCCTGCTACCTCCCGGCCGGCGGCTCGATGCCGCGCCGGCTGGTGCCCGCCGACCGGCTGCCGCGGGCGCTCGCGCTGCGGCAGGCCGGCGGGCAGGGCGCGGTGCTGCTCGGGGCGCCGCTGGGCGGTCTGCTGGTCGCCGCGGGCGGGCTCGCGGGTGCGGCGGCGGCGGACGCGGTGAGTTTCGGGGTCGTGCTGCTGGTGCTGCTGCGGGTCCGGCCCACGGAGGGGCGGCCCGCTCCGGACGGTCCGGCCCCGGCTCCGGCGGGCCTGCTGCGGGAGGCGGGGGCCGGTGTCCGGCTCGCCCTGGGCGATCCGCTGCTGCGGGCGGCGCTGCTGCTCACCGGCGCGGCCGCCGGGGCGCTGCTGCCGGTGGTGTCGCTGCTCGGACCGCTGCTCGCCCGCACGCACGGCTGGGCGGCCGGGACGGCCGGGCTGGTGTCCGGCGGCCAGGCGGCCGGGGTGCTCGCGGTGGCGGCGCTGGTCGCCTGGCGCGGCGGGCTGCGCCGGGCGGGCGTCGGGGCGGCGGCCGGGCTCTGTACGGCCTCGGCGGGTGCGGCGCTGCTGGCGCTGTCGGCCGGCCCGGCGGGCGCGGTGGCCGGGAGCACGGTGGCGGGCGTCGGGTCCGGGCTGTTCGCCTGTCACCTCGGGCCGTTGGTGCTCGGCGGTGCGCCGGCCTCCCATCTCTCCCGGGTGCAGGCGCTGTTGACGCTGGTACAGAGCCTCGCCCTGGTGCTGTCCACCGGTCTGCTCGGCCTGCTGGCGGACGCGGCCGACGCCGCCCTGCCAACCCTGCTCTGCGCGCTCGCCACCGGTGCGGCCGGGCTGGCGGCCCTCGCCACCCCGGCCCTGCGCCGGGCCTGACCGGCGAGGAGGCCCACTTGCCCGCCCCCGGCCCGGCGGGCAGAGTGCGGAGGGGCGGCGGTGCGGCGGTGCGGCGGCGAGCGGAGGCGGCGATGGGTGATCTGACGGACCGACTGGCGCAGGGCCTCCCGGCCGGGGCGGTGGTGGTGGATCCGGACGTGACCGCCGCCTACAGCCATGACATGGCGGGCTTCTGCGTCGCCGGCGCGCCCGCCGTGGTGGTCTTCCCGGAGACGGTCGAGCAGGTGCGGCACGTGCTGCGCACCGCCACCGAGCTGCGGGTGCCGGTGGTGCCGCAGGGGGCCCGGACGGGGCTGTCGGGGGCGGCGAACGCGGTCGACGGGTGCATCGTGCTGTCGCTGGTGAAGCTGAACCGGATCCTGGAGATCGACCCGGTGAACCGCGTCGCGGTCGTCGAGCCGGGCGTGGTGAACGCCGAACTCTCGCGCGCCGTGGCGGAGTTCGGGCTCTGCTACCCGCCGGACCCGTCCAGCTGGGAGTCCTGCACGATCGGCGGCAACATCGGCACCGGCGCGGGCGGGCTGTGCTGCGTGAAGTACGGCGTCACCAGCGAGTACGTGCTCGGGCTGGACGTGGTGCTGGCGGACGGCCGGCTGCTGTCCACCGGGCGCCGGACGGCCAAGGGGGTGGCCGGATACGACCTGACCCGGCTGCTGGTCGGCTCGGAGGGGACGCTCGGGGTGGTGGTCCGGGCGGTGCTGTCGCTGCGGCCCGCTCCGGCCCCGCAGCTGGCGCTGGCGGCGGAGTTCCCGAGCGCGGACACGGCCGGTGCGGCGGTCTGCGCGGTGATGGCGCGCGGGCTGACCCCGTCACTGATGGAGCTGATGGACGCGGTGTCCGTCCGCGCCGTCAACGAGCTGGGGCAGATGGGCCTGCCGGAGTCGACCCAGGCGCTGCTGCTGGTGGCCTTTGACGGGCCGGACCGGGAGGCCGGGTTGGCGCGGGTCGCGGAGTTGTGCCGGGAGGCCGGGGCGACCGAGGTGGTACCGGCCGAGGACCAGGCGGAGTCCGATCTGCTGCTGGCGGCCCGGCGGCTGGCGCTGCCCGCGCTGGACCGGCTGGGCACCACGATGATCGACGACGTGGCGGTGCCGCGGTCCCGGCTGGCCGAGATGCTGAACGGCGTCGCGCGGATCGCCGAGCGGCACGCGCTGACCATCGGGGTGGTCAGCCACGCCGGGGACGGCAACACCCACCCGATCGTGATCTTCGACGCGGCGGACCCGGAGCAGACGGCCCGCGCCCAGCGCTCCTTCGACGAGATCATGGCGCTCGGGCTTGAGCTGGGCGGCACGATCACCGGCGAGCACGGGGTGGGGCTGCTCAAGCGGGACTGGCTGGCCCGTGAGCTGGGGCCGGTCGGGCTGGACCTGCAGCGGCAGGTGAAGGCGGTCTTCGATCCGCTGGGAATCCTCAATCCGGGCAAGATGGTCTGATCTTCAGGGCGGCAGGATTCGGAGTGGCAGGATTCAGAGCGGCAGGATTCGTCGTCTCATCACCCCTTCGGTGACTGCTTTCTTTGCCATATTTCAGTACGACTTTCTGATGGTCTGCGAATGGCTGGAAAGTCGACATGGAAGGGTGGTCGAACTTTTCAGGGGCACGTTCCATGGCAGCCTGCGCCGGGGTGGTGCGCTCGGTGGTTCGTGTGGCGCCGAAGCGTCGCTCCCCGGGCTGCGAAAGTCGCTGCCGTTCGGGCAAAGTCCCAGCTCAGTAGCGCTGTGTCGGCGCACTGTCCGATGTGGCGCCCGTTATGCGCGGCCCCGGTGGATATCACGCTAACGGGCGAAAACTGCCCCGTCGGCTAGTGCTTTGTCGATTTGTTGCGGAAGTCTGTCTACCGGCGTCGCAGCCCGCAGGTGTTCGTCTGGCCGGCGAACCCCCGCACCATGCACGACCAATACACGATTAACAGCTTTTTGGAGGCTCATGTGGCTCGCTTCAACACCCGCCGGGTATCCGGGCTCCTGCTCGCCGCGCCGCTCGCGGCCGGTCTGCTGCTGGCGGGCGCCGGGGTCGCCGCCGCCGACAACGGCGCGGGTGCCGCGGCCGGCTCCAACGCCGGCGTGGTGTCCAACACCGGCACCGGCAACGTCTTCGGCGGGGTCGACGGCAACTACGTCTCCAACCAGCAGACGGCCACCGGCGCCGGTGCCTCGAACCAGAACAACACCGTCGCGGTGAAGGACAACGCGGGCAACGTCCTGGCCGGCCAGGGCAACAAGAACGTCAACGTCATCTTCACCCCGATCTTCAGCTGACCACCTCCGGCACCACTGCCGGCGGGGGCGCCGGAGGTGGACGGCCGCAGGTGAGCTGAGCAATCGCGGAGGGGATGGAAACGGTCCCCGGGCGGACTCCCGTCCCGGTGTGGACCGGGGAGATCGGACAAACGCATGGACCGGCCGGCGGAAAGGGTCACCGCTGAAACCGGCCTCGTGGGCGGTGCCGCCATCGGCACCGCCCACGAGTGCGTCCGGCGCCGGTCGGCGGGAGCCCGGGCGGCGGCTACCGCTCCGGGCGCACGGCCGGTCCCGAGCGGCCTCCGGCCCGCACGGGCGCCGGGCCCGGGAACGTGTGCGAGCGGCCCGGATCCGTCCAGCGAGGGCCCGAGCCCGGAGCCGTCGGTCCACGGCGGTACGGTTGCGCTCCGACAGCGCTCCACATGGCCGGGCCCGGAACGGACGGCCCGACCGGGGCGACGACCGCGGCAATCGGAAGGAAGGCGCGCGATGGCGGCGGAGGACGAGGGCCTGACCGGCCCGGACGGAGCCAGGCCCGCACCGGAGCCGCAGCCGCAGGCGTGCCCGGCCCCACTGGACGAGCGTCGGCCCGGACCGCGGTCCGTCCCCGAACTGCTGCTCGGCCGCCCGCCGATGGCCCGCCCGCTGCCCTCCTTCGACCACGAGGCCGCCCCCGCCGAGCCCGGCCCGCTGTTCCTGGACTGGCTCGCCACCGCGCTGGACGCCGGGGTGCTGGACCCGCAGGCCCTCACCCTCTCCACGGTCGACGCCGACGGCATGCCGGACGCCCGGGTGCTGGTGCTGCGCGACGTGGACTCGGCCGGCACCGGCTGGAACTTCTCCGCCGCCGCCGACAGCCCCAAGGGCCGTCAGCTCGCCCACCACCCGGCCGCCGCGCTGTCCGTCTACTGGCCGCAGCTGGGCCGCCAGGTGCGGGTCCGCGGCACCGTCGAGCGGGCCGCCGACCTGGTCGCCGCCGCCGAGTTCGCCACCCGCTCGCCCGCCGCCCGGATCGGCGCGCTGGTCGGCCGGCAGAGCGAGCCGCTGGGCGGGCTGACCGAGTACGACGAGGCGGTGAAGGTCGCCCGGCGCCGGCTGGAGGCCACCCCGGACGCCGTCGCGCCCGGCCACGCGGTCTACACCCTGTGGGCGCACGAGGTGGAGTTCTGGCAGGGCGACGCCCAGCGCCGGCATGTCCGGCTGCGCTACACCCGCACCGGCCCGGTCCGCGCCCCGGAGTGGTCGCGCACCCTGCTCTGGCCGTAAGCGCCGTAGGCGCCGTAAGCGCCGTAAACGTCGCCCTCGTAAGCCCCGTAAGCCCCGTAAACGAGGTAGGCGACGTAAGGGCCGTCAGCCCCGGAGGGCGCCGGGACGCTCAGCGCCGCCCGGTCAGCGTGGCCCCCACGCTGGCCGCCACCACGCAGCCGATCCCGGCCAGCTGCGCCGCACCCAGCAACTGGCCGAGCACCACCAGCCCGACCAGCGCACTGACCGCCGGCTCCAGGCTGACCAGCACGCTGAACACCCGCTGGGGCATCCGGCGCAGCGCCGTCATCTCCAGCGCGTAGGGGAGTACCGGCAGCAGCAGCGCGACCCCGGCCGCCGAGGCGAGCAGCACCAGCGGGGAGGCGCCGGGTGCGGTCAGCCCGTCCCAGGCCTGGCCGAGCCCGAACGGCGCGAGGGCCAGCGCGCCGACCGTCATCGACACCGCCAGGCCCTGGAAGCCCTGGAAGGTGGCGCCGACCTTGTCGGTGAACAGGATGTACACCGCGTAGCAGGCCGCCGCGCCGAAGGCGTACAGCAGGCCGACCGGGTCGAGCGAGCCGCCGCCCTCCCCCTCGCCGAGCAGGGTCAGCAGGATGACGCCGGCCCCCGCGAGCAGGGCCCAGAGCAGGTGGCTGGCGCGGCGGGCGAAGACCAGGGCGACCGCGAGCGGGCCGAGGAACTCGATGGTCGCGGCGGTGCCCATCGGCAGCCGGTCGATCGCTCCGGCGAACAGCAAGGTCATCCCGGCCGAGGCGATGCCGAGCAGCGCGGCCGCGGCGAGGTCGCGCGGGCGCTTGTCGCGCAGCCTGGGCCGGGTGACGGCGAGCAGGATGACCGCGGCGAAGCCCAGCCGCAGGAAGGTGGTGCCGCTGACCCCGAGCGGGCCGAACAGCGGCTTGGACAGGGCGATGCCGGTCTGCACCAGGAACATCGCGACCAGACACAGAAGCGGCGCCGGGATCCTCTCCGGGCGCCGCAGGGCCTTGCCGAACCGGCCGGTTCGGCCGGGTCGCACCCCGGGGGGCGCCGCGGAGCCGGGCTCCCCACCTCGTCGCCAGCTGCCCCGCTCGCCGGCAGGCTCGCCCTTGGGGGCGGGCGGCATGGCAAGGGCCTCGGCGACGGCGGCGGCCGAGGTGGGGGCAGCGGTTTCGCTGCTCTGGGAGGTGGGCATGCTAACGAGTTTGCCGTAAGGAGTGACAAAGCAGCAAGCTCGTTACCGGAATCGGGACGGATGCGGACGGGTGCGCCCGAAAGGGTGGACTCGCGCGGCCCCTGCGGCGTGGTGGACGCGTTCGTCCGACGGTCCGTCAGTACCAAGGCCGGATGCGCTACCTCCGCCCGGCGGCCGTCCTCGCCGCCTCCCTCGTGCTCCTGCTGGCCATCGAAGGGACGGGCGTGGACGCCGAAGCCTCCGCCCCCGCGGCCGTCGCCGCCCCGCGCATCCGGGCGGTCAAGCTCCCCGACCGGTTCGGCCCGCCCCGGTTCCACGACAACTGGAGCGGCGCCGCCTTCGACGCCTGCACCGCACCCCCGGCCGAGACCCTGCGGGGCTGGCGCGCCGCCTCCCCGTACGCGGCGGTCGGCATCTACGTCAGCGGCTCCCAGCGCGGCTGCGCCCAGCCCCGGCTCACCGCGGACTGGATCCGCCAGGCGCGCTCGACGGGATGGCGCTTCCTGCCGGTGCACGTCGGCCTGCAGGCCCCATGCGCCGACCTGAGCCGCAAGCCCCAGCGGATCGACCCGGCCAAGGCCGTCCAGCAGGGCCAGGACGAGGCCGACGAGGCCGTGCGCGCGATGCGCTCGCTCGGGCTCGGCACGGGCAGCCCGGTCTACCTGGACATCGAGGCCTACCCGGTGCACGACGCCGCCTGCGGGCAGGCCGTGGTCGACTTCACCCTCGGCTGGACCCAGGGCCTGCACTCGGCGGGCTACAGCTCCGGCTTCTACTCCAGCCTCGACTCCGGCGTCGCCGACCTGGCCGCCGCCGCCCGGGCCGGCAGCTCCCCGCTCCCCGACGCCGTCTGGTACGCCCACTGGGACGATCACGCCGACACGGCCGGGGCCGGACCGCTCACCCCGGACCTCTGGCGCTCCCGCCAGCGCGTCCACCAGTACCGCGGCAACGTCCAGGAGACCTACGCCGGCCAGACCCTCGCCATCGACCGCGACCAGGTCGACGGGCCGACCGCCGGCTGACCCCCCGTCGATAGGGTGGCCGCTCACCGAGCACCCAGGGGGCGGCATGACGAACGGCCAGGAACATCCGGGCCCGTACCCGCAGAACCCGTACGCCCAGCCCGTGCCGCCGCCGCAGAACCCGTACGCCCAGCCCGTGCCGCCGCCGCAGAACCCGTACGCCCAGAACCCGTACGCCCAGCCGGCTCCGCCGCCGCAGCAGCCCGCCGCCCAACCCCCGTACCCCGCAGGCCAGTTCACCGCCCAACCCCCGTACCCCGCAGGCCAGTTCACCGCCGACCAGCCGCAGCCCGGCGGCCTCGCCGGCCCGCTGCCGCGCCGCAACCGCGCGGCCGTGCTGCTCCAGTTCCTCCTGCAGTGGATCTACGCCCCGCTCTGGATCCTCGGTCTGGTGGTCGTCTTCGCGGCCATCCTGGCGGCCGCGATCTTCTCCAACTACGGCGGGGAGGGCCCCAGCTCCGACGGCTGGCTGAGGGTCAACCGCAGCTTCATCCCGCCGCGCCGTCTGCGGGCCGAGCTCACCGGCCGCCCCGAGGACTGGGAGCGCTACGTCACCCCGGTGCTGAAGCGCCGCATCGCCGCCGCCGAGGCGAACCACGCGGCCGGCGGCGGCGAGGTGCAGCTCGACCTCGGCCGCGAGGTGTCCGTCGGCCTGGCGGCGCGCCTCTACCGGGGCCTCGGCGCGGACGGCGTGGTGCGGGTCGCCGAGCGCTCCGGCTGGCAGGCGGCGCCCTCCGGCACCGACGCCGAGCGGGTCCGGCTGGTCCGCCGGTTCCCCGCCCCCACGGCCGTGAGCGCGCCCTCCCCGCAGGACCCGCCCGCTGCCCCCGGCACCCCGTGGGGCCCGCAGCCGGGCCGCTTCGCGCCGTTGCTGCCCGTCATCTTCCTGCTCCAGATCGGCTACGCCCCGGTGTACGCCCTGCTCACCTTCTGGGTGGACCGCCCCGAGCCCGACTACTGGGAGCGCTGGGGCGCCCGCTGGACGGTCGGCCCGCGCGCCTTCCGCGCCGAGTTCACCGGCAGCCCCGCCGCCTGGGACCGCCACGTCCGCCGCATCCTCAAGCGCGACGCCGCCCGCGAGCTCGGCCGCACCGCCGAAAGCTACGGCCGGCTGCTCGCCCCGGACGGCACCTTCCTGCGCCGCGTCCGGCTGCACCGCGCCACCTACCGCGGCGCCGGCGCCCAGCAGGCGCTGCGGATCGCCGCCGAGCAGGGCTGGGTCCTCGACCCGGCGTACGCCCCCGACCCGGTCAACTCGCTGCGGCTCTGCCGCCCCGACCACCGCTGAGCGACCCCGGTGCGGAACCGGGGCGAACCCGTGATCCGCGCAACGGGGCCGGGATGCTGACAGCGGGCGGACGGAACGGCACAATCGGGCACGTCCGCGCGCATTACCGCCCGGTAGGTGTGCCGTCGGAGTCGCCAGCGCCGCCAGGTCGAGGAGGACCCGTGTTCAGCACGATGCAGGACGTACCGCTCACCGTCACCCGAATCCTGGAGCACGGATCCACCGTCCACGCCCGTTCGACCGTCACCACCTGGGACGTGAGCGGGCCGGTCGTCCGGACCTACGCCGAGGTGGGCGCCCGCGCCGCGCAGCTCGCGCACGCGCTGCGCGACGAGCTCGGCGTGACGGGGGACGACCGGGTGGCGACCCTGATGTGGAACAACGACTTCCACCTGGAGGCGTACCTCGCCGTCCCCGCGATGGGCGCCGTGCTGCACACCCTGAACCTGCGGCTGCCCGCCCAGCAGCTGTCCTTCATCATCGACCACGCCGCGGACCGCGTGATCGTCGTCAACGGCAGCGTCCTGCCGCTGCTCGCCGCCGTGCTGCCGGACCTCGCGCCCACCCTGAAGCACATCGTGGTGGCCGGTCCCGGCGACCGTTCGCTGCTGGCCGGCTTCGCGGGCGGCGTGCACGACTACGAGGAGCTGATCGCCGGGCGGCCCACCGACTTCCCGTGGCAGCGCGACATCGACGAGCGCCGGGCCGCCGTGCTCTGCTACACCTCCGGCACCACCGGCGACCCGAAGGGCGTGCTCTACAGCCACCGGTCGATCTACCTGCACTGCATGCAGGTCAACACCGGCGACAACTTCGCCTTCACCCCGCGCGACACCGCGCTGCCGGTGGTCCCGATGTTCCACGTGAACGCCTGGGGCATCCCGCACGCCGCCTTCATGTCCGGCGCCAACCTGCTCATGCCGGATCGTTTCCTCCAGCCCAAGCCGATGGCCGAGATGATCGCCGCCGTCCGGCCCACCGTCAGCGCCGCCGTCCCCACCATCTGGAGCGGCCTGCTGGACGAGCTGGACGCGGGCGACTACGACACCTCCAGCCTGCGCATGGTGGTCATCGGCGGCAGCGCCTGCCCGCCCTCGCTGATGAAGGCCTACGACGAGCGCCACGGCATCCGGGTGCTGCACGCCTGGGGCATGACCGAGACCTCCCCGCTCGGCTCCTTCGCCCAGCCGCCCGGCGGCCTCACCCCGGAGGAGGAGTGGCCGTACCGGATCACCCAGGGCCTCTTCCCGGCCTCGGTCGAGGCCCGGCTGATCGGCCCGGGCGGCGAGCGGATGCCGCACGACGGCGTCGCCGCCGGCGAGTTGGAGGTGCGCGGCCCGTGGATCGCCGGCGCCTACTACGGCGGTGCCGGGCAGGACCCGCTCCGCCCCGAGGACAAGTTCTCCGAGGACGGCTGGCTGCGCACCGGCGACGTCGGCACCATCACCGCCGACGGCTACCTGACCCTCACCGACCGGGCCAAGGACGTCATCAAGTCGGGCGGGGAGTGGATCTCCTCGGTCGAGTTGGAGAACGCCCTGATGGGCCACCCCGAGGTGGCCGAGGCCGCCGTGGTCGCGGTGCCGGACGAGCGGTGGGGCGAGCGCCCGCTGGCCACCGTGGTGCTGCGCCCGGGCGCGACCGCCGGGCTGAAGGAGCTGCGGGCCTTCCTGGCCGAGCGGATCGCCTCCTGGCAGCTGCCGGAGCGCTGGGCGATCGTCGAGTCCGTCCCGAAGACCTCGGTCGGAAAGTTCGACAAGAAGGTGCTCCGGGCCAGCTACGCGGCCGACGAACTGGACGTCACCACGCTCGGCAAGGAGTAGCCGAGGAGTAGCGGACAGCACGGAGGGCCGGCCCCGTACGGAACGGGACCGGCCCTCCGCCGTGTCTCCGGGCCTCCGCCGTCTCTCCGGGCCTCAGCCCGCGGCGGCGACGCCCGCCTCGCCCATCGTGCCGATCCGCCCGAGCAGGTCGACGATCCGGGACTGGACGTCCTCGCTGGTCGAGCGCTCGGCGAGGAAGAGCACCGTCTCGCCGGTGCGCAGCCGGGGCAGCTCGCGCGGGTCGAGGTCGACCGAGGTGTAGACCACCAGCGGGGTGCGGTGCAGCCGGTCGTTGGCGCGCAGCCAGTCCAGCAGGCCGATCCGGCGGCGGCGGATCTGGAACAGGTCCATCACCACCAGGTTGGGCTGCACGCTGCTGGCCCGGGCGACGGCGTCGTTCTCGTCCACCGCGTGCTCGACGTGCATCCCGCGCCGCTCCAGGCTGCTGATCATGGCGGCGGCGATGTCCGGGTCGCCCTCCACCAGCAGCACCCGCGGGGCGTGGTGCTCGCCGTCGCGCGGGGCGAGGGCGCGCAGCAGCACGGCCGGGTCGGCGCCGTACGCGGCGTCCCGGGTGGCCTGGCCGAGGCCGGCGGTGACCAGCACCGGGACCCTGCTGTTGAGCGCCGCGGTGCGCAGCGACTGCAGCGCGGTGCGGGTGATCGGGCTGGTCAGCGGGTCGACGAAGAGCGCCGCCGGGAAGGCGTTCGCCTGGGCGTCGACCTCCTCGCGGGAGCGGACGATCACCGGCAGGTAGCCGCGCGACTGGAGGGCCTGGTTGGTGGCCGGGTCCGGCTCGGGCCAGACCAGCAGCCGACGGGTGTTGGCCAGCTCGCCGGACGCGGCCGGCGACTGCTCGGTGTCGGGCCGGTCGCTCCGGGCCGGCGGCAGTTCGGCCAGCGCGCGGGGAGCGGCCGGCGGCTGCGCCGGGACGGTGGGCACCGGGGCACCGACCGGGGCGACGATCGGCCGCGGCGGCGCGAGCTCGGCCAGCCCGCTGCCGACCGGGCGCGGGGCGCTCTGCTCCTCGGCGGTGGGCAGCGCGGGCCGGGCGGGCTCCAGCGCGCCGCCACCGGCCTGCGGGGCCGGGGCGTCCGGCGCGGGCCCGGGCGGTACGGAGAGCCGGCGGCGGCGGCCGGTCGGCGCGGTGGCGGGCTCGGTCGGGGCGGGGGCCGGGCCGGCGGGCAGGGCGTGCTCCAGGCCGGGGTACACCGGGGTCTCACCCACTCCGGGCAGCGCGAAGCCGCCCGAGGAGTCCTCGGCGGAGGGCAGCGCGCGGCGTCTGCGCGGCTTGGCCTCGCCGCCGTCCTCGGCGGGGGGCGTGGCGGGCTCCGCGGCTGCGGGCGCGGACGGCGCCGGCGCCGGGGCCGCGGGCGCGGGGCCGAGCGCGAGCGGCTCGCGGCCGGCGGGCCGGTTCTGCTGCGGGCGCCCGCCCTCGACGGGCACGGCGTAGGCGGGGCCGGAGCGGCCGTCGTCCTTGCCCCACGGGTCGCTCTGGGGAGCTTGCGGGGCGCCCGGGCCGCGCCGGCCGTACGCGGGGTCGTTGCCGGTGCCGTTCCACTGCTCGGGGACGGCCCGCTCGACCCGCGCGGGGGCGTTCGGCCACTGGTCGGCCGGGGTGGGCTCGGGGGCCGGGTTCTCGGCGGCGGGCCGACCGCGGCGGCCGCGGCGCTCGGCCGGGGGCTCCTCGGCGGGGGCCGGATCCGGCTCGACGGCCTCGCGGGCGGGCTGCCCCTCGCCGGAGCCGGCCGGGGCGTCGGGGGCGGCCGCCGTGGCCGGCCCGCTCCCGGTGGACTCGGCGGCCTCGCCGCTGCTGGGCAGCTGCGGGATGCCCGGCAGCTCGGGCAGGACGGCGCTGTCGCCCTCCTTGGGCCGGTCCGAGCGGCCCTCGGCGCCGGCGCGTTCGGCGGCGGCCTTCGCGGCGGCCGGGTCCAGCGGCAGCTCGACCACGTAGGTGGTGCCGGCCTTGCCGGGCAGCTCGTGCGGCTGGAGCACGCCGCCGTGGCGCTCGACCACCGCGCGGGCTATCGGCAGGTGGACGGGGCTGCCGCCGACGCCGGGGCCGCGGATCTCGACCCGGGCGACGTCACCGCGCTGGGCGGCGGCCAGCACGACGGTCGGCGGTTCGGGGGGCGCGGTCGGCGCGGTCGGGTTGCCCAGGCCGGACACCGACAGTCCGGGGACGGCCAGGCCGGGGGAGGGGGCGGTGGGGGCGTCCAGCGCGAGGCCGGTGCCACTGACGTCGGCGACCAGGTGGGCCAGCGCCTGGGCGAGCCGGCGCTCGTCGGCGATCACCTCGACGGCGGCGGCGTGCACCGAGAAGCGCACCCGGCCCGGGCCGACCAGTTCGCCGGCCTGCTCGACGGCCCGGCGCACCACCTTGTCCAGGCCGACCGGCACCTGCCGAGCGGCCTTGCGCCCGTCTTTGCCGTCCTTGCCGTCCTTGTCCTCCTTCGCGCCCGTGGAGTCCTTGGGGTCCTTGGTGTCCTTGACCTCGGCCGGGCCGGCCTCCCCGGCCTCGGAGCGCTGGTGCTCCAGCACGTCGTCGATCAGCTTGCCGAACCGGCGGCACTCGTCGGCGAGCCGGCGCAGGGTCCAGTTGGCCTCCGGCCAGAGCTGCCCGGCCGGGTCGGCGGCGAGGGTGTCCAGCCGCTGGTTCAGCGCGCTCAGCGCGCCGCCGAGTTCGCCCTCCAGGACGGCGGTGAGGTGCTCGTTGCGGGCGACCAGGGCGAGTTCGCGGCTGCGGTCGGTGAAGGTCATCACCGCGCCGACCAGCTGGTCGCCGTCCCGGACCGGGGCGGTGGTGAGGTCGACGGTGACCGGCCGGCCGTCCTTGCGCCACAGCACGGTGCCGCGCACCCGGTGCTTGCGCCCGGAGGTCAGGGTGTCCAGCAGCGCGGACTCCTCCAGCGCCAGCGGGGTGCCGTCGGCCCGGGAGTGCTGGATCAGCGGGTGCAGCTCGCGCCCGCCCAGCTCGCTCGCCCGGTACTCCAGGATGTGCGCGGCGGCCGGGTTGACCAGCACACAGCGGCCTTCGAGGTCGACCCCGAGCACGCCCTCGGCGGCGGCCCGCAGGATCATCTCGGTCTGCTTGTGCTGGCGGCGCAGCTCGGCCTCGACGCCGAGCCGCCCGGAGAGGTCACGGACCAGCAGCAGGAGCAGGTCGGAGGACGAGGAGGCGCGCGGGCCCTCGCGGTACGGCTCGTACGGGGAGCGCCCGTAGCCGTCGCCGCCGTCGGTGGCGAAGTCGTTGCCGGAGACCTCGACCGGGAAGGTCGTGCCGTCGGTGCGGTGGGCGGTCATCCGGACCGGGCGGTCGAGGTCGTCGCCGTCCCGGGTGGCCGGGCGCATCGAGCCGGGGATCCGGCTGGGGTCGAACTCGGGCAGCAGTCCGAGCACGCCCATGCCGACCAGCGAGGTGCCGGGCGCCTGTAGCGCCTGGACCGCCGCGCTGTTGGCGTCCACCACCGTGCCGTTGCTGTTCACCAGCAACAACGCGTCGGGCAGGGCGTCGAGTATGGCGTCGAGGCGAGCAGCGCCTCGGATCGGCCTGCTGCTCACGTCGACAGGTCTCCTCGGCTCAGGGCAGCTCCTCCGGAGTCGGCAGTATCTCATTCTTCTTTGCGGCGGGGACGACCCGCCTAGTAACGTGGGCGGTGGTTGGTGCCGAGCCCCACGGTTGTGGCATCATCGCTGACACACGGAACGGGTCCGCATCGCGCGGGCATGGTCCTTGTGGGGAGGCTTCGCCTAGTCCGGTCTATGGCGCCGCACTGCTAATGCGGTTTCGGGGTTATTCCTGATCGAGGGTTCAAATCCCTCAGCCTCCGCAGCCGGGGAGCCCCGTCGACGATCTCGTCGGCGGGGCTCTTCGCATGTCCGGGGCCTGGTCGGCGGCCGGGCCGGAGCCGGCCGGGAGCCGGGTCGTCACGGGCCCGGAGGGGGTCGGATCAATCGATTTCGTCCTGCGTCGCAGGTCATGTAATGTTGTCCCCGCAACGCCCCGGGGGCCACGGTCACCAGGGCGAGCGCTCATAGCTCAACGGATAGAGCACTTGACTACGGATCAAGAGGTTGCAGGTTCGAATCCTGCTGAGCGCACCAACCTTCGCAAGATCGGGTTCGCCCGTTCCTTGCGCTCATAGCTCAACGGATAGAGCACTTGACTACGGATCAAGAGGTTGCAGGTTCGAATCCTGCTGAGCGCACCAGCGAGAAGCCCCCGGCCACCGGCCGGGGGCTTCTCCGTTTTCCCGGCCCGGCCCCGCTCCCGCTCGACTGTGACGACGGTCACTCCAGGTCGGTCCGGTTGATCCAGGGCACGTTCCGGTGGTCCAGGAACCAGTCCGAGCTGGTCAGCGGCCGGGCCCGGTTGAAGGTGACGGGCGCGGGGTCGTGACGGACCAGCCCGGGGGCGGCGCCCAGGGCGAGCACCAGTCCGGCCGGCTCGGCGACCGGCTCCGGCGGGCCGGAGAGGTGGACCTCCCAGCCGGTGAAGTCGCCGTGCCCGTGCAGGGTCCGTCGCAGCAGCGCGGTGGTCCCGTCGGGGCCCGACGGCCGGTCGGGGAGGGCGGTCGGCACCCGCAGCCGGGGGTTGCGGGTGAGCAGCCGCCGTACGGCGTCCAGGTCGTACTGCCCGGCCGCCGAGCGGGCCGCCAGCAGGACGGTCGCCCCAGGTGGTCGGCCCGGCGCTCGACGACGGCGAAGCCGGCGCGGATGACCGCGGGGTCGAAGGCCACGGACCGCTCCCGGCTAGGCCGACCGGGCGTCGGTGAGCGCCGCGCCCCTGGTGTCGCCGACCACCGCGTAGACGGCGGTCCGGGCGGCCTCGGCCTGCGGGGTCCACGCGTCGCCGGCGTAGTGGGTCAGGCGGGCGAACAGCCGGTCCCGATGTTTTTCCAGGTGCTCGGCGAAGAGGCCGCGGAGAGCTGGATCGTGCTCGAATAGATGCCGGTGGACGTATTCGGTGACGACGGGACCGTGGGGCGCTACGGCGGCGAAACCGCGCCTGACGCGTACGGGGTCCATGGTCACGGGGCCCGACTCTACTGAGCGGGTGGGTAATTCAAACAGAGTTCCCTGATGAATGGTCAGGTGCCGGACGCTGGTGTCCGCCTACTCGGCCGAATTCCCCCTTCTCCGCCATTCGGGTGGGCGCAGCCGTTCGTGTGAGATCCATTGCCGCCAATGGATGAAATGCAGCCGATTCAGGTACAACCCGTCCTGCCGCCCGGATGAGCGCCAAACGGGTGGGACGCGGTTAAAAGCCCAGGTGTCGCCGTATGACCGGTCCGGGATCGTGATTCCGTCTTGTCCGATCGTGTGCCCGGACTGCCCGCCACCCCGGCAGCCGACCGTGAAGGAGAGCCGGATGAGCCGACAGTTTCCCCGCACAGCTGCCGCCCTGGCCGTTCTCACGGTCGGGGCGCTGACCGGTTGGGACGCCCCGCTCTCGGTGGCCCAGCAGTCCCCTGACGCCTGGTCGGGCGAGCACCGGGCGGTGCTGCCGTCCGGCCTCTCCGTCCAGCTCGACCTCACGGGCGCGGACGGCACGGCCGTCACCGCCGGGGCCGGCCGGCTCGCCGACCGTTCCGGTGGTGGACGCTCCACCGCGGTCTACGCGGACGGCAAGCGCCCCGGGGATGCCGCCCAGACCTTCGGCATCACCCCCGACCAGCCGCTGACGGACGGTTCCTGGCGCACCGTCGGAACCCTCCGGCTGGGCTTCTCCCGGCCGGTCCGCAATCCCCGGCTGCACCTCAGCGGACTGGCCGCGGTCGCCACCGGGAAGTCCGGCACCACCGGCACCGCCGCCCGGCTGACCCTCACCGGCGGCTCGCCCGCCGCCCCCACCCTGGTCGGGCGCACCGACTGGCCCGGCTGGACGGTCGACGGCGACTCCCTCGCCCCCGCCGGGAGCGACGGCAGCACCGACGGTGCCGCGGGCTCCGCCGCCGAGGGCACCCTGGAGCTCGCCGGCACGGTCCGCACCGCGGTGTTCCGGATCGAGCAGCGCTCCACCGCCCGGGCCGGGAGCACCACCGCCCCGCCCGTCCTGCGCCAGGCCTACACCGTCACCGTGGACGAGGACCTCGGCACCGCGCCGCAGGCCTACGGCAACGCCTCGCACGTGGTCTCCGACCTCTTCCTGGGCGCCGACGCGGCCACCCCGCCGCGCCGGGACCGGAGCCGGACCGGCGCCGGCACGGGCGACGAACCGCTGGTCGAGCTGGACCACGGCGCGGTCCGGCGCGGCAACCCCTTCGCCAGCACGGCCGCCAGCCCGCCACCCCCCAAGCTCCAGCCCGGCCGCGGCGAGTACCAGGGCGCCGACCCGTCGATCGGCTTCCCCGACGAGGCCGCCATCGGCCGCTACTACCGGGTCACCGTCCCGGTCGCGGTGGGCGGCCAGCCCGCCACCCTGGCCGGCTGGATCGACTTCGACCACAGCGGCCGCTTCGAACCCGCCGACCGGGTGCAGACCGAGATCCCGGCCGGCGCCGACACCGCGATCCTGGAGTGGACCGTGCCGCCCGGCGCCGCCGCCGGTGAGACCTGGGCCCGGCTGCGGATCGGCCGCGACACCAGCCAACTCGTCCCCTCCGGCGGCTTCGCCGACTCGGGGGAGGTCTCCGACCAGCGGATCAGGCTGACCGTCGGCGCCGCCCGGCCCGAGATCGCCGAGCCGGTCGACGGCACCGTCCTGGCCGACGCCCGCCCGCAGATCCGCGGCGAGGGCGCCGTCGCGGGCGCCGCGGTGGAGGTCCGGGACGGTGACGCGACGCTCTGCAAGGCCAAGGTCGACCGCGGCGGCGCCTGGTCCTGCCGCCCCGGCGGCCCGCTCGCGGCCGGGCCGCACGCCCTCACCCCGGTGGAGACCACCAGCGGCGGCGTGGTGCTGCGCGGCGAGCCGGCCAAGGTCGCCGTGAAGACCGCGCCGCCGGCCGCCCCCGTGCTCACCCTCCCCGCCTACACCAACGACCCGGGGTTGCGGCTCACCGCCACCGGCGAGGCCGGCAGCACCGTCTCCGTCACCGACCGGTCCACCTCCTCCGAACTGTGCAGCAGCGCCGTCCGCACGGACGGCGAGTGGTCCTGTCTGCCGGTCGAGAACCTGGCGGACGGCAGCCACCAGCTCACCCCGGTCGCCGTCGACGCCGCCGGGAACCGGACGGCCGGGCAGCCGGTCGTCCTGGTGGTGGACACGGTGCCGCCGGACAAGCCGGTGCTCACCTCCCCGGCCCCCGGCGAGGTGCTGCGAGCCGGCCGGCCGAAGCTCACCGGGCGGGCCGAACCGGGCTCGAACGTGCTGGTCACGGCGAGTCCGGCGGCGGGCTCCGACGACCGTACGGTGCTCTGCGGGGCCGCGGTGGCGCTGGACGGGAGCTGGAGCTGCACCGCCAACCGGGACCTGGCGGACGGGGAGCAGTGGCTGACCGTCACGGCGACCGACCGGGCGGGGAACGGGACTACGGCGGATCCGGTGCGGGTGCGGGTGGCGGCTGTGGTGCCCGGTCCGGTGGCTTCTTCGAGTCCGGTGGCTTCTTCGAGTCCGGTGGTTTCGGCCTCGGCGTCGGTCTCGGCGGGGTCGAGTGCTTCGGCTTCGGCCTCGGCCACCGCAACGCCCGGTTCCACGGTGTCCGTTGGGCCGGGTGTGAGTCCGAGCGCGAGTCCGAGGCCGAGTGCCGGTTCGAGCGTGACGGCGTCGGTGGGGGCCTCGCCGAGACCCTCCGGTACGGCGGGGGCGGCCACGGTGGCGCCCTCGGTGGCGCCCACGGCCGCGGTCGGGTCGCCGAGTCCGACCGAGGTTCCGGCGCTCCGGCCGATCCCGCCGGGGCTGCTGCCGATCGTCGTCCCGCCGGTCGTCCCGCCGGTGGTCGGGGCCCCGGCGAAGCCCTCGGCGCCGGTGCTACCGATGCCGTCCGCCCCCGCGACCCCTGCCGTCCCGACCCCTGCCGTCCCGACCTCCGCCGTCTCCGGCTCTTCGAGCCGTCCGGGGGTCCCGTTCGTTCCCGCCGTCTCCGCCCAGCCGTCCGGCAGCGTCGCCCCGTCCCCGGGTGTCCCGTCGGCCGTCGTCGCCGACGGGAGCCCGGCCGTCGTCGCCGAGCCGCTGTCGGCCGCCGACCAGGGCGAACCCCGGACGGGCGGGGTTGCCGCCCGGCCGCTGCCCGCGCCCCCGGTCGAGGGGGCGGCGGTCGGGCGGCCCCGGGAGTCCCGCTGGCACGGTCTGCTCGCCGGGGTACTGCTGGTGCTCGCCGGGATCGGGCTGATCACCCGTCGGGTGTTCGCCCGTGGATCCGGTGCCCGACGGCGCTGACCTGCGCCGAACCGTCCCGACCATCCGCTCATGTGCCTGCGCGTCAGGTCAACTTCGGACGATTCGTCAGTAAATGTCGACACACCTCGGCTCAAATGTCGCATTTGATGACGTATGAACTTAGCCTGATTCTGGCACTGCCCGTCAGATCCGGGCCGCCCGTTGCGCGACACACCAGACCCAGAGGATCCGTGCATGGACGTCACCCGCGATTCTTCGCAGCGACCCGACAACCTGCCCAAGTCGTTCCCGCCGGCCCTGCCGGAACGTTCCGCCTCCGGTGCCAGCCCGCTGGCCAAGGTCTCCACCGTCAAGGCCGCCAAGCCGGCGGGCCCGGTCGACGCCGGTCCGGCGACCGCCCCGCTGGCGGTCGTCCCCGGTCCGTCCCCGGCCCGCTCCGCCGACCTGCGGGACCCGCTGGAGACGGCCGGCCCGGAGACCGTCGAACTCCCCGAGGCCGACCAGGCCGGGGCCCCCGCCGCCGCCACCTCGCGCCGCCCCCCGCGGGCGGACCAGGCGCTGCGCGAGCACACCGCCGGCGCGCTGCCCGGCTGGGTCGCCCTGCTGGTGGTGCTGCTCGGCCTGGCCGGCGCGGTGTACGTGCTGCTGCGCACCGGTGTCATCCCGTACGGGGACGCCCTGCCCGAACTGCGCGGCCCCGCCGCCCAGGCCAGTGGCCGGCCCGAGGTGGACGCCCCGGCGATCGCCGGGGTCAGCGCGGCCGGTCTGCTGGTGGTGTGCGCGCTGGCCGGCCTGCTGGCCAACGCCGGCGGCGAGACCCGGGTGCTGACCCGCTGGGGCCGCTACCGGGGCACGGTGCGCAGGACCGGGCTGGTCTGGGTCAACCCGCTGCTGCGCCGCCGCCGGGTCGACGTGCGGCTGCGGCACTGGCGCAGCGAGCCGGTCAAGGTGGTCGACCGCACCGGCACCCCGATCGTCGTCCGGCTGCTGATCGTCTGGCGGGTCAAGGACACCGCGCGGGCGCTGCTGGCGATCGAGGACCACGAGAGCTACCTGCGCGAGCAGGTCCAGGCGGTACTCACCCGTACCGCCTCCACCCTGCCGTGCGACAGCAACGCGGCACCCGGGCCTGCCCTGCGCGACGGACAGTGGTTCGCCGACGAGCTGACCCGGGCGCTGGCCGCCGAGGCCGCCCCGGCGGGCCTGGAGGTCTACTCGGTGCAGCCGCTGGCGCTGGACTACGCGCCCGAGGTGGCCGAGTCGATGCGCCGCCGCCGGCTCGCCGACCTGGACGCCGGCCTGCGGACCGTACTGGTCGACGACGCGGTGGAGGCGGCGGCGCTGGCCGTGCGCCGGCTGGAACGCGCGACCGCGCACGAACTGGACGAGGCCGCTCGCAGCGCGCTGATGGAACAGCTGCTGGTCGCCTTCGTCGCCCCGGCCGGAGTGGCCGCCTCGGTACCGCCCCCGGCCGCCCGTGCCGGGCGGAAGGAAGGACGACCCGCATGAGGATAGCCACCGGCGCGTACGCCGACCCCGGCATCGACCCCGACGCCGACTCCGGTCTGATCGGCTTCGAGGAGCGCCTCGGCAGCATCCCCGCGATCACGGGCTGCGGCTGCCCGAACTGCGCGGCCAGGCCGCGCACCGCCCGCGCCGCCGAGGCCGGCGGTGGCAGCCGAATACACCGGGCCGTGCGAAGTACCTGCCTGGCCACCACCGTGCTGGCGGGCGCCGGCGTGGTCGGCCTGACGGCGGGGGCCGGCTCCGCGCACGCCGCGGCCGGAAAGCAGGGCTGGGACGGGTCGAAGTACTGGTTCAAGAACGGTGCCGGTGAGTGGCGCTGGACCAGCCACTACGACGTCTACGG
>NZ_JBVHIP010000005.1:0-117030 GCF_055560495.1 Kitasatospora sp. NPDC023176 | reverse complement strand
CGCCGCGGCCGGAAAGCAGGGCTGGGACGGGTCGAAGTACTGGTTCAAGAACGGTGCCGGTGAGTGGCGCTGGACCAGCCACTACGACGTCTACGCCAGTCGCACCGGGAAGTCCGGCGGTTCCTCGGGCTCCTCCGGCGCATCCGGCTCATCCGGCTCCGGCACCGAGGCCGTCTCGAACGGCTCGGCCGCCTCCTGGGGCCCGCGCCAGGGCTGGGACGGGTCGAAGTACTGGTTCAAGAACGGTGCCGGTGAGTGGCGCTGGACCAGCCACTACGACGTCTACGTCAGCCGCACCGGGAAGTCCGGCGGTTCCTCGGGCTCCTCCGGCGGTTCGGACCAGGCCTCCGGCCGGCCGGACAGCCGCCCGTCCTCGGGCGACGCGTCGTCCACCGGGAGCACCGAGTCGGCCGTCGACTACGCGCTCGCCCAGCTGGGCAAGCCGTACGTCTGGGGCGGCAACGGCCCGTCCGGCTACGACTGCTCCGGGCTGGTCCAGCAGGCCTACCGGCGCAGCGGGATAAGCCTGCCGCGGGTGGCCGACGACCAGTACGCGGCCACCACACCGATCAGCGCGGGGCAGCTGCGCCGCGGTGACCTGGTGTTCTGGTCGGACAGCGGCCGGACCTCGGGGATCCACCACGTGGGGATCTACCTGGGCGGCGGCACGTTCGTGGAGGCGCCGCGGCCGGGCAAGACCGTCCGGATATCGACGCTCAACTCCGGCTACTACCCGACCCACTTCGGGCGGCCGTAGCCGGAGGGCGGCCCAGGGCCCCCGACAGCGGTGTGCTGTCGGGGGCCCCGGCACGGGCTCAGGCGGAGGCCGCGTCCAGCAGGGCGGTCTGCTCGGGGGTGAGCTTCAGCGTGACGCCGGCCAGCAGCGGGGGCAGCTGGTCGAGGGTGCGGGCGCTGGCGATCGGGGCGGCGACCGTCGGGCGGGCGGCGAGCCAGGCCAGGGCGACACTGGCGAGCGCGACGCCGTGCTCGGCGGCGACCGTGTCCAGCGCCTCCAGGACCTTGGGACCGCGCGGCTCCGCCAGGTAGCGGGCGGCGCCCTCGGCCCGGGCGCTGTCGACGCCCGCGCCGCCCGGGCGGTACTTGCCGGTCAGGAAGCCGGAGGCGAGCGCGTAGTAGGGCACGGTGGCCAGCCCGTGCTCGGCGACCAGGTCGGCCAGCGGGCCCTCGAAGGTGTCCCGGGACACCAGGTTGTAGTGCGGCTGGACCGCCACGTACTTGGCCAGGCCCTCGCGCTCGGCGAAGGACAGCGCCTCGGCGAGCCGCTCGGTGGAGATGTTGGAGGCGGCGACCGCCCGGACCTTGCCGGCGCGGACCAGCTCGTCCAGGGCCGTCACGAACTCCTCGACCGGGGTGTCGTCGTCCCGGTGGGTGTAGTACAGGTCGATGTGGTCCACACCGAGGCGGCGCAGCGACTCCTCGGCGCAGGCCTTGATGTTGGCCGCGCCCAGACCCTTCGCCTCGGGGTGCATGCCGGCCTTGGTGGCGATCACGATCCCGTCCCGGTTGCCCCGGCTGCGCAACCAGTTGCCGATCACCGTCTCGGACTCGCCGCCGGTGTTGCCGGGGGCCCAGGCGGAGTAGACGTCGGCGGTGTCGACGAAGTTGCCGCCGGCGGCGGCGTAGGCGTCCAGTACGGCGAAGGACTGCTGTTCGTCGGCCGTCCAGCCGAAGACGTTGCCGCCGAGGGAGAGCGGGTGGACGGACAGGTCGGAGGTGCCGAGGCGGACCCGGCTCTGGTTTCCGGTCATGACCGAAGTCAACCCGCTTGCGCGGCAGCGCATTCCGTCGGTCACACGGATTTCACGATCCGGTCGTGTCGCCGCCGCACGCGCGAGTGGTGGGTCGCCCGAGCAGGGGTCCGGGGTGTGCCTGAGGTGGGCGGATTCGTTAGAGTCCGTGCCATGGCTGACAACGACTACGACCCCGCCGGTAGCACCCAGATGTTCCGGGCGTTCGTCGACGAGACCCCGGCGCCCCAGGCGCCGGGCTCCGTCTCCACCTACGGCAGCAGCAACACACGCAGTCGCACCGGTGTGATCGCGCTGATCGCCGTCGTCGCCCTGGTGGTCCTGGGCGCCGTCGTCTGGCTGGCGGTCAAGTGACTCTCGCGCGGGTGGCCCTGGTGAGGGTCACCCGCGCGACGGGTGGCTCCGACCTCAGCAGGGCTTGCGCCAGGCGTTGAGGTCGAGCTTCTTCTGCATCGAACTGAAGCCCAGCGCCTTGGTCTTGGCGCAGAACTGGTCCGTGTCGAGCTTGTACTCGACGTGGAAGACCGCCTTGCCCGCCTTGATGAAGGGCGAGACCCGGTCGCACTCGTCGAACTGCGAGCACTCCTCGTTGACCGCGAAGTCGAAGTCCGGCTGCAGCGCGGGGATCTGGTCCAGGTCGTTCTTCAGGCCGATGGCCAGACCGCGTTCGTGGGCGAGCTGGGCCAGCATCCGGTTGTACGCCAGCTGGTCGTCCGGGGTCAGCGGGAAGCCGCTGTTCTGGTTGTAGGCCTCGATGGTGTCCGGTTCGATGGCGTCGAAGCCCTTGCTCCTGCACATGTCGAAGCGGGCCGCCATTAGTGGCCTCAGCTGGTCGAGCTTGCGGATGTCGAACCACTTCTCGCCCTTCCAGCCGGTGTCCGAGCCCTGGAGGGACTTGGCGAAGGCGGCGGCGTCGGGGCGGAAGTTCTCCCAGGAGCCGGCGTTGACGTAGCAGATCACCTTGCGGCCCTTGGCGTGCAGCGCGGCGACCACCGAGGCGTCGTTCTCGAAGCCGTCGATGTCGTAGACCGGCACGTCCACCGACTGGTCCACCGGGCCGCCGCCGAGCTGCCACTGCCAGGCCAGGCCCGGGGTGGGCTGCCAGCGGGCGCCGGCCGGCGGCGGCCCGGTGGTGCCGGGCGGGGTGGTGCCCGGCGGGGTGCCCGGGGCGGTGGTGCCGCTCGGGGTGCCCGGGGCCGAGGTGGTGCCGGGGGCGCTGGGCGTGCCGGGGTCGGTCGGCGGGGTGGTGCCGGGGGTGCTCGGCGCGGTGGCCGTGGGAGAGTCGCTCTGGTTGCCGTCGGCCGAGTCGTTGTCGTCCTCCGAGCCGGAGCTGCTGCACGAGCTGACCAGCAGGGCGGTGACGGTGGCGAGGGCCATGGCGGCGGGCAGCAGCCGGGTGCGGCGGTTCACGGTAGTCGAACTCCGGATCGGGTCAGGTCAGTTCAGCGGCGGTCAGGCCGTACGGGAGGGTGCGCCAGGGGTTGTCCCCGGCGCCGGGTACGGCGCAGCCGACGCCGGCTCGCCGGGCGGTGATCAGTGCGGAGGCGTCCTGGGCGGACTCGGCCGGGACGTCGTAGACCAGGTGGCAGAAGCGGGAGGCCGCGTGGCGGCCGGTCCACAGCGGCAGCGTCATCGAGCGGTACGCGTCCCAGTCGCCCTCGAAGGTGACCAGCAGGTCGGCCAGGCCGACTTCGGCGTACCCGGGGTCCGGGTGCTCGCCGTGGCCGAACACCACGATGCCGCAGCCGGCCGCCCGAGCGGCCGTCGCGAGGCGCCGGTAGTGCGCCAGCGCGCCCGGGTGGGTGGCGACCTGGTCGAGGTAGACGCCGGTGATGCCGTGTCGCTGACGGTACGTCAGGATATCGGCGACCACGGCCGCGTGGGGACGGCGGCCGTAGTCGGTGTCGGCGTACCCGACCAACGGCAGGCCGGCCGCCCGGAGTTCTTCGGCGGCCTCGGCGAAGACGTGGTCCGGAACCTCGCCCGGGCCGTCCGCGAGGTTGAGCACCACGGCGGCGATCCGGGCGGGGTCGGCGGCGGCGACCGCCCGCCAGGCCGCTGGGTCCACCGCGGGGTGGACGTACAGCGGCACCAGCAGGCGGCCGTCGGGGGTGGTCCCGGCGGTCATGCGACCACCGGGGTCGGGGCGGGCTCGGCGGTGCTGAGCCACAGGTCGCGCAGGGTGTCGGCGAGGCCGGTCTCCGGGTGCCAGCCGAGTGCCCGGGCGGCGGCCGACACGTCGGCCTGCTGCCAGGAGACCGCGGTGGAGCGCTCGGAGCCCACTCCGCTCTCGTCGATCCGGCCGGTGAAGCCGGACGCCGCGACCAGGCCGTCGGCGATCGCCCGGACCCGCTGGGCCCGCCCGGTCGCCAGGTTGAGCACCCGGGGGAGCGGGCCGTCGGCGGTGACGGCCAGGCCGATCGCCTTGGCGATGTCCCGGGCGTCCACGAAGTCCCGGAAGGCGGAGAGGTCCCCGACCGTGATCACGGCGTCGGCGCCCTCGGGCGCCGCCCGGCGCAGCTCGGCCGCCAGCCGGCCGGGCAGCGAGCCCGCCGGGGCGCCCGGACCGACCGGGTTGAACACCCGCAGCACCACCGCGTCCAGCGGCGAACCGGCCACCGCGAGGGAACCGGCCAGCTTGGTCGCGCCGTACACGCCGACCGGGCGGGCGTCGGCCTGCTCGGAGAGCGACTCGCCCTCGTCGCAGACGCCGTACTCGCCGGCCGAACCGATGTGCACCAGACGGGCCTTCGGGGCGCCCAGGGCGAGCGCCTCGCAGAGCACCGCCGGGCCGCGGGCGTTCACCTCGGCGAGCTTGACCGCGCTGCCGGCCACCGCCCCCGCGAAGTTGATCACCACGTCGGGAGCCAGCGCGGCCAGCTCCTCGCCGAGCGGGCCGACCTGGGCGGTGCCCAGGTCCAGCCGGAGGTCGTGGGTGGGTCGCCGGCCCGCGGACAGCAGGGTGGCCCCGGGCAGTGTCCGCAGGACGGTGACGGCGTGACGGCCCAGGAAGCCGTCGCCGCCGAGGAGCAGGATTCTCACGCGGCCCGTCCGTCGGTCTCGGCGCCCGCGGGGACGGGCTCCTCGGCCGTGTCGTCCGGGGCGGTACGGGCGGCCGGGACCGGCAGCTCCGTGACGCCCGGCGCGGCGGCCGATTCGAATGGCATCAGGACCGGGCGGATCGAGGAGAACTCGGCGTTCGCCCGGTCGTAGTCGTCGGGGCGGCCGATGTCCAGCCAGTAGCCGCCGAAGTCGTAGGCGGCCGGCGGGGTGTCGGCGGCCAGCAGGTCGAGCACCAGCTCGTCGAAGCCCAGCGGCAGGCCCGGGGTGTACTTGGCGAGCGCGGCGCGGGAGACGCCGTACACGCCCATCGAGACCCGGTAGTCGATGCTGGGCTTCTCCTGGAAGCCGGTGATGGTGCCGGAGTCGGTGGTCAGCACGCCGAAGTCGATCTTCACCTGGCGGGCGTAGGTGGCGATGGTCAGCGGGGCGCCGGACTGCTCGTGGTGCTTGAGCACCCCGGAGAAGTCCAGGTCGGTGAGGATGTCGCCGTTCATCACCAGGAAGTGCTCCGGCAGGCGGTCCTGCATGGTGAGCAGCGGGCCCATGGTGCCGAGCGGGCTGTCCTCGACGGCGTAGCCGACCCGCAGGCCCCACTGCGAGCCGTTGCCGACGTAGGCGCGGATGATGTGGCCGAGGTGGCCGATGGCCAGGGTGACGGTCTTGAAGCCCGCGGCGGCGAGCTGGCGCATCACGATCTCCAGGATCGCGTGCTGGTCGCCGATCGGGACGAGCGGCTTGGGGAGCGCGGTGGTGTACGGGCGGAGCCGGACGCCCTTACCGCCGGCCAGGATCACTGCATGCATGGTGTTTCCCCCACGGAAAAGGTGTGTAGGACACGAACCTTGGCTACCAGGACGATCATGATCGGTACGGCGGTCAGACGTTGTAGATGTCGGTCTTGTAGCGGGCCAGGTTGGCCGGGTCGCGGAAGAACTCGATGGTCTGCTCCAGACCCTGCTCCAGGCTGAACTGCGGGGCCCAGCCGGTGGCCTGGCGCAGCCGGGTGGCGTCCGCGACCAGGCGCATGACCTCGGAGTTGGTCGGACGGATGCGCTGCTCGTCCTCCTTCACCACCAGGTCCACGCCCATCAGCTTGCCGACCAGGGTGACCAGGTCGCCGACCGAGATCTCGCCGCCGGTGCCGGCGTTGAAGGTCCGGCCGACCACGTTCTCGGCGGCCGCGGTGCCCACCGTGCGGAAGGCGTTGGCGGTGTCCTTGACGAATGTGAAGTCGCGGGTCGGGCGCAGGTCGCCGAGGGTGATCTCGGTCTGGCCGGACGCGACCTGGGCGATCACGGTCGGGATGACGGCGCGCATCGACTGGCGCGGGCCGAAGGTGTTGAACGGGCGCAGGGTGACGACCGGGGTCTCGAAGCTGGCGTGGTAGCTGTCGGCCAGCCGGTCCCCGCCAGCCTTGGAGGCGGCGTACGGGGACTGGGTGTTGATCGGGTGGTCCTCGGTGATCGGCACGGTCTGCGCGGTGCCGTAGGTCTCGCTGGTGGAGGTGTGCACCAGGCGCGGGATCTCCAGGTGGCGCACCGCCTCCAGCACGTTCAGGGTGCCGGTGACGTTGGTGTCCACGTACGAGTGGGGGGCGCGGTAGGAGTACGGGATCGCGATCAGCGCGGCCAGGTGGTAGACCGCCTCGGTGCCCTTGACCAGGCCGTTGACCGAGCCCGGGTCCCGGACGTCGCCGAGGACGATCTCGACCGAGTCCAGCACCTCCGCGGACAGGGTCTCCAGCCAGCCGAAGGAGGAGAAGGAGTTGTACTGGACCATCGCGCGGACGTGGTGCCCGTCGGCGACCAGGGTCTCGACGAGGTGGGAGCCGATGAAGCCCTCGGCTCCGGTAACCGCGACGCTGCTCATGCGTATTCGCTTTCTCGATTTCGGGAGCAGCCGGACGTGTGGTCACGACCGGCCGATGGTGCCTCGGGAGAGGCGGATTCTCAGCGGTGTTGGGTGGTGCGGCCGAGCGCGGGCCCGGCGGTTGCGGTGAGGACGAGTGCGGCCGCCCCGCAGCCGATCAGCTGCAGGACGATCGGGTCCGCACCGGTCAGCAGCCCGACGCTCTCGGCGATCGCGGCGGCCAGACAGATGAGGGCGGTGCTCCAGCTGAACCCGAAGGCGTTCAGCAGCAGCGCCAGCCAGAGCGAGCCGCCCAGGAGCAGCATCGCGCCGAGCTGCGGCACGCCGAGCGACGGGGCGCCCGGCCACAGCACGGTCGCGGCGGCGTCCAGCGCGGCCACGGTGGTGAGGTAGATGAACAGGCAGCCGAGCAGGATCCCGCCGGTGCGGCGGGTGAACTGCCCGCTGGTGTGGCTGATGCGCAGTGCGGCCACGGCCATTGCCCGGTAGCGGAACAGCAGCCACTCGGCCAGGCCGAGACTGAGCGTCAGCGCGATCATGGCCGGGCCGGTCGGAGCCGTCTGGACGTGCGCGCCGTGGGCCGGGGTGTGCACCGCGTGCGAGGCGGCGTGCACGGCCTGGTGGATGGTCTCGCCGAGGCCGGCGATCAGCGTGAGCGCACCGCAGGCCAGCCCGAACAGCAGGTGCGGGACCTCCTGGCGGATCGGCAGCCTCAGCTTCACGCCGCCCCGTTCGCCGCCGCGGGCCGCGACCAGCAGCTCCCGGACGGCCAGGCCGACCGCCAGTGCCACCGAGGCGAGCAGCACCGCCGTACGGACCGGCTGCGGGACGTCGACCGCCAGTACCACGCCCGCGCCGACCGAGGCCGGGGCCAGCGCCAGCAGCAGGAACTTCTCCCGCCCGAGCACCAGCAGCGCGGTGGCCGCGGCCAGGTAGCAGGACTGGCCCGCGGCGAACCAGAGCGCGCCCAGCGGCCCGCCGATCACGTACGCGCAGCCGGAGGCCAGCAGCGCGCCGATCGGGGCGCCCACGGCCAGGCAGACCGCCGCGTCCCGACGGCGCAGCCGGCTCAGCCAGCGGTACGAGCGGTGCGCCAGCGCCTGGTTGAAGCCCCAGCTGACCAGCGTGGCGATGGACAGCGCGAGCATGCCCGAGGGCAGGCCGAATCGCATCCGGGCGGTCGCGAACAGGTTGGCGCCGAGCAGGTAGCCGAGGCCGGGCAGGGCGAACACCAGGCCGCGCACCACGCAGCGCCACGGGTCGGCCCGCCAGGGGTTGGCGAACTCGGAGCTCGGGCCGGGGTAGCGGCGCTCGACCTTCTCGAACAGCTCCTCGGCGACGGTGAACGCGTCGGGGCGGCCGTACAGCAGGGCCGCCTGCTCGTCGGAGAGGCCGTCCGACTCCAGGAAGGCCGCGATCTCGTACGGGTGGACGGCGTCGGCGCAGACGTCCTGCAGGCGCTCGGCGAGCTCGTCCAGCGGGTCGTCGGAGAGGTCGAGCTGCTCGGCGGGGTCGGGCTCGGTGGGCGGGGCGGGGCGGCGGCGCTTCAGCGGCAGGGTGCGCAGCTGCATCGTCCGCTCGGCGCCGCCCTCGTCCGGGACCAGCCTGATCGGGCCACTCATGCGCCCACCTCGCTGCGCTCGGCGGCCCCTTCGCGGTACGCGCGCCTGCTGATGGTTCTCTCGCTTCGCTCGTTCACGCGCCCACCTCGCTGCGCTCGGCGGCCCCTTCGCGGTACGCGCGCCTGCTGATGGTTCTCTCGCTTCGCTCGTTCACGCGCCCACCTCGCTGGGCTCGGGCCGGGCGGCGGTCAGCTGCTGGTCCCAGTCCGGGCTGGGGACCTCGTCGGTGACGGTGACCATCCCGCCGGGCATCCAGCGGGAGGTGCCCAGGAGTTCGGTGTAGATGCCCCGGAAGCCGTCGATGTTCTGGCGGAGCGTGAACTGTTCGATGACCCGCAGCCGGGCGCCTTCGCCGAGCCGGGCGCGCCGCGCGGGGTCGCGCAGCAGCTCGATCGCGGCGGCCGCCATCGGCTCGGGCTCGCGCGGCGGGACGACCAGTCCGGTGTCGCCGACGGCCTCGCGCACGCCGCCGACGTCGGTCGAGATGGTCGCGCGGCCGCAGGACATGGCCTCGATCAGGGTGAACGGGAAGCCCTCGCTGATGCTGGAGAGCATCACCACGTTGCCCGCCGCGTACGCGTCGGTGATGTCGGCGACGCGGCCTTCGAAGGCCACCGAGTCGGCCACGCCGAGCTCGGTGGCCAGGGCTATGCAGCCGTCCCGGTACGCCTCGCCGCCCTTGGGGGTGCCCCCGAAGAGCCGCAGCCGCGCCTCGGGGATCTCCTGGTGGACGATGGCGAAGGCCCGGATCAGCGTCTCCAGGTCCTTGATCGGGTCGACCCGGCCGGCCCAGCTGAGGGTCGGCGTCTCGGGCTCGGGCCCGGCGGGCGGGAAGGCGGCCGGGTCCACCCCGTTGTAGACGGTGCGGATGTGCGTGGACGGGGTGCCGCCGCGCTCCTCCCAACGCCGGTTGTACCGGTTGCCGGGGGTGACCAGGGCGGCCTGCCGGTAGCTCTCCTCGGCGAGCATCCGGTAGAAGCCGAGCAGCAGCGCCTTGACCGGCCAGCGGTACGGGCCGGTGCGGTAGCCGAGGTAGCGCTCGCGCAGGTAGATGCCGTGCTCGGTGAGCAGAAACGGTACGCCGAACTGCTGGGCGGCGATCAGCCCGGGCAGGGTGGCGAGGCCGCCGCTGGCCGCGTGGGCGACGCCGTCGGTCGGCGGGTCGACCGAGAGCGGCCGCAGCGCGTGCTCCAGCAGGTCGGTGGCGTTCAGCGCGTCGTGCATGGTGGGCCGGGAGACCGCTGTGGGCAGGTAGTCACGGGTCCACACGTGCTGGAGGGTGCGCAGGGCGCGCTCGCTGCGCAGCGCCGGGCTGAGCAGCCCGCGCCGGGCGAGGTCGGCGAAGCCGTACAGCTCGGTGCCGAAGTGGGTGGTGTAGACCGGGTCGAGGATGGAGTGCAGGAAGCGCTCGTACGCGTTGAGGAAGCGTCGCATCTCCTTGCCGCGCGGCGGCCGGGCCTCGGAGGCCGGGCCCCACAGCGGTGCGGTGGTGACCGACCGTACGTTGGCGGGCAGTTCCCAGGCCAGTGGTTCCTGGCCGGTTCCGGTGACGGCGATGATGTCGAAGTCGACGTCCGGCATGCCCTGAACGAGTTGGTCGCACCAGACGCTCACGCCGCCGTGCTGGTGCGGGTACGTCCCCTCGGTGAGCAGGGTGACGCGCATCTCCTGTCCCCCCTCCTGTTCTTGCGTCGTTGTCCGGACTGGGTGGCCGGCGCGGGACCCGTGGCGGGGTCGGACCGGGAGACCGGCCCGACCCCGCTACGAGGTGCTAAGGGTTACCGGTTGCCGGAGCGTCCGGTGGTGGCACCGTTGCCCTGGGGCTTGGCGCCCTGGACCACGTCCTTGCCGGGCACCGGGGTGCCGCTGCCGGGGACGAGGGACTGGGCGGGCTTGCGGGTGACGTCGCTCGGGCCCGCCGGGACGGGCGTGGCCACGCCCTGCGGCACGACCTTCTTGTCCGCCGGCGCCGGTGCCGGGACGGACTTGGCCGCCACGTTCGGCGCGACGGCGGCCGGGGCGGCCGGCGCGCTGCCGGAGGGGAGTTGCAGGGTGATGCCGCTCTGCAGGGCGCCCGGGGACGCCCAGCCCGAGAGCGTACCGGCGTAGGCCGAACCGAAGGCGGCCGTCCCGATGGCCATCTTCTGAGCAGTTCCGGTCGGCATGGTGGCCTGGACCTGAACACCGGCCGGCGCGCTGACGGTGACGGTGTTGCCGATCTTGTAGGCGGTGACCTGCCCGGCGGCGACGGCCTTGTTCCAGGCCGCGCGCTTCTGGAACTCCTGGCCGATCTCGCGCTCGCCGAGGTTCACGATCGGGGTGCTGTCGGCGAACAGCGAGCGGTAGTTGCCGAGGATCTTCTCCAGCACCGGGTACAGGATGCGGTCCTCGGAGAGGTTCGACTGGTGCACGAAGTGCGGCCGCGGGTCGTTGTTCAGCACGTGGCCGAGGTCGATCCGGGCCTCCAGCGGCACGATGTACGACTGGTAGCCGGTGGCGGTGTCCAGCGGCTGGGGCAGGCAGGTGGAGTTGGCGTTGTTCTCGCAGACGCCGCTGCCGCCGTTGGCCTTGCTGGTGTAGATCCAGTTGTACTCGTCGGCCTCCTCCTTCGCCGAACCGGCGTTGTAGAAGACGTTCATCGGGTACCGCGGCACCGTCAGCGTGGAGGAGCCGACGGCCCGCTGGCCGGGCTCGCGGGAGGCGTCGCTGCCGGTGAACTTGATGCCGTTGGCGGCCAGCGCCGGCGCCAGGTTCGGGTTGTCGCTGGTCTCCTGCGGGGCGGTGAGCAGACCGGAGTGCTCACCGGTGACGAGCGCCTGCGGGTCGGGCTTGAGGCCGTTGGCGGTGGCCCAGTCGAAGTTCTGCTTGATCTGGGTGGAGATGGTGTTCTGGTCGGTCCAGACGGTGTTGCCCGTCGCGTCCTTGGTGCACTTCCACGGCACCACGGTGACGTCCTGCACGCAGCCCAGGTAGGGGTGGGTGTAGGTGTGGTTGATCCAGCGGTAGCTGTTCTGGTCGGCGATCATCTGGCCGGCGGTCGGGTCCACCGTGGTCTGGTGGTCGGCCTTCCAGTCCTCGCTGCCGCCGCCGTTGAACACCATGTCCAGCGTGAAGTTGTTGGCGGTCTGCCACTGCTTGAGGTACTGCGCGTCGGCCGGCGTCATCCGGATCGGGTTGGCGGTGTCCGGGGTGCCGGGCGGGCAGGTGACGTCACCGGGGGTGCACTTGAGCACGGTGTCCCAGCGGTCGTCGGCCAGGAACACGTCGTCCACGTGGGTGGCGAAGTAGTTGCGGTCGTAGCCGAGGTGGACACCCTGGGTGATCCAGTCGACCATGCCGCGGGCCAGCAACCGGTACTGCTGCTGGTACTGGTTGTAGACGAAGGTGACTACCAGTTCCTTGCGGCCGTCGTGGGTGTACTCGCCGACCAGCGAACCGCGGTTGGTGGTGTTGGGTATCGCCGCGTCGACCAGCGGGACGAAGGAGGCACCGGACGGCAGGTTGGCGAGCGGGGTGGCCAGGTAGCCGTAGCTCTCACTGACGTTGGGGTCGTTGTCCTCGAACGGGACGCTGCCCTTGAGGTACCCGAAGGGACCCGAAGTGCCGGCCGTCGTGGTGGCCGCCTGGAATCCGTCGAGGGTTCCGACGAATCCCGGATTCTGGGCGTAGTTCAGACCCACGGCCGGGCTGGCCCAGGTGTACGCGTCGATCTGCCGGACGTTGAAAGCCGCCTCGTAGGTGGCGATCGCGGTCATCTCGGCGGCGCTGTTGGGGAAGGGGTTTTCGTTGGGCAGCACGATGCCCTGGTACTTGCCCCGGGGCAGTCCGTTCACCGTGTCGCTCAGGAAAGCGGAGTTGATGACGGGGCGGCTGGGGTCATTGAGGCTGACGACCTTGTACGGCGTGCCCTGGCTCTTGAGCTCGGCGGTGATCGCCGCGACGGACGGGCCCCCGTCGTCGATGACCAGGATGGTGAGGTCGATCCTGGGCGGCGTGGTGTCGCCGTGGGCCAGGGTGGTCTGCAGGCCGCTGGCCAGCAGAACTGCCGCTGCGCAGGCGGCAACTCTTCGGGTCGCTCGACCCATGTCTGATCCTCCCCTTGGGCCAGGCGCCGCGCTGTTTCGCGCTCGCCTGCCCGTGTAGCTGTTCGCGGGCAGCAGGCTGCCCGGCGCCCATCCTGGTCGAGGGTCGGCGGTGCGAGGGACCAATTGGGCGAGAGTGCAGCGAACCTGTTACCAACGTTCATGGTGAAGCCATGGAGGCGCTGATTGTGACCGTAACCGGACCGCCCGCGCAAATAATGAATTGAAAATGAAAAACCGGAAGCCGAGTGCTACACCTGGTTACCGACTGTGCGGCTCACACGGCTCTGGGGGGCACCTACACTGTCGTCGTTGCGCACGACACTCTTGCACATCTTGCCGCTCCAATGGGCAGGTTCATGCAATATCAGGCACCGCTGTGCCATGTGACAGTCCGAATATGCAATGGAGGCCTCTGGTGGCTGATCGTCAGATCGCATCCGAGCGAATCGGGAACGTACGGAATGCGCTCCCGGAACCGGACGGAACTGTCCTGGTCGGCCGTAGTCTGGGCCTGCGCGGAGCGGTCAACGCCCGGGATCTGGGCGGCTATCGGACGGTCGAGGGGGCCGCGGTCCGCCGTGGAGCGGCCCTGCGCAGTGATGGCCTGAACCATGTCACCGCCGAGGACCTCGGCCCGCTGGGCGCGCTCGGACTGCGCGCGGTGGTCGACCTGCGCGGCCCCGAGGAGGTCCGCGAGGCCGGTCCGGACCGGCTGCCGGACGGCGTTGCCGTCCATCATCTCCCGCTGCTGGCAACGGACTTCGACATCCACCTGACGCTGCGCGGAGCCCTCGCCGACCGCAGCCCGGACAAGCAGCGCGCCGTGCTCGGCGACGGCCGGGCGGCCGCCATGATGACCGGGCTCTACCGCTGGTTCGTCACCGACCCGGTGGCCCGCGAGCGCTTCGCCGCCCTGCTGCGGCTGCTCGCCGCCCCGGACGGCGTGCCGCTGCTGTTCCACTGCTCGGCGGGCAAGGACCGCACCGGCTGGGCGGCGGCGCTCGTGCTGACCGCACTGGGCGTGGACCGCGAGACGGTGCTCGCCGACTACCTGCTCACCAATGCGCGCTCCGCCGCGGTGGTCGAGCGGGTGCTGGCCGACTTCGGCGGCCGCGGCCTGATGCGCGAGCCCGAGCTCCTCCTGCCGGTCTTCCGGGCCGACCGCGGCTACCTGGACGCGGCCTTCGCGGAGGTCGAGGCCGGCTGGAGCGGCTTCGACGCGTTCTGGCGGGAGGGGCTCGGGCTGGACGCGGACGTGCTGGCCGGGCTGCGCGCCAACCTTCTAGAAGACGGCGGCAGTTGAGCCGGACGGTGGCGGCGGTCAGCCCTCGCTGATCAGCCCCGCGCGGAGCTGGGTGAGCGTCCGGGTGAGCAGCCGGGAGACGTGCATCTGGGAGATGCCGATCTCCTCGCCGATCTGCGACTGGGTGAGGTTGCCGAAGAACCGCAGCATGATGATCCGGCGCTCGCGCGGCGGCAGCTTGGCCAGCAGCGGCTTGAGCGACTCCCGGTACTCCACGCCCTCCAGCGCGAGGTCCTCGTAGCCGAGCCGTTCGGCCAGCGGCCCCTCGCTGTCCTCCTCGCCGGGGCTGGAGTCCAGCGAGCTGGCGGTGTAGGCGTTGCCCACCGCGAGGCCCTCGACCACGTCCTCCTCGCTGACCCCGAGGCAGGCGGCCAACTCGGCGACGGTGGGGGAGCGGTCCAGCCGCTGGGACAGTTCGTCCCCGGCCTTGGTGAGTGCCAGCCGCAGCTCCTGCAGCCGCCGTGGCACCCGGACCGACCAACTGGTGTCCCGGAAGAAGCGCTTGATCTCGCCGACCACGGTGGGCATCGCGAAGGTGGGGAACTCCACCCCGCGTTCCGGGTCGAAGCGGTCGATCGCCTTGATCAGCCCGATCGTGCCGACCTGGACGATGTCCTCCATCGGCTCGTTGCGGCTGCGGAAACGCGCCGAGGCGTACCGGACCAGCGGCAGGTTGAGCTCGATCAGGGTGTCCCGGACGTAGGTGTGCTCCTCGCTGCCCGCTTCCAGTGCGGCCAGCCGCAGGAACAGCGAGCGGGAGAGCGTCCGGGTGTCCAGCCCGGCGCCGGGCGGCGCCTGGGTGGACGTCACCGGGCCGGGCGCCCCGGCGCCGGGCCTTTCGAGAGACGTGGCCCGCTGGAGCGGGATCCGGTCCTCGGCGACCGCCGTACCCTTGGCCTGACCAGCGTGGATCTCCGCAGTGCCCAGCTCTCCGGACATGCACCCACCCCCTTGTGACTGACAGTTGAACGGGGGCCGTCGCACGGAGGTTCCCGGCAGGGGCCCAACCCCCTCCATACCGGAACACGGTCCTCGGCAAACCCGAACGTCGCAAGATGTCACGTCGGAGTAACGCGCTGCAATCTCACTCTTCCCAGGAGTTGCCGGTCCGAAGCCTGGTCAGGATCCGGGAGAGCAGCCGGGAGACGTGCATCTGGGACATCCCCAGTTCGGTGCTGATCTGCGACTGGGTGAGGTTGGCGAAGAACCGCAGCATCACGATCCGCCGCTCCCGCTCGGGGAGTTGGACCAGCAGGTGGCGGACCATGTCGCGGTGCTCGACCTCGACCAGTGCGGCGTCCTCGTAGCCGAGCCGGTCCAGCAGGGCGAGCCCGCCCTCGTGCTCCTGGGCGGCCTCCAGGGAGGCGGCGTTGTAGGCGCGCCCGGCGTCCAGGCAGGCCCGGACGTCCTCCTCCGGGATCCGCAGGCTGGCGGCGATCTCGGGCACCTTGGGGGTCCGCCCGTGCTGCACCGTCAGCTCCTCCATGGCGCCGCTGACCTGGACCCACAGCTCCTGGAGTCGGCGCGGGACGTGCATGGTGCGGACGTTGTCCCGGAAGTAGCGCTTGATCTCGCCCAGGATGGTCGGCAGCGCGTAGGTGGGGAACTGGACGCCCCGGGTCGGGTCGAAGCGGTCGATCGCGTTGATCAGACCGATGGTGCCGACCTGGACGACGTCCTCCATCGGCTCGCTGCGGCTGCGGAAGCGGGTGGCCGCGTAGCGGACCAGCGGGATGTTCACCTCGATCAGGGCGGCCCGGACCCGCTCCCGTTCGGGGGCGTCCGGCGGCAGCTCGGAGAGTCGTTCGAACAGCACCCGGGTGAGTGTCCGGACGTCCATGACGGGGCGGCCGCCGGGGCCGCGAAGCCCGTCCGGACGGAGCTCACCGGCCGGGCTGATGATCGCAGCCAACACGTCGTCCACGGACACGTCACCCCTCCCAAATTCAACAATGGTGGGCCCTGCGGATCGGGTGTCGCGGCTGGTTCGCACCTCGCCATGTCCGGCAAAACCGGTCATAGCATCACAAGGTGGGCACAGGTCGGGCAAGCACCCGGTGGAGGTGTGTTGGTGGGGTGCCCGGGCTTGGCCGGTCCCGCCGGCGAGGCGCCGCAAGGATTGTTCCGGGGCAGACCAAGACGCCCCGTCCGGGGACCGGACGGGGCGGGCGCGGGCCGTCCGGGGGACGGCGGCGGGGTCAGACCTCGATGTCGGCGATCACCCAGGTCGCGAACTCGCGCCACTGGCCGGCCGCGGCCTGGTGCGCGGGGTGGGTCAGGTACGCCTGGAGGGCCGTGCCGTCCTCGACCAGGCTGTTGATCGCGTAGTCGTACGCGATGTCGCGCTCGGTGGTGTTCCAGCCGCACTCCCACTCGCGCAGCTCGGGGATCAGCGAGCCGAGCTCGGCGAACGCCTTGGCACCGGACAGCACGCGCTGCTCGTCCTTGGCGACGCCCTCGTTGAGCTTGAACAGGACCAGGTGGCGGATCACGATGTGCCGCTCCTTACTTGATCAGACCGGTCATGAAGGTGCCGACCGCCTTGGCCGCGTTCGAGATGCCCTCGAAACCCAGCTGGACGAGTTCGGCGGACCGGGCCGGCGAGGTGATGATCGAGTAGAGCACGAAGATGAGCAGGAGGGCCATGCCGATCTTCTTCGCCTGCGCCATCGTGACCTTCCTCCCTGCGGTGGGCCGCCGTCATCCGGGTCCCCGAGCGGCCCTGCAGGGCAGCTTATCCACCGGACGGGCTATCAAGTGTGCGGCGCGTTCGCCCGGCGGGACGAAGGTCCCCGCGAGTGGGGCCTTTCTCCGGATGTCCCGGCGCGGCCCGGACGGCAGGATGGTTGACGTGCCGAGGATCTGGCAGGAATCCCCGGCGTGTGGATCCGGAGCCCCCGCTGTGGGACCGGTGGTCGCGGCTACCCCCCTCGCGGCGCCGGTTGTGGGACTCCGCCGGGGGAGCGGTCAGTCCCCCCGAGCCGCTCCCCCTCCAAGGCTCCGTACGAGCCGGGCCATGGTGGTCATCAGCCCGGAGTACGGGGCCCTTTCCGTGTTCGAGGGGGCGCGGAAACGCCGAGGGCCCGTCCGGATCGGACGGGCCCTCGGGCTTTCTGGCGGTAGCGGTGGGATTCGAACCCACGGTGGAGTTGCCCCCACACACGCTTTCGAGGCGTGCTCCTTTGGCCGCTCGGACACGCTACCGAGGGGAACTCTACCGGACGGGTGGCACGGTCACGAAATCCGTATCGAAGGGCCGTCGCCGGGGCCTCGGCGGTGGGTGTCGAAGAATGCGCGCAGCTGCTCGCCGCACTCCTCGGCGAGGACGCCCCAGATCACCTCGGGCCGGTGGTTGAGCCGGCGGTCGCGCATCACGTCGAAGAGCGAGCCGGCCGCGCCGGCCTTCTCGTCGAGGGCGCCGTAGACCACCCGGTCGATCCGGGACAGCACGATGGCTCCGGCGCACATCGTGCAGGGCTCCAGGGTCACCACCAGGGTGCAGCCGCTGAGCCGCCACTCCCCGAGCCGGTCGGCGGCCTGCCGGATCGCGACCACCTCGGCGTGCGCGGTCGGGTCGCCGACCGCCTCGCGCTCGTTGTGGCCGCGTCCGATCACCTTGCCGTCCGGGCCCAGGACGAGCGCCCCGACCGGGACGTCCCCGGTGGCCGGCGCCAGGGCGGCCTCGGCGATGGCGAGGCGCATCGGCGCCGCCCAGCGGTCGCGGACCGGGTCGGGGCGGACGGGGGCGGGCAGCGGGGGGACGTACGGGACGGTCAGCGGGGTGGATGCGGGCTGCATGGCATCCAGTGTCGGGCATCCGGTGGTGGACACCGGTGCGACCGGGGCCGTTACCGGACCGACTCCAGGACCTCGCCGCAGCCCAGGGCCTCGGCGATCTCCTCCAGGGCGTCGCCCGGCACCGCGCCCTCGCCGCTGAGACCGAGCAGTTCGTCGGCGGCCAGGCCGAACTCGGTGAGCAGGTGGGCGTCGCCGAGCGGGCCGACCGGGACGCCGTCGCGGGCGTCCGCGTCCTCGTCGTCCCGCGCCTCGGTCTCCGACTCCTCGTCCAGCAGGTGGTCCAGGTCGCCGAACTCGCTCTCGCCGGCCTGGTCGACCAGCTCGTCGGTGAGGACGGAGCCGTAGGAGCTGCGGGCCGCGGCGGCGCCGTCCGACACGAAGATCCGCGGGTCGTCCTCACCGTCCACCCGGAGGATGGCGAACCAGGAATCCTCCTGTTCGATGAAGATCAGGACGCTGTCGTCGTCCTGTGCGGAGCCGCGGGCCAGATCGGTCAGATCGGCCAGGGTTTCGACGTCGTCGAGCTCCGTCTCGCTCACATCCCACCCGTCCTCGGTGCGAGCAAGCACTGCAGCGAAGTACGCCACCAGGGACACTCCCAAGATCATCGGTCTCGGCTGTCGGCGCGTTCGGGCAACGCGGAAATCTGGCCGCCCCCGCGCCAGAGGCGATCCGCTTGTTCGGACCGTCCCATCGGAATCGTGACAGAAAGCCCGCCCTCGCGGGGGGTGTTCGGCAGCGCGTCTTTGCAGGTCGTGTCGGAAGGGCCGGGTGGCGGCGGGCGGAACCCGGGCGGGACCGTCCGACGCCGGTCGAATTTTGTTCCGAACGCCCGGAGGAGGGGCGGCCGGGTCGCGACGGGGTCTCGGCGCGGCCGGCGGAGCGGTGTCAGATCCGGAAGGTTCGCATCCGCATCGCTTCGCGCATCCGCCGTTCCTTGGTCCGTCGGGGCTGTACCCGCTCCCTCAGTTCACGGGCTTCGGCGAGCTCGCGCAGGAAGACGGCCCGCCGCCTGCGGCGCTCCGACTCGGTCTCCGGGGGGTCCTGCGGCGGGCCGGCGCGAAGGCCCGCCGCGCCGGCGGGGTCGTCCGCCGAGCCATCCCCGGCCTTCGGGTTGCTCGTCATAAGACGTGACATTCCCCGAACGGCCGGGTTGATACCACAGGAGCCGGTTCCGTCCGGACATCCGGCGTGCGTCACGGCGTGTCACGAAAAGGTGACCGCGGCCGGTGGGCGGCCTGGCACGGCGTGTCGTACAGGCGTCCAGGACCGGGCTAACCTCGGTACATGCGTCTCCACGTCGTCGACCACCCCCTGGTCGCCCACAAGCTCTCCACCCTGCGCGACGAGCGCACCGACTCGCCGACCTTCCGTCGCCTGACCGACGAGCTGGTGACCCTCCTCGCCTACGAGGCCACCCGGGACGTCCGCACCGACGAGGTGGAGATCACCACGCCCGTGGCGGTCACGCTCGGCACCCGGCTCAGCTACCCGCGTCCGCTGGTCGTCCCGATCCTGCGGGCCGGCCTCGGCATGCTGGACGGGATGACCCGTCTGCTGCCGACCGCCGAGGTCGGCTTCCTCGGCATGGTGCGCAACGAGGAGACCCTGGAGGCCTCCACGTACGCCACCCGGATGCCCGACGACCTCTCCGGCCGCCAGGTCTACGTGCTCGACCCGATGCTGGCCACCGGCGGCACCCTGGTCGCCGCGATCAGGATGCTGATCGAGCGCGGTGCCACCGACGTCACCGCCGTGGTGCTGCTGGCCGCGCCCGAGGGCGTCGAGGTGGTGCAGCGGGAGCTGGCCGGCCTGCCGGTCACCGTGGTCACCGCCGCCCTCGACGAGCGGCTGAACGAGAACGGCTACATCGTCCCCGGCCTGGGCGACGCGGGCGACCGGCTGTACGGCACGGCCGGCTGACCACCCTTCCTGCACGACTCCGAACGTCCGAGAGCCCCCGGCACTGCGTCTGCCGGGGGCTCTCCTCGTCCTGCATGGTCAGTACACCTAGCAGCTGCCGGTGGCGCTCGGGGTGGGGGAGGGCTTGATGGCCAGGGCGAGGGCCGCGGCCGCCTGGGTCTCGTCCAGCAGGGCGTTGTAGCTGTCGCCGATCACGAAGTCCACGGTGGTGTCGGCGCGGGCGTCGGCGGTGACGGTGGCCCCGGCGATCTGGGAGCTCACCAGGGTGCCGGCGGCGACGCCGGTCGGGCCGGCGATCACCTGGGCGGTGCCGGGCACCTTCTTGTCCAGCTCGGCGGGCGCGTTGCCGACCTTGCCGATGGTGAAGCCGCGCTTCTTGAGCTCGTCGGCGGTCCGGCCGGCCAGGCCGGCCTTGGTGGTGGCGTTGTAGACGTTCACCGTGACGGCGGAGGGCTGCGGGACGGCGTGCGGGTCGACCGGCGCGCCGGAGGCCGCGGGGGCGCCCGGGGTGGCGCCGGCGGTCGGGGCCGCGAGCGGCTTGCCGGACGGGGCGGCGCAGGCCTGGGCGGCGGCGTTCCTGTCCTTGCCGCGGAAGATGTCGTACAGCTGTACGCCGCCGAGGCCGATCAGGGCCAGGGCGAGCAGCGCCGCGAGTGCGGCGATCACCTTGCGACTCTTCTTCGGGGGCCGGCCCAGCCGCGGATAGGCGTTGCCGGTGACGCGGTACTGCTTCCCCTTGAGGCCTTGGGGAGTCAACATGCTCACGGTCTGTCTCCCCCTCGTGCCAGGGCGGGTCGGGATGACGGGGTGGGCCGGGTAGGAGACGCCCTCAGGTGGGGGCGGATCCCCTGGTCGCGGCCGTAGTCAGCAGCGTAGTGCCGGACAGCTGTGAAGGTACTAAACGATCATCATCTGGAGTACCCCGGTACCCGAAAGGAGGTATCCGGGTACGCGCGGACCGCCCTCCGCCGGGTGGCGAGGGGGCGGTCCTGGGAGCCGGGGTGCGGCCGTCAGTCCATTTCGAGGACACGGGCGTGCAGTACCTGGCGCTGCTGCAGCGCGGCCCGTACGGCCCGGTGCAGCCCGTCCTCCAGGTAGAGGTCGCCGTGCCACTTCACCACGTGGGCGAAGAGGTCCCCGTAGAAGGTCGAGTCCTCGGCCAACAGGGTTTCCAGGTCGAGTTGGCCCTTGGTGGTCACCAGCTGGTCGAGCCGCACCGGGCGTGGGGCGACGTCAGCCCACTGACGGGTGCTCGTCCGGCCGTGATCCGGGTACGGCCGCCCATTGCCGATGCGCTTGAAGATCACACGGAAAGCCTACCGTTCGGACGGCGCGCGGCGCAGCAGCCGCGGCGCCGCCACGCGCACGGGTGCGAGCTGCGGGAGGGCGATTGCGGCTGTTTGATGGGAAATGTCGTGAACATCGCCTGGGCCCGGCCGGGTTCAGGACCAGCTCCCGTCCGCCGATCCCGCCCAGGAGCGTGCCCCGATGCCTTCCGCCACCACCCCGCCGGCCGTCCGGGAGATCGCCGACGGGTACGCCTTCACCGGGCCCGCGCTCGACCTCGGCGCGGCGCTGCTGGACGGCACCGCGTACCCCGACGCGCAGGTGCGCATCCCGCTCGGGGTGCTCAACCGGCACGGGCTGGTCGCCGGGGCCACCGGCACCGGGAAGACCAAGACCCTCCAGCTGATCGCCGAACAGCTCTCCGCCCAGGGCATGCCGGTGTTCCTCGCCGACATCAAGGGCGACGTCTCCGGCATCGCCGCGCCCGGTGCGCCGGGCGACCGCACCGCCGCCCGGGCCGCCGAGGTCGGGCAGGAGTGGACGCCCCGGGGCTGCCCGGCCGAGTTCTACTCGCTCGGCGGGCAGGGCACCGGCATCCCGATCCGGGCCACCGTCACCAGCTTCGGCCCGCTGCTGCTCGCCAAGGTGCTGGACCTGAACGAGACCCAGGAGTCCTCGCTCAGCCTGGTGTTCCACTACGCCGACCGCCAGGGCCTGGAGCTCTACGACCTCAAGGACCTCACCGCCGTCATCGGCCACCTCACCTCACCCGAGGGCAAGGAGGAACTGCGCACCATCGGCGGCCTCTCCGCGGCCACCGCCGGGGTGATCCTGCGGGCGCTCACCGTGCTGGAGAACGAGGGCGCCGGGGCGTTCTTCGGCGAACCCGAGTTCGACACCGCCGAACTGCTGCGCACCACGACGGACGGGCAGGGCCTGGTCTCGGTGCTGGAACTGCCCGCCGTGCAGGACCGGCCGCGACTGTTCTCCACCTTCCTGATGTGGCTGCTCGCCGACCTGTACCAGGAACTGCCGGAGGTCGGCGACCTGGACCGGCCCAAGCTGGTGTTCTTCTTCGACGAGGCGCACCTGCTGTTCAAGGGCGGCTCCAAGGCCTTCCTGGAGGCGATCACCCAGACCGTACGGCTGATCCGCTCCAAGGGCATCGGCATCTTCTTCGTGACCCAGACGCCGAAGGACGTCCCGGCCGAGGTGCTCGCCCAACTGGGCAACCGGGTGCAGCACGCGCTGCGCGCCTTCACCCCGGACGACGCCAAGGCGCTCAAGGCCACCGTCTCGACCTTCCCCCGCTCCTCCTACGACCTCGGCACGGTGCTCACCTCGCTGGGGACCGGCGAGGCCGTGGTCACCGTGCTCTCCGAGAAGGGCGCGCCGACACCGGTCGCGGCCACCAGGCTGCGGGCGCCGCAGTCGTTGATGGGGCCGATCGAGGAGGGAGCGCTGCGGGCGGTGGTGGACGCCTCGCCGCTGACGGCGCGCTACCGGGACGCGATCGACCGGGAGTCCGCGTACGAGAAGCTGGCGGCCCGGGCACCCCGGCCGGAGCCGGCACCGGTCGAGCCCGCCCCGCGTGAGCCCGCGCCGCGTGAGCCCGTGCCGCGTGAGCCCGTGCCGCGGCGGGAGGAGCCGACGGGGGCGGGCGGGCTGCTGGGCTCGCTGCTCAGCAACCCGACCGTGAAGTCCTTCGCCCGCTCGGCCGGGAAGCAGCTCGGGCAGGAGATCTCGCGCAGCCTGTTCGGGACGTCCAAGCGGCGGCGGTGAACCCTCGGGCGGTGAGCTACCGGTCGGTGAGCTTTCCGTCGGCGGGCTATCGGCCGGTGAGCCTTCAGACGGCGGGCTGTCAGCCGGCGAGTGCGGCGCCGATCCGGTCCAGCGAGGACAGCCGCATCAGGCCGTAGTTGTAGAACTCGACCTCGGGGACGCCGAGTTCGCGCAGGGCGGCGATCTTGGCGGCGAGGTTCTCCGGGCCGTCGCAGTCCGAGGCCATCGGGCGCAGGATCACCGCCATCCGCTCCGGGCGGACGCCGTGCAGAGCGAAGGCGGCGAGTTTCTCCCGGACGGCCTCCGGGGTCCTCGCGTAGCCGAGGGTCTCGATCTGGTCGGTGGCCCGTGCGAGGGCGGGCAGGTCGATGCCGGACAGCCAGCCCTTGCCGGGGCCGCCGCCGTCCATGAAGCTCAGCCGCATGCCGTGCCGGCGGGCCTGCTCGGTGAGCTCGGCGGCGAGCGTGGTGACGGTGGCGGCGGAGGCGTCCACGTAGGCGGCGAAGGCGCCGTCGGCGAGGGCGCTCAGGTCGGCCGGCTCGGCGGCGGCGCTCTCGTCGGCCAGGCGGCGGCGCAGTTCGCTCCGTACCGCCTCGGCGACCCGCTCGGCGGGGACGCCCGCGCGGGTGGCAGCGGCGCGGCAGTGCGGACAGAAGCAGACGCCGAGCAGGGCCTCGGTGGTCGGGCCCAGCTCCTCGAAGTAGCGCTCGTGGTGGTAGCCGTGGCGCAGGCCGTGGAAGTGCAGGGACTCGGCGCGGATCGCGTCCACGCCGTACCGGGCGAGTTCCTCGACCAGGGTCAGCGCGTACTCGCGGACCTCCGGGTGGGCCGGGCAGAGCTCGGTGAGGTGGCGGTCGCCGAAGGCGTTCGCCGGGGCGCAGTCCGGGTGGGCGAAGCCGAGCCGGTCGTTGTGGCAGAAGACCGTCCAGGCGTGCAGCTTCAGGCCCCGGCGGCCGGCCTCGGCGGCGGCCTCGGCGAAGGGGTCGCGGTCGCCGATCGCGGTGGACGGCACGGGCGCCAGCCGGCGGCCCCGCCAACGGGCCCGGTCCGGGCGGAAGTAGGCGGTGCCGGGCTCCAGGTAGCGGATCACCCGGCGGGGGTTGTGCGGGAAGACGTCGCGGGCCTCGTGGTAGACGGAGGCCAGGGTGACGCCGCCGACGCCGGCCCGGTCGGTGAGGTTGCCGAAGAAGGTGTCGGCGCCCTCGTCGAGCAGGTCGGTGGCGAAGGCGAGGACGGACGACTCCACGGTGCGGCTCCGGAGCTGGGGGCAGGTGCGTCGTTCACGCTAGCCGCAGGGGTGGGAATGGTCTATACCTGGCTGGTTCGGAAGGCCATTCGGACGGGCCGTTCGGATAGGCCGTTCGGATAGGCCGTTCGGAAGGGCCGTTCGGAAGGGCCGTCCGGATGGGCTAGAGGCCCAGGTCGTCGAGCTCCTTGAGCAGGGCGGCGTTGGGGCTGCCGGGCGAGGGCGCGATGCCGGCGGGCGCCCCGGCGGGGGTGGCGGGCGCGGGCTTCGGCTGCGCCTGGTCGCGGAGCAGGACGGCGGCGGCCAGCCCGCCGATCAGCCCGCCGAGGTGGCCCAGCCAGCTGACGCCGTGGGCGATCGGCAGGATGCCGATCAGGGTGGTCCAGTAGACCGCGGCGACGCCGAGGCCGACGACCGCGTCCAGCACGTTGCGGTCGAGGACCCCGCGCAGCACCACGTAGCCGAGGTAGCCGTAGACCATGCCGCTCGCCCCGGCCGTCACCGTGTTCGGGCTCTCCAGCAGCCAGACCGTGAGTCCGCCGGAGACCGTGATCACCAGGCTGGCCAGCAGGAACTTCCGCATGCCCCGGTAGGCGGCCAGGAAGCCGAGCACGAACAGCGGCCAGGAGTTGGACAGGATGTGGTCCCAACTGAAGTGCAGGAACGGCATGGTGAACATCTCGGGCAGGTCGCCGACCTGCTCCGAGCGCAGGCCGAACTCCCTGGACAGGTCGTAGTCGTCCAGCCAGTTCAGCACCTGTACGGACCAGATGACGGCCTGGATCCCGAGCATGGTGAACAGCGCGCGGCGGGAATCCGAGAACAACTGGGCGAGTTTCGAGACCATGACGTCGACTGTAGGGGCGCCCGGATCGGACGTGCACCCCATTACAGTGACCGGTGTCATCCCGACCGTGAGAGGTGCACCCATGAGTGTTCGTCCGCCGCTGCCGTACGAGTTCCTGCCGCAGGTGCCGTCCTTCCCGCTGAGCAGCCAGGACTTCACCGAAGGCGCCACGCTGGACCGGGAGTTCATCCACGCGGGCGGCAACCTCTCGCCGCAGCTGGCCTGGTCGGGCCTGCCGGAGGGCACCAGGAGCATCGCCGTCACCTGCTACGACCCGGACGCGCCGACCGGCTCCGGCTGGTGGCACTGGCTCGCCCTCAACCTGCCCGCCGACACCGTCGAACTGCCGCGCGGCGCCGGTTCCTCGGACGACAGCCTGCCCGGCGCGGCCTCCTTCCACGGGCGCACCGACTTCCCCGGCAACAAGTACGACGGCGCCGCCCCGCCGCCCGGCGCCCCGCACCGCTACGTGTTCGCGGTGCACGCGCTGGACGTCGAGAAGCTCGACGTCACCGCCGACACCCCGGCGGCCCAGGTGGGATTCCACCTGACCTTCCACACCCTGGGGCGGGCGCTGCTGACCGGCGAGTACGGGGTCTGAGCAAAGCGCTGAACAAAGCCCTGAGCGAAAGCCCAGAGCAAAAGCGCTGGGCAAAAGCGCTGGGCAAAAGCGCTGGGCAGCGCCCTGAGCAATGCCCTGAGCATGCGGGCGAGGGCCTAACTCCCGCTTTCCGCGGCGTGTTCGGCCCTCGCCGCTATCGCGCGCAGGTGGGCGCGCAGCTCCGGGGGCTCGTGCACCTCGAAGTCGCAGTCCAGCATCAGCAGTCCGGCCGCCATCCACTTCAGGGACTCCGCGCGGGCGCGCAGCCGGCAGCTGTGGTCGTCGATCGGCTCGATCTCGTAGTCCCCGGTCCAGGGCATCCAGCCGTCGACCTCGGCGGCGGGGCGGTGGACGGTGGCCACCATGGAGCGGGTCGGTGAGCGGCGCAGCCGGTTGGCCACGAAGACGGCGGCGTCCTCGGCGGGGAGCGGGCGCGGGGTGAAGCGGGCACCGGTGGCGAACGGGTCGGCGATCCGGTCGACCCGGAAGAGCCGCCAGTCGTCCCGGTCCAGGTCGTAGCCGATCAGGTACCAGCGGCGGCCGGTGGAGACGAGGCGTTCGGGTTCGACGTTGCGCCGGGTCTCGGCGCCGTCGCGGTCCCGGTAGGCGAAGCGCAGGCGTTCGTGGTTGGTGACGGCGCCGGCGAGCAGGGTCAGGGCCTCCGGGTCGACGGTCGGGCCGTCCCCGGTGAGCAGGGGCACGGTGGCCTTGTTGAGGGTGCCGACCCGGTGCCGCAGCCGGCTCGGCAGCACCTGGAGCAGTTTGCCGAGGGCCCGTACCGAGGCCTCCTCGATGCCGACCACGGCGTGCCCGGCGGCCGCCCGCAGGCCGACCGCGATGGCCACCGCCTCCTCGTCGTCCAGCAGCAGCGGCGGCATCGCGGTGCCCGCGACCAGCCGGTAGCCGCCGTCCGCGCCCATGGTGGCCTGCACCGGGTAGCCGAGGTCGCGCAGCCGGTCGATGTCGCGGCGGATGGTGCGGGGGCTGACGCCGAGCCGTTCGGCGAGTTCGCTGCCGGGCCACTCGCGCGGGGTCTGCAGCAGGGACAGCAGGTTGAGCAGCCGGGCCGGGGTGTCGGTCATGCCGTCCAGCATGCCGGACGAACTGGGACAGCTCCTGACCTATATCGCCCGTACCGTTCTCCGCGTGGAGAAGCGGACGAGCGAGGAGAGCGGAATGAGTACGGCAGGAGCCGACCGGCGGAGGTGGATCGCGCTGGCGATCGTGATGGTCGCCTCCTTCATGGACCTGGTGGACGTGACCATCGTCAACATCGCCATCCCCAGCATCCAGCAGGACACCGGGGCGTCCTTCAGCGCGATCCAGTGGGTCACCGGCGGCTACGCGCTGGCCTTCGCGGTCGGGCTGATCACCGGCGGCCGGCTGGGCGACATCCACGGCCGCAAGCGGCTGTTCCTGATCGGGATCGGCGGCTTCACGCTCGCCTCGGCGCTGTGCGGGCTGGCCTCCGGCCCGGAGATGCTGGTCGCGATGCGGATCGTCCAGGGCCTGACGGCGGCCCTCATGGTGCCGCAGGTGCTGTCGATCATCCACGCGACCTTCCCGGCCGAGGAGCGCGGCAAGGTCTTCGGGATGTTCGGCGCGGTGGTCGGACTGGGCGCGGTGTCCGGTCCGATGATCGGTGCGCTGCTCACCGAGTGGAACCTGCTCGGCCTCGAATGGCGGCCGATCTTCCTGATCAACCTGCCCGTCGGCATCGCCGGCCTGCTCCTCGGCCGCCGCTTCATCGATGAGTCCAAGGCCGAGCACGCGCTCAAGCTCGACCTGGTCGGCGTGCTCCTGGCCAGCCTCGGCCTGCTGATGCTGATCTACCCGCTGACCCACGGCCGGGAGGCCGGCTGGCCGCTCTGGGGCTACCTGTCGATGGCCGGCAGCCTCCCGGTGTTCCTGCTGTTCGTGGCGTACGAGAAGGCCAAGACGCGGCGGGACGGCTCCCCGCTGGTCGAACTGTCGCTGTTCCGGGTGAAGAGCTTCGCCGCCGGGATCTGCGTGCAGCTGGCCTTCGGCGTCGCGCTCGGCATCTTCTTCCTGGTCTGGACCCTCTACATGCAGGTCGGGCTCGGCTGGAGCCCGCTCAAGGCCGGCAGCACCGGCATACCGTTCTCGCTCGCCGTCTCCACGGCGGCCGGGCTCTCGGTGCAGAAGCTGGTGCCGCGGTTCGGGCGCAAGGTGCTCCAGACGGGCGCGCTGGTGATGGCGGCGGGCGTGCTCACCTACATCTGGGAGGCCGACCGGTACGGGACGGCCATCGCGCCCTGGCAGATGGCGCTGCCGCTGGTCGTGATGGGCCTCGGGATGGGGCTGATCGTCGCGCCGATCACCGACGCGGTGCTGTCCGAGGTGCCGCGCCGGCACGCCGGCTCGGCCTCGGGGCTGATCAACACCGTGCAGCAGATCGGCAACGCGCTCGGGCTCGGGCTGGTGTCGGTCGCCTTCTTCGGGGCGATGGACGACGTGGTCGCGCCGGACAAGCTGGGGACGGCCTTCGGCGGGGCGTTCGTGCACGCGATGTGGTGGGTCGCCGGGGTGCTGCTGGCGGTGTTCCTGCTGATGTTCGCGCTGCCGCGCAAGCGCGGGGTGGCGGTCGAGGACGGCGCCCCGGCCGTTCCGGGGCAGGCGGAGGAGCAGCAGCCCGTGCTGGTCTGAGAGCCGTTCCTCAGGTCGGGGGCCCCGGTCGCACTGCGCGACCGGGGCCCCCGCCGCACACTGGGAGGGTCATGGACCGTACGGCGGTGGACTCCTCGGTGCTGCGCTCGGTCGGGTACGACCCGCGGGCGCGGGTGCTGGAGCTGGAGTTCACCGGCGGGCGGGTGTACCGGTACGCGGACGTACCGGCCCGGGTGCACCGGGAGTTGCTCGCGGCGCGGAGTCACGGGCGGTACTTCCTCCGGTCGGTCCGGGGGCGGTACGCCTACTCGGCGGTGCCGGCCCGCCGGTAGTCGCTGCCGTCCCTGGTCCGGGCCAGGTGCCCGGCCTCGACCAGGTCGCGGCGCAGGGCCGGGGCGTCGTCGTGCACGGTGCGCAGGGCGTCGTTGACCTCGGCCTCGGTGTAGCCGCGCCCGGGCTCGAACAGGGTTTCCGCGAGGTGGGCCAGCAGTTGCTCCCGTCGGGCCGCCTTGCGCGGGACGGTGATCAGGCGGCCGTCGGGGGAGAACAGGCCGGCCACGCTGCGGGCGGCGGGGGTGGGTGCGGTCATACCGGAAGCGTCGCCGGGTGGGGCGGGGTGCGGCAATCGGTTTTCGGGGGCGGGTGGGGTCCATCGGGGCCGCCCGGCGGGTGCCGCGGGTCGGATCAACGGGCGCCGGTGAGGCCCGCGGTGACGGTGCGGGTGGTGGTGCGGGGCTTGGCGGCGGCCTTGGCCTCCTTCGCCGCGCGCTTCATCTCCTGCTTGAACTCCCGTACCAGGATGAGGGAGTCGGGGCCGGTGATGTCGGCGACCGAGCGGTGCGCGCCCTCCTCGCCGTACGCGCCGGCCGCCTCGCGCCAGCCCTCCGGCCGCACCCCGTACTGCTTGCCGAGCAGCGCCAGGAAGATCTGCGACTTCTGCTTGCCGAAGCCGGGAAGGGCGTTGAGGCGGCTGAGCAGTTCCTTGCCGGTGCGGGCGTCCTTCCACAGGGCGGCGGCGTCGCCCTCGTACTGCGCGACGAGGAACTGGCACAGCTGCTGCACCCGCTTGGCCATCGCGGCCGGGTAGCGGTGGACGGCCGGCTTGGCGGAGAGCAGGGCGACGAACTCCTCCGGGCTGTAGGTGGCGATCTCGTGGGCGTCGAGGTCCTTGCGACCGAGGCGCTGGGCGATGGTCAGCGGGCCGGTGAACGCCCATTCCATCGGCACCTGTTGGTCGAGGAGCATGCCGACGAGTGCGGCGAGCGCGCTCCGTCCGAGCAGTTCGTCGGCCTCGGGCTGCTGGGCGAGCCGGACGGTGACGTTCATGAGGTGTGCCCTCCTCGGAGTTGACGTCGGTCGGCGCCCAGTCTGGATGACGCGGAGTGGACGGACACCGTCAACACGCCCGGAGCTGGGGAAGTCTTGGTGTTCCAACCCTTGCCAGAGCTGCTTTGTTCGTTGGCGGAGCGGTTGTTGGGGGTTTCCCGGAGGTGTCGCGGAAACATTTTTGTCCGCGGTGGTCACATTCGGCGCGTGCGCCGGGTCAGTGCTGTGTCCGACCGGATCCGACCGGAACGGACCGACCGGACCGACCGGACCGACTCGACCAGCCACCGAACGGGAGCACTCCAATGTCCGTCGCCCACATCGTCGTCACCGTCCTCGGCGCCCTCATGGTCGGCTTCTCGGCGTACTCCGTCTTCGCCGGCGCCGACTACGTCGTGGGGCCCCTCGCCGAGTACGGCGTCCCGCGCGCATGGTGGACCTGGCTCGGCGTCGCCAAGGCCGCCGGCGCCCTCGGCCTGCTGGCCGGCCTCGCCGTCCCGGCCATCGGCTACGCGGCTGCCGTCGGCATCATCCTCTACTTCCTCGGCGCCGTGATCACCGTCGCCCGCGCCCGCGCCTACGCCCACATCCCCTTCCCGCTGATCTACCTGGCCCCGGCCGCCGCCTCCCTCGCCCTGGGCCTCGCGGCCTGACGGAACCCACCGCCGGCCCCCGTCGCCGGAGAAGTCCGGTCCTCGATGGGCGGGTTGAGGGTGGGCTCCCGGGGTTCGGGCGGGGGTTCGAGCGGGTTGGGTCATCTCATATGACTGTTGGTGTTGTGGCGATGTGAGGGGTGGGTGGCGGGTCATTCTTGATCCCCGACGACGCGTCCAGAAAGGCCAGCCCGCCGTGACCCAGCCGTTCGAACTGCCGTCCTTCTACGTGCCACACCCGGCGCGGCTCAATCCGCATCTGGAGGAGGCCCGGGCCCATTCCTCGGTCTGGGCCCGGGAGATGGGGATGTTGGAGGGGTCGGGGATCTGGGACCAGGCCGATCTGGACGCCCATGACTACGGGCTGCTCTGCGCCTACACCCACCCCGATGCCTCCGCCGAGGCGTTGTCGCTGGTCACCGACTGGTACGTGTGGGTGTTCTTCTTCGACGACCACTTCCTGGACATGTACAAGCGCACCAACGACCGGGTGGCCGGCAAGGCGCACCTGGACCGGCTGCCGCTGTTCATGCCCGCCGATCCGGCCGCGCCGGTGCCCGAGCCGGAGAACCCGGTCGAGGCGGGGCTGGCCGACCTGTGGCGGCGCACGGTGCCGGCGATGGGGGAGGACTGGCGGATCCGGTTCGCGCAGAGCACCCGGAACCTGCTGGACGAGTCGCTGTGGGAGCTCGCCAACATCGACGCGGGGAGGGTCGCCAATCCGGTCGAGTACATCGAGATGCGGCGCAAGGTGGGTGGTGCGCCGTGGTCCGCGCAGCTGGTGGAGTACGCGGCCGGGGCCGAGGTGCCGAAGGAGGTGTCCGGTTCGCGGGCGCTGCGGGTGCTGATGGACGCCTTCTCCGACGCCGTGCACCTGCGCAACGACATCTTCTCGTACCAGCGCGAGGTCGAGGACGAGGGTGAACTGAGCAACGGCATCCTGGTGTTGGAGCGTTTCCTGGAGTGCTCCACCCAGGAGGCCGCCGAGGCGGTCAACGACCTGCTCACCTCGCGGCTGCAGCAGTTCGAGAACACCGTGTTCACCGAACTGCCGGTGCTGTTCGAGGAGTTCGGGATCGATCCGGCCGGCCGGGCCCGGGTGGCGGCGTATGTGAAGGGGCTGCAGGACTGGCAGTCCGGCGGGCACGAGTGGCACATGCGGTCCAGCCGGTACATGAACGGCGGTGGCACGGCGGCGGGTTCGGCGGGCGCGGTGCCGCCGGGCACGGGCGGTGCGGGGCTGCCGGGGTTGCCGGGGCTGTCCGGGGCGGGCAACTGGTGGGACCAGTACGCGATCAACGGGATCGGGACCTCGGCGCTGGACATCCTGCGCAAGGGCGGCGCGAACGCCGGCGCGCCGGCCGTGCGGCGGGCGCGCGCCCACGGGCACGTGCCGTTCCAGCCCGTCGGGCCGTCCTGGCTGCCCGAGTTCCGGCTGCCGTTCGCGCTCACCCTGAGCCCGCACCTGGACGGCGCGCGGGAGCGGGTGGTCGAGTGGGCCCAGCGGGTCGGCCTGCTGGACGCCGCCCACCCCGACGTGCCCGGATCCGGGCTCTGGGACGCCGAGTCGATGCGCGACTACGACCTCGCGCTCTGCGCGGCCGGCCTCCACCCGGACGCCACCGCCGAGCAACTCGACATCGCCTCGGCCTGGTTGGCCTGGGGCACCTGGGCCGACGACTACTACCCGGTGGTCTTCGGCCGCACCCGCGACCTGGTCGGCGCCAAGGCCGCCAACGCGCGGCTGCCGCTGTTCATGCCACTGGACGGCACCCCCGCGCCCGAGTCCGCCCACCCGCTGGAGCGTTCCCTCGCCGACATCTGGGAGCGCACCGCCGGCCCGATGAGCGTCGAGGCCCGGGGCCGGCTGCGGGAGGCCATCGAGGTGATGACGGCGAGCTGGATCTGGGAGCTCGCCAACCAGATCCAGAACCGCGTCCCGGACCCGGTGGACTACCTGGAGATGCGCCGCTCCACCTTCGGCTCCGAGCTCACCACGCTGCTCGCCCGCCTCGGCCACGGCCGGACCGTACCGGAGGAGGTCTACCGGCACGGCTCGATGCGCGCGCTGGAGAACTCGGCGATGGACTACGGCTGCATGATCAACGACCTTTTCTCGTACCAGAAGGAGGTCGAGTACGAGGGCGAGCTGCACAACATCGTGCTGGTGGTGCAGAACTTCTTCGACTGCGACTACCCGTCGGCGGTCCGGATCGTCGACGACCTGATGCACTCGCGGCTGGAGCAGTTCCAGCACGTCGCGCAGAAGGAACTCCCGGTGCTGTACGAGGACTTCGGGCTGACGGCGGACGCCCGGGAGCTGCTCGACGGGTACGTGGTGGAGCTGGAGAACTGGCTCGCGGGCGTGCTGAACTGGCACCGGGAGTGCCGCCGGTACCGCACGGCGGACCTGGAGCGGCACTTCGGCGCCGGGCGGGACCTCGCGGGCGCGGTCCTGGCGCGGGCGTCGGCGGCGGTCGAAACGGCGGGGACGGCTGGGGGCGCCGGGACGGCCGCGGTGCCGACCGGTCCGACCGGCCTGGGCACCACCTCGCTGCGCCCGCCGTGGACCGGCGCCGTCCCGGCGCACTGACCGGGCGTTCCCGGACCCGGGCGTCTCCGGACCCGGGCGTCTCCGGACCCGGGCGTCTCCGGACCCGGGCGCACCCGCGCGGTTCAGCCCGCGCGGGTGCGCCGCGTCGTGGCTAGGCTGGCGAGTCGGGGGCCGCGCGCGCCTTCCGGCGCGCGCCCGCACCGCCGGACACGAGGGCTGAGAGATGGCTGCGCTACCTGAGGGCACACCCTGTTGGGCCGACGCGATGTTCACCGACCTGGAGGGCGCCAAGGCCTTCTACGGCGACGTCCTCGGCTGGACCTTCGGCGAGAGCTCGTCGGAGTACGGCAACTACACCCAGGCGTACTCGGACGGCAAGGCGGTGGCCGCGATCGTGCCGCCGATGCCGGGGACCGAGGCGCAGTCCGCCTGGTGCCTCTACCTGGCCTCGCCGGACGCGGCCGCGACCGCCGAGCGGATCCGCACCAACGGCGGGGAGGTGGTGATGGGCCCGATGCAGGTCGGTGACTTCGGCACCATGGTGATCGCCAGGGACCCGGGCGGGGTGGCGTTCGGCGTCTGGCAGGGCGGGGTCCACGAGGGCTTCGAGAAGCAGGGCGCGCCCGGCGCGTACAGCTGGGCCGAGATCGTCACCCGCGAGCCCGCGAAAGCCGACACCTTCTTCCCGGCGGTCTTCCCGTACGGCGTGCGGAAGATGGACTCCGAGCAGTTCGACTACCGGATGTTCCTGGTCGGCGGCGAGCCGGTGCTGGGCCGGATGGGCGCGGAGGGCGACTTCCTGCCGCCCGAGGCGCCCTCGTACGTGAGCGTCTACTTCGCCGTGGACGACGCCGACGCCGCGATCGAACGGCTGAGGAAGCAGGGCGGCACGGTGTACTTCGGGCCGATGGACAGCCCGTTCGGGCGGTTCGCCGCCGTCGGTGACCAGCAGGGCGCGGCCTTCGGGCTGATCGACCTCGGCCGGACGGTGGGCGCGCGGCCGCCGACGACGGACGTCTGATGGGCGAGCGCGAGGAGCTCGTCGAGACGCTGGACAAGCACCGCGGGCTGCTGCGCCGCACCGTCCGGGACCTCGGTGACGAGCAGGCGGCCCGGCGCACCACGGCGAGCGAGCTGTGCCTGGGCGGGCTGGTCAAGCACGTGGCGGCGGTCGAGGCGCGCTGGGCGCGGTTCATCACCGGCGGCGCGGAGGCGATGCGCGGCGGAGACGACGGGGACGACGGGGACTGGGCGGCGCAGTTCCGGATGGCGGACGGCGAGACCCTGGCCGGCCTGCTCGCCCGGTACGAGGCGGTGGCGCGCGGCACGGACGAGCTGGTCCGGAGCCTGCCCGACCTCGACCTCGCCCACCCGCTGCCGTCGGCGCCCTGGTTCGAGCCGGGGGCGAGCTGGTCGGCCCGGCGGGTGCTGCTGCACCTGATCGCGGAGACCGCGCAGCACGCCGGGCACGCCGACATCATCCGGGAGGCGCTGGACGGGGCGAAGTCGATGGGGTGAGTCGATCGGGCGAAGCCGATGGTGTGAGCGGCGGGTGCCCCGAAGGGGCTCAGGGCACCTCGACGCCGAGCAGCTCGCGCAGCGCCCGGCCCCCGTCCGGGGTGACCCGCAGGGCCCGGCCGGAGCCGATCCGCTCGACCCAGGCGCGGTCCAGCGCGGCCCGGCAGAGCGCGGCGCCCAGCGCGCCGCCGAGGTGACTGCGGCGCTCCGTCCAGTCCAGGCAGCTGCGCACCACCGGGCGCGCGCCCGGGCGGCCGGAGCGCGGCGGCAGTTCGATGGCCTGCGCGGCCAGCCAGGCGTGGCCGCGTCGGGTGATGGCGAGCCCGGCCCGGTCGGTGACCAGGCCGCGGTCGAGCAGGGCGTCGGCGACGGCCACGCCGAGGCGGCCGGCCAGGTGGTCGTAGCAGGTGCGGGCGCGGGCCTCGGCGCTCTGCCGGGTGGCCTCGCGGAGGGTGCGGGGGCCTGGCCGGGCGGATTCACCCGCGGAATGTCCGATGGCTCCGGCCGCGGCCTCGGCGAAGACCGTCAGGTCCTCGATCAGCGTCGCGACGGCGGGGGAGGCCAGCCGGACGTACCGGTGCCGCCCCTGCCGCTCCTCGGTCAGCAGCCCGCCCGCGATCAGCCGGGACAGGTGCTCGCTGGCCGTCGACGGCGCGACGCCCGCCGACCGGGCCAGCTCGCCCGCCGTCCAGGCCCGGCCGTCCAGCAGGGCGGAGCAGAAGGCGGCGCGGGTGGGGTCGGCGAGCAGCGCGGCGAGGGCGGCGAGCGGCGAGCCCCGGTGGTCCACTGGCGTGCGTCCAAGGTCGGGCATGCCCCCATCGTCGCCCCGGCACGGTTCGGCCGGGACCGAAACGACCCGGGGCCACGATGGGGGCATGAGCGATCCGACGCCCCGAGGACTGACCTTCTCCCACGACCAGGACGTGACCGCGGCCCTGGCCGACCCGGCCCTCGTCCCACCGCCGGCCACGCCCGGCCCGTACGGCACGGTGGCCTGGCTGCGGGCCACCGTCGCCCGGTTCAGCGCGGGCGAGCCGCACGCCCGGCGCCGGGCGCTGGTGCTGGCCGACCTGCACCGGCTGGACCTGGTCAAGCTGCGGATCCTGGCCGCGGGCGGCTACCAGCCGGACGTCCGGCTGCGGGTGGTACGGGTGCTGGCGACGATGCTCGGCCTGGCCGATCCGGCGACCGTCGCGCGGGACGTGAAGGCGGTGGCCCGGGCGTACTTCGAGCCGGCCCCGGCCGAGTCGGCCCTGGACGGCCCGGCCCCGGGCGACCCGGAGGCGGATGCGGCGGTGGCCCGGCTGCTGCCCGCCATGGGCGACGAGGACGCGGAGACGGCGGCGAACCGGATCGGCCTGCTGGTGCAGGCCTGCGACGCCACCGCCACCCTCGTCGAGCACGCCCGGCGGCACCCCGACGGCCTGGCCGGCGCCCTGCGGGACGATCCGCCGGTCCGGGTGATGCGCCGGTTCGCGGCCCGGGCGACGGTGGTCGGCGGGGTCGCGGTGCCCGCCGGGGCGCACGTGCTGCTCGACCTCGACGCCGCCCGGGGCCCTGACCGTGAGCCGCCGGCCTTCGGCGCTCCGCCCCGGCTCTGCCCGGGCCGCGCGCAGGCGATGGTGATCGCCGAGGGCATCCTGTACGGCTCCTCCGACCCGTCGGACACCTCCGTGCCGCCCGCCGAGACCCACCTCGACCAGGCCGGACTCGCCGCCCTGATCCCGGAGACGATCGCGCACGTGCTCGCCCTGGCGGACACCTGGACGGACTGGGACGGGCGCCCGGTGGTCAACGCCGACGACCGGACCTACACCCCGCACAAGGTGGTGCGCCGGGTCGCCGACCACCTCCTCGACCATCTGGCCGAGGTGGAGGCCCGCCTGGCCGGCGAACCCGCCGCTGCCGACCACTGGCACGCCTCCAACGTCACCACCCCGGCCGACCTCGTACCGTTCACCGCCGCCGACCTGGACGAGACCCGCAGCCGGCTCACCCGGCTCGGGCGGATCTGGGCCCAGCGGGTGGCCGCGCTGCCGGAGCGGCAGCTGGACGACTCGCCGGGGGCGGGCTGGAGCTTCCGGCAGATCGTCTGCCACCTCGCCAGGACCGCCGCCTACTACGCGGACTCGGTGGGCCCCACCACGAGCAAGGACTCGGTGGGCCCCGCCACGAGCAAGGAGCAGCCGCGATGACCACCACCCCCGCCCCGATGACCGCGTTCACCGCCCTGCACCACCGCCCCGGCCGACCGCTGCTGCTCCCGAACGCCTGGGACCACGCCTCGGCCGCCGCCCTCGCCGCTGCCGGGCACCCCGCGATCGGCACCACCAGCCTGGGCGTGGCGGCCGCCGCCGGACTGCCCGACGGCGCCGCCGCCACCCGGGCGGAGACCGTCCGGCTGGCCCGCCGGCTGGCCCGCCGGCTGGGCCGGGACGGCTTCCTGCTGAGCGTGGACGTGGAGTCCGGGTTCAGTGACGACCCGGCCGAAGTCGCCGCGCTGGCCGTCGAGTTGGCGCGGGCCGGGGCGGTCGGAATCAACCTGGAGGACGGCCGGCCGGACGGCACGCTGGCGCCGTCCGGGGCGCACGCAGCGAAGGTCGCGGCGGTGAAGGCCGCCGTCCCGGAGCTGTTCGTCAACGCCCGTACCGACACCTACTGGTGCGGGTACGGGGACCCCGAGCCGGAGACCGATCGCCGGCTGGCGGCCTATCGGGAGGCGGGGGCGGACGGCGCGTTCGTTCCCGGGCTGAGCGAGCCGGCGGCGATCGCCCGGCTGGCCGGACGGTCGCCCCTCCCGCTCAACATCCTCTGGACGCCGACCGGCCCGGGCCTCGCCGAGCTGGCCGCGCTCGGGGTGGCCCGGGTCAGCCTGGGCTCGCTGCTGTACCGCTCGGCGCTGGCGGCGGCGGTGGCGACGGCCGCCGCGGTGGCCTCGGGCGGGCCGGTCGGGCCGGTGCCCGGCTACGCCGAGGTCCAGGCACTGAGCGGGAGTTGACGGCTGGTCTGGGGCGGTGGTTCAGGACGTGGAGCGCCTCGCCTCGATGCCGTCCAGGATGACGTCGAGGCCGCGGCGGAAGCTGCTGTCCCGGCCGGCCTCGATCTCCCCCGGCACCTCGGTGGTGTACAGCCGGTGCAGTCGCGGGTACGGCCGGGTGGCGTCGACGACGGCGGGCAGCAGCCGGTCCATGAACTCCTGCTCACCCTGGCCGCTCTTGGTCAGCGCGCTCAGCCAGGCGGCCTCCACGGTGGCGGTGCCGATGGTGTAGCCCGTGACGACGCTCATCACGTCGCTGGCCTCGCCGAGGTCGAAGCCGGCCGTCTCCATCAGGACCAGCAGGGCCTCGGAGAGCCGCATCCAGTTGGGGCCGAGGTAGACCATTCCGACGTCGCCGATCACCGAGACCATCCACGGGTGGCGCACGATGGCCGCGCGCATCCCCTCGGTGCACTCGACGATGGCCGCGCGCCAGACCTTCGGGTCCTCGGCGCCCTCGGCCCGGGCGAGCGGGAGTTCGCCGAAGACATGGTCGACGACCAGGGCGAGCAGCTCGTCCTTGTTGGCGACGTGGGTGTAGAGCGAGGTGGCGCCGGCGTTGAGGCGGGCGCCGAGCTTGCGCATGCTCAGCGCCTCGATGCCGTCGGAGTCCAGCAGGGCGAAGGCCTCGGCGACGATCTGCTCGCGACTGAGGGCGGGCTGGGTCCGCCGTTTCTGCGGACGGTTCCACGGCGACGGGAAGTCCGGCTGGGCGTCGGTCCGGTGCTCCGGCGGGGTGTCGTCCTCCGACGTGGCCGTCATCAGGCCCTCCATTCCACATGCCCCCTGGTCGGGTGCGGTCCGTCCAGCATAGGCCCCGGCGCCGCACACCGTACGGCTGTCCGCACACCGTACGGCGGCCCGTACGTTGTGCGGCCATCCGTACATCGTGCGGTCTTGCGAACAGTGTTCGGTGTCCGTACAGTGTTCGGCGTAGCGCACACCGTTCGGTCAGGGACGGTCGAACGGTGTGCGCCATGAGGACTTCCGCGCGGCCTGCCGCCGACGCGAGGACGTGCGCGGGCTGCGGCCGACGCGCCGAACCGAAGGGGGAACGTGGTGGACCGTCAGGCGGATCGTCACCCGCGTCGCTGGCTCATCCTGGTCGTGCTCTGCCTCAGCAGCCTGGTGCTGGTGATCGACAACATGGTGCTCACGGTGTCCATCCCGCCGATCGCGGAGGACCTCAAGGCCGGGGCGCAGGACATCCAGTGGATCATCGACTCGTACATCCTGGTCTTCGCCGGACTGCTGCTGACCTCGGGAAGCCTCTCCGACCGGTTCGGACGGCGAAAAGTGATGATCATCGGGCTGGCGCTGTTCGGCGCCGCCTCACTGGTCGCAGCGGTCGCCTCCAGCCCCGGTGAACTGATCGCCGGCCGCGTGCTGATGGGCGTCGGCGGCGCCCTGGTCATGCCGAGCACCCTGTCCATCCTGATCACCGTCTTCGACGACGAGGAGCGGCCCAAGGCGATCGCCGCCTGGAGCGCGGTGGCCATGATCGGCCTGGTCGGCGGCCCGGTGCTGGGCGGCGCGCTGATCGCCCACTTCTGGTGGGGCGCGGTGTTCCTGCTCAACGTGCCGGTCGCGGCCGTGGCCATCGTCGCGGCGGTCGTGCTGATGCCGGAGTCCAAGGGCCCGTGGCGCAAGCCCGACCTGCCCGGCATGCTGCTCTCCATGGTCGGCATGACCGCCCTGGTCTGGTCGATCATCGTGCTGCCGCGGGACGGCTTCGCCCACGTCAACACCCTCGGCGCGATGGCCCTTGCGGTCGCCGCGCTGACCGGCTTCGGCATCCGTCAGGTCCGCACCGACTCGCCGATGGTCCCGCTCAAGCTGTTCCGCAACCGGGTCTTCACCGGCGCCAGCTTCTCCCTCGTCCTGCTCACCTTCGCCACCGGCGGCCTGATGCTGGTGCTCACCCAGTACCTGCAGTTCGTGCTGGAGTTCTCGCCCACCGACACCGGCCTGGCCTTCATCCCGCTGGCCATCGCCTCGCTCGCCTTCAACGTGATCGGCGCCGCGCTCGGCAAGAAGCTCCCGGCCCGGGTGCTCACCTCGGTCGGCATGGTGATCATCGCCGGCGGCTTCGGACTGCTGGCCACTCTCTCCGTCGGCGACGGCTTCGGCAAGGTCGCCCTCGCCATGCTGGTGCTCGGCATCGGCTCCGGCCTGGGCATGCCCGCCGCCGCCAACGCCCTGATGGGCGCCATCCCCGGCGAGCACGCCGGCGTCGGCTCCGCCCTCAACGACACCATCCAGCAGTCCGGCGCCGCCCTCGGCGTGGCCATCCTCGGCACCGTGCTCTCCAGCACCTACACCGGCGCGATGCCCACCGACGCCCCTGCCCCCGCCCGGCACGCCATCACCGACGCGCTCGCCCTCTCCGCCGGCAACGGCGCCCTGGCCCGGGCCGCCCGGGAGGCCTTCAACACCGCCACCTCCACCACCTTCACGGTCGGCGGGATCGCCGTCCTGGTGGCCGCGGTGCTCACCCTGGTGCTGATGCGGGGCACGCCGGCTGCCGAGGCCGGTGCGGAGCCCGTCGAGGCCGCCGCGGAGCCCGTCGAGCCCGCCGTCGAGGCGGTCGTCTGAGCCCGCTCCGAAGCGGCCGGCCCCCCTGACCGGCCGCCCCCCGCCCCCCGCCGGCCCCGGCTGCCCCGCGCAGCCGGGGCCGGCGGGCCGTCCGGGCCCGCCGGGGGCTCCCGGAACGCGCCGCCCGTCCGGCGCGCGTAGCCTTCGAGCATGCCCAGCCACTACGCGGAGCGCCCGTCCCGGCTGCCCGGGGCGGTGCTGTGGACGAAGGGCGCCGACGCGGCGGACGGCGGTGCGGCGGACGGCGGCGCGGGCGGGCTGGTGCTGCCGGACGGCTGCATGGACCTGCTGTGGACCGAAGGCCGGCTGCTGGTCGCCGGGCCGGACACCCGGGCGTTCCGGCCCGGACCGGGACTGCGCGGACCGTGGGCGGGCATCCGCTTCCGCCCCGGCGCCGGACCGGCCCTGCTCGGCCTCCCGGCGCACGAACTGCGCGACCGCCGAGTCGAGTTGGCCGACCTGTGGCCCGGTGGCGAGGTACGGCGGCTGACCGAACGGACCGACGCCGCCGCCGACCCGGCCGCCGCCCTGGAACAGCTGGCACTGCGCCTGGCGGCCACCACGCGGCCCGAGGACCGGCTGGTACGGGCGGTGGCCGACGCGCTCGCCGCCGGGCACAGCGTCGCGGCCACGGCCGAGGCGGTCGGCCTCGGCGCCCGGCAGCTGCACCGTCGCTCACTGGCCGCCTTCGGCTACGGCCCCAAGACACTGGCCCGGATCCTGCGGCTGCAGCGCGCCCTCGGACTGGCCCGTTCCGGCGTCCCGCTCGCCGAGACGGCGGCCCGGACGGGCTACGCGGACCAGGCGCACCTGGCGCGGGACGTACGGGAGTTGGCGGGGACGAAGGTGACGGCGCTGCTGTGAGAGCGGGCTAGAGGGGTGCGAGCAGGTCGACCCCGTTGCCGTCCGGGTCGCGCAGCGAGGCGTAGCGCTGGCCCCAGAAGGCGTCCCAGGGCTTCAGCTCCCCGTGGTACCCGGCGGCGGTCAGCTCCTGGTACACCGCGTCCACGTGCGCCGGGCTCTGGCAGTGGAACGCCAGCGCCGCCCGTGCGCCGCCGGTCGGCGGCTGCCAGTCGGGGTGGAAGGAGCGGATGGTCGACTCGGCGTCGAGGACCAGCAGCAGGCCGCCGGGCAGCTCCGCCTCGGCGTGCGGCTGCTGCTCGGAGCCCTCGGGGAAGGCGAGCCCCAGCCGCCGGTAGAAGGCCACCGAGGCGGCCATGTCGGAGACGGCGAGACCGATGAAGGCGAACTGCGGTGCGGGGGTGCTGTTCATGTCCGTCACGGTAGGCGGGCCGCGGGCGGGGGTCTTGAACGAATCGGACACCCCGGCCGCCTCGGGTCCGGCCGCTCCCCTCGCGGCCGCTTTGAGGCCGGCCGGTGCCGGGCGGCCCGTTGTCAGCCGCTCCTAGTACTGTCGATCATGGCAACAGTCGTTTCAGCACGGGGGTGTGGCGCATGTTCAGAACGGATCCGGAGACGCCCGACGTCTTCCTCACGCCGGTCGAGGAGGTCTTCATCCGCAGCCACCTCGCCCGGCATTCGGGGCTCGATGCCGACACCTGGACGCTCACCGTCGAAGGCCTGGTGGAGCGGCCGCTGCGGCTGGACTTCCGGGCCCTCCAGGGCCTCCCGCAGCGCCGGTTCACCGCCGTCCACGAGTGCTTCGGCAATCCGCTGCGCCCCACCGTGCCCACCCGGGCCGTCACCAACGTGGACTGGGTCGGGGTCCCGCTCGCCGAGGTGCTGGAGCTGGCCGGGCCGCGCCCGGAGGCCCGGCACGTCTGGCTGGAGGGCGCCGACCGCGGCGACTTCGCGGGGGAGAGCGGTGTGAGCTACCTCAAGGACCTGCCGCTGGAGGAGGCGCGGACCGAGGTGTTCCTCGCGCACCGGATGAACGGTGAGGCGCTGCGCCCCGACCACGGGTACCCCGTGCGGGCGGTGGCGCCCCGGATGTTCGGCACCAACTCGGTCAAGTGGCTGACGCGCGTGGTGCTGGCCGCCGAACGCCCCGAGCACCTCTTCACCACCCGGCTCTACACCCGGGTGCTGCCGGGGGAGAGCGAGGCCCGGCCGGTCCGCGAGAAGGACGTCAGCAGCAAGCTGCTCAGCCCGCCGGACGGCGCCACCGTGCCGGCCGGAGCCGCCGAACTGGCGGGCTACGCCTGGAGTTCCACCGAGGTGACGGCCGTCGAGATCGCCGTGGACGACGGCGACTGGCAGCCCGCCGAGCTGGACGGGCGCGGCCCGCACCCGAGTTGGCAGCGGTTCCGGCTGCGGTACGACCTCGCCGCGGGGCCGCACCGCGTCCGCTGTCGGGCCACCGACTCCGCCGGGCGGGTCCAGCCGCTCGACGGGGACCGGAACGCCGTCCACGAGATACGGGTGACCGCGGCGGTCAGTGGGCGGCCGGCTGGGCGGTGACCGCCGGGCGGACCTTGGCCGGCATCAGGTCGAGGAACTGGTCGGGTGGCGGAAGCTCGCGAAGTGGCCGGCGTTCCGGATCAGCGCGAACTCCTTGACCGGGGCGGTGACGTCGTCGAAGAACCGCTTCGCCGGTGCGGGCGGGGTGAGGACGTCGCCGTCGCCCTGGAAGACGAAGAACGGGATCCGGAACTCCGTCCCCTCCGCCCGCTCGTCGAAGGCCGCGGCCTCCAGCTGGAGCCGCTCGGAGAACTCCATTCCTCGACGGCGTCCAGCTGCTCCTCGACCAGCCCGACCAGCCCGACCAGCCCGACCAGCCCGACCAGCCCGCGCGGCCGGCCCCGGGCGGGGCCGCGCCGGGGGCGTGAGGGCGCCCGGTCAGTACATCCCGAGGTCGGCGATGCCGGGGCGGTCGACGGCCCAGAGGTGGGCGTGGCGGGCCAGGTCGACCCGGGAGCTGAGCCCGACCTTCCGGAAGATGTTGCGCAGGTGGTAGTTGACGGTGTGCGGGGAGCGGTGGATCCGGGAGGCCACCTGCTGGTTGGTGAGGCCCTGGCTGACCAGGTGGGCCACGGTGCGTTCGACGTCGCTCAGGGCGTCGGCGTTCTCCTCGGCCGCGCGGGCGCCCGGGTCGGGGGCGGGCAGGGTGAGCACCGGGGTCGGAGTGGCCGGTACGGCTGCGGCCCGGACGGCTGTCGACGGTGCGGGGCCGGCCGGCCGGGGCCGGGGTGGGGCGTCCGTGACGGTCGCGAAGGGGTCCCGTCGGCGGGAGCGGGCGTCGAGCAGGGCCGCGAGGTCCTCGGCGGCGGCGGTCCGGGCCCAGTGGTGGCCGTGGTCGGTGGCCGCGCGCACCAGGCCGTCCGGGTCGCCGTGCAGCAGGCTGACGGCGTGCCCGGCGGCGGCCGCGAGGGGGGCGATGCCGGGGTTGTCCTCGGCGAGCCGCTCGGCTTCCTGAGCGGCGATCACGGCCCAGTGCGGGTCCCCGGCTTCCAGGGCGGTCCGGACGAACCAGGCGGCGGCGCCCGGTTGGCGGGTGAAGAGCGCGGCCCGCGACGCCGGGTCGGAGTAGCGCGGTTCGAGCTGCTCCAGCGCGGCGTGCGCCCCGTGCCGGGCGGCGGTGACCTGCAGCTCGACCCAGTCGTAGACCGGTGAGGGCATCCGGCCGGCGCCGTCGGCGAGGGCCTGGCGGTAGCGGCGGACGAAGGCCTCGGCGCCGTGGTGGTCGCCGAACCTGAGGGCGAGCTCCCCGAGGGTGGCCAGCAGCGGCGGCACGTACAGCAGGGTGCCCCGGCACATCGCCGCCGCGAGCGCCTGCTGGGCCTCGTCGCGGGCTTCGGCGAGCCGGCCCCGGTGGCCCAGCAGCCGGGCCCGGTGCAGGGCGACGACGGAGTCCATCCCGCCGCCGCCCAGCCCGGTCAGGTCGGCGACGGCGGTCCGTACGGTGGATTCGGCCTCGGCGTGGGCGCCGACGTCGACGAGCCGGTCGGCGAGCACCAGGCGGAGGTAGGCGCGCCAGACCGGCGAGGGCATGGCGCTCGCACCGGCCGCAGCGGACCGGGCCAGCCGCAGCCCTTCGGCGAGGCGTCCGTCGGCGAGCACCAGGTCGGAGAGGACGGCCGTGGCGGCGAGCAGCTCCGCGTCCGGGGTGATCCGCTCGTCGTAGCCGCGCAGCACGGACTCGGCGTGCCGGCGGCCCCGGTCGGCGTCCTGGAAGTACCGGCCGAAGGCGCGTCCGGCCAGGACGGCACTGCGGACGGTGTCCGGCAGTTCGGCCGAACCGGCGGTGCCGCGGCCGAGGATCTCCTCGGCGGTGGCGAGGGCCAGGCGGACGTCCCCGCCGGCCAGCCGCAGTTCGACCAGCAGGCACCGCAGGCGGGCGTTGAGCTCCGCGGGCAGGCCGAGGGTCAGGGCCGTGCCGAGGAGGTCCACGGCGCGGTCGAGGGAGCCGACCGAGGCCAGGGCCCGCAGCAGCCCGAGCGGGTCGGTGACGAGGGCGCGCAGCAGCGCGCCGATCTGGTCGGCGCTGCCCTGGGCGGCGAGCAGGCGGGCGGAACTCAGGAGTGTCGAGTCCGCGCGCTTCTCGGTGATGCCGATGAGTGGGTCGGCGGTGCTGGCGGGCACCGCCGACGGCAGTGACAAGGACAATGGGTTCACACCGCTCTCCCCGTGTCCGCGGCACGCGGGGCGGCCGCGGATCGATCGTCTCGCGCTGGTTCACCACGGCGCCCGGGACGGTGTCAAGTCCCGGGCACGGAAAGGATTCTACGGTCCTTGATCGGCCTTTGGTGTGAACACGCCGTTAAACGTCACGGGACGGAACGTCGGTGTGCGATCCGTGGTCAGGAGGTGTCGCGAGCCTCCAAGTGCGCTCCGTGCGAACGGCGTTCGGCCGAGGCGCTGACGAGGGTGAGCAGCAGGGTCAGCGCCGCGCCGCACAGCACCGCCGCGCCCGGCGCGGCGTTGGCCAGGATCAGCGCGGCGAGCGAGGCGGTGAGGCTGTAACCGACACCCTGCACGGCGTACATGACGGAGTACCCGGCCGCGAGCATCCCGGCCGGCACCCGCTCGCGCAGCGACAGGTTGCGGGTGACCATCACCCCCGACTTGAACGCCCCGGCCAGGACCAGCCCCACGGCGATGCCCACCAGGCCGGGCAGCACCGCGATCAGGGCCACGAACGCCGCCATCGCGACCAGCAGCACCAGACTCTGCGCCCGCGGCCCGCCCGGCCACCGCCGGGCGCCGTACAGCAGACCGCCGACCACACTGGCGACCGAGAACGCGGTCAGCAGCGGGCCCGACCAACTGACCGGCAGCCCACGGGACTCCAGCAGGGCGGGCAGCACCAGCTCGGCGGTGGCCAGCAGGGCCATCGCGGCGGCGCTGGTCAGGTAGACCGGCCAGCCGGCCGCCAACGCCCGCCCCCGGGAGACCTGCCGGCCTGCTTCCTGGTCGGCCTGCTCCTGACCGGTGCCGAGATCCGGCAGCAACCGGACCCCGAACGCGGCCAGCGCGGCGCAGCAGGCGGCGAGTCCGAGCGGCGCGCCGGGCGTCGCGCCCAGGGCCAGGAACGCCACCGCGGCCGGGGCGACCGCCCAGATGCCCTGGGTGAGCGTGGTCTCCACGCTCAGCGCCCGGGGCACGCCGTGCTCCGGCACCGCGGCCACCAGCAGCGCGCGCAGCCCGCCGGCGTGCGCGGCGGGGGCGGCGCCGGCCAGGAACGCCAGCGCCATGGCGAGCGCGGGCGGCGCCGAGCGGCAGAAGGCCAGCCCGGCGAAGGCGGCCGCGCCGCCCAGCAGGCCGAGGGAGAGCTCGCGCCGCAGCCGGGCGCCGTGCAGCCGGGCCCCGAGCAGCGGCGCGCCGACCACCTCGCCCACCACGTACGCCCCGCCGAGCACCGCGCCCAGGGTGTATCCGCCGGAGGTGTCGCGGACCAGGAACACCAGGGCGAGCGGCGCCATGGCGACCGGCAGCTTCGCCGCCAGGGTGACCAGCAGCCAGGGGCGCACCCCGGGGCGGGCCAGCAGCTCCCGGTACCCCATGGCGGGGGGACCGGACCGGTCCTGCTGCCGCACGGCGCCGTCCGCCTTCACGGTGCCTCTCGCGGTGGCTCCCGCGCCGTCGTTCTCGTCGCCCTCACTCACTGGCGTCCTCCTTCCGGACCGGTTCCGCCGGACACCCGTCCTCGCGCCCGTCCTCACTCACCCGCGCTCCCGAACAGGGCGTCCACTTCCTCCTCCAGTACCCGCGCGGCCGCGTCGTCCTCCGCGATCAGGCAGCAGCCGCCGAAACCGCCGGTGCGGCCGTTGTCGTGGACGGTCACCACCACGCCGGTGCGGGTGGCCGGGTCGAAGCCCAGCGAGGTGGCGGTGAGCTTGTCCAGCGTCGTACGGAAGTCGGGGAAGGCGACCCGGCGCTTCTCGATCAGTACCCGCTCGCGGGTGTAGTCGCCGCCGACGAGCTCCTCGCCGATCCGGTGGATGTGCGCGGAGCCGACGACCCGTCCGTTGACCTCGTTGACCAGGATGGTGTCGTCCGGGGTGACGATCGCGTCGACGCTCAGGCTGCCCCGGTAGCCCATCCGGTGGAGGGTCTCGGAGAGCCGCCGGGAGTCGTCCAGGAAGCCGGCGAAGGCGGGCAGCCGCACCGAGGGCGCGGGCACGATCAGCCCGTTGATCACCGGCTTCATCCGCATCTCGCCGTGGCCGACGAGCCGTACGCCCTCGTCGGTGACGAGCAGTTCGGAGTAGATCGCGGGCGACTCGGGGGTGTAGTGCTCCAGGACCACCCGGCCCCGGTGCGGACCGGAGTAGTGCGACCAGCGCCGGTCCAGGTGGGCGGCGAGCGCGGCGCGGTCGGTGATCAGCTCGGTGCCGGTTGCCCCGATCGGGCGTACCCCGGGCACCGGGCTGACGATCTCGTTGCCGATGCCGCCGACGTGGAAGTCCTGCTTGACGATGACCGGCCGACCGGCGCGGATCGCCTCCCAGAGGAACTCCTCCGCCTCCTGCCGGTCGTCGGTGACCGTGCCGAACGGCACCGGGATGCCGTGGCCCACGGCCAGGGCCCGGAAGACGGCCTTGCTGTTCAGCAGGGCGGTGCCGCTCTGCGCGGCGAACGGGAAGCCCGGGGTGTGCTCGTCGAGCCCGAGGGTGCGGGCGAGCCGCACGCTGACCCGGTCGAAGTGGAAGGGCAGGATGGTGCGGACCCCGTGCTCGCGCACGGCGGCCCGCAGCCGGGCGACGAACTCCGGGTCCTCCAGCCGGTCCCGGGAGAGCACGTCCTCGCCGAGGTCGCCGACCGGCGGCACGACGACGGCCCAGGAGCCGCGGTCGATGCCCTTCAGGGCGGCGACGTAGGAGAGGAACTCCTCGTCCAGCCCGACCGGGAGGACGAGGACGTCACCCTCCTCGGCGAGCCAGACCATCCGCTGGGCCTGGCCGGCCACGTAACGGCGGTACTCGGGGGTCAGCGAGCCCAGGTCGCCGATCATCTCGTCGGTCCGCTGGTTGCTCACGATCAGTTTCGGCATGACGGGTCCTCTCCGGGGTGGGGTGGGTGGGTGTTCGTGCGGGGGTGGGTGGTGGCGGTGGCCGTCTCGGACGTGCGTACGGCTCCGGGGGTGGGTCCGATCAAGGCGCGCGTGACGGGCGTACGTCCGGTCAGGGCGCGCGTGACGGGTTCAGGAAGCCCGCACGGCGCCGGCCGGGACGGCGAGCAGCCCGGTCACCGACTCGCGCAGGATGTCGAAGCCGTCGGTGCTCAGGACGGACTCGGGGTGGAACTGCAGCGAGCGGAAGTGCGGTCCGCGCAGGCCGTGCACCTCGCCGCTGCCGGCGTCCCGGCTGACCGTGACGGTCCGGGCCAGGCCCCGGGGTATGAAGTCGTCGCGGTCCGCGAGGGCGGCGAAGCTGTTGTAGAAGCCGACCCGGCGGGGGCGGCCGAACAGGTCGACGACCTGCTGCCGGCCCTGGTTCGGTTGCGACTTGCGGACCAGGGGGAGGCCCAGTTCACCCGCGAGCACCTGATGGCCGAGGCAGACCGAAAGGAACGGCTGCTCCCCGTCGAGGAGTTGGCGGGTGAGCGCGCGGAGCGTGGCGATCTTGGCGTCGCCGACCTCCCGGGGGTCGCCGGGGCCCGGTCCGACCAGCACCAGGTCGGCCTGGTCCAGCTCGATCCGGCCGTCCGTTCCCCGGGTGAGGGCGTCCCAGCGGCGGATCTCCGGTTCCAGTCCGAGGGCGGCGAGTTGATGGCCGATCATCGCGGTGAAGGTGTCCTCGGCGTCGACCAGCAGTACCCGTCCCCGGGCCGGGTCCCCGTCGGCGAGACCGCCCGAGAGCCCACCCGAGAGCCCACCCGAGAGCCCGCCCGGGGCGCCGTCCGGCCGGCTCAGCCAGAACGGCGCCAGCTGGGCGTTGCGCCCGGCCAGTGCGGCCCGGATCCGGGCGTCCTCGGCCCAGGAGGCGGTGCCACCGGCTCCCGGCGCGGCCCCGGCTCCCGGCGCAGGGGCGGCGCCGTCCGGCGTCCCCCGGACGGCCGCGAGCATCCCCGCCGCCTTGGCGTACGTCTCGGCGACCTCGGCCCCGGGGTCGGAGTGCCGGACCAGGGTCGCGCCGACGCCCATCCGCAGCCGGCCGTCCGGGTCGATCCGGGCGGTGCGGATCAGGATCGCCGAGTCCAGCCACCGCCCGCCGGCCGCATCCCGGCCGACCAGGGCCAGCACGCCGCTGTAGTAGCCGCGCCCGCCCGGTTCGTAACGACTGATCAGCTCGCACGCGGACTCCAGCGGGCTGCCGGTGACCGTGGGCGCGAACAGGGTCTCCCGCAGGATGTCCGGCACCGGCCGGGTGCTGCGCCCCTTGATCAGGTACTCGGTGTGGGCCAGCCGCGCCATCGGCTTGAGGTACGGGCCGATGACCCGCCCGCCGTCCTCGCAGATCCGGCCCATCATCTTGAGTTCCTCGTCGACCACCATGAGCAGTTCGTCGGTCTCCTTGCGGTCCGCGAGGAAGTCGAGCAGCCCGGGCACGGACGGCCCGTCGGCGGGGTAGCGGTACGTCCCGCTGATCGGGTTCATCACCACCTCCCCGCCGATCGCGCTGACGTGCCGCTCCGGTGAGGCGCCGACGAAGTAGCGCTCGCCCGCGCGGACCAGGAACGTCCAGTAGGTGCCGCGCTCCTGGGCCAGCAGCCGGCGGAAGACCGACAGTGCGGCCCGCGGGCCGAAGGCGTCGATCTCGGCGACGAAGGGCCGCTCCAGGACGAAGTTGGCGCCGCGCCCGCGCCCGATCTCCTCGGTGAGCACGGTCCGGACGAGTTCGGCGTACGCCTCGTCGTCCAGCGCGAACCCGGCTTCACTGAGCGCCAGTCGGTCGTCCGGAAGCAGTCGCAGCGCGTCCGCGAGGTCGACCGTCTCCTGCTCGGTGATCCGCAGTGCCAGCAGCGGGGCGCCGTCGTCGGGGGCGGCGAAGCCCCGCTCCGCGACCTGCCGGAACGGCACCACGACCAGCAGCTCGTGCCGGGCGCCGGTGGTCTCCTCCGGCCCGTCCCCGAGCGGCAGCTCGGCCAGCGAGGCCACCTCGGCCACCTCGCCGGTCACCACCTCGACCCGGTCGGCCGCGCCGCTCTCCGGCCGGTGCAGCAGGGCGTACGCGGCGGGCTCGCCGCCCGGTGCGAGCAGCCTGCCGAACAGACCTCCCGGGGCCTCGTCGTGCAGCGGCCGGGTGTGCCCGGTCATGGCGCCTCCTGGAACGGCTGGAGCGAGCGGAAGAGGGGATGACGACGACACTTCCGCATGGCCAGGGGGCCCACAACTACTCGAATGCGCAGGTCAATCGAGGAATGCGGCGATCGGGTGGGGCAGACCCACTCGGTCGAGTAGTTCCGCCCGTGTCGAGGCCGCGGCTAGCGTCGAACACGATCACCTTCGCGACGGACCTCCCAGCCAGGGAACAACCGGCCGCAGAACATCCGGCCAGGGAACAACCGGCCACAGAACATCCGGCACGGAACACCCGCCGCCCCTGCACCCCCTGCACCCCGCGAGGATCCCCGAGACCCTCCGAGAGCTCTCCCGAGACCTTCCCGCCACTTCCCCGAGAAAGGGACGCCAGTGTCGGTCGCCCACCAGGACCGTGCCGAAAGGCTCACCGAGGACGAGATATTCCGGGCCCACCGGGGCGGCAAGCTCCGCACCCAGGTGCCCATCACCCCACTGGACGCCCGCGCGCTGTCCGCCATCTCCACCCCGGGCGTCGCCCGGGTCAGCCAGGCCATCGCCGAGGACGGCCGGCTGGCCGCCGACTACACCTGGGCGCACCGGCTGGTGGCCGTCGTCAGCGACGGCACCGCCGTGCTGGGCCTGGGCGACGTGGGTCCGGCCGCCGCACTGCCCGTGATGGAGGGCAAGGCGGCGCTGTTCAAGGCGTTGGGCGGGCTGGACTCCATACCGCTGGTGCTGGACACCCGGGACGTGGACGAGATCGTGGAGACGCTCGTCCGGCTCCGGCCGTCGTTCGGCGCGATCAACCTGGAGGACGTCGCCGCGCCGCGCTGTTTCGAACTGGAACGCGCCCTGGACGCGGCCCTGGACTGCCCGGTGATGCACAACGACCAGCACGGTACGGCCATCGTGGTGCTGGCGGCGCTGCGCAGTTCGGCCGATCTGCTCGGCCGGCCGCTGTCGTCGATGCGGGTGGTGGTCTCCGGCGCCGGCGCGGCGGGCAGCGCGTGCGCCCGGATGCTGGTCGCCGCCGGGGCGGGCGAGGTCGTGGTACTGGACTCGCGCGGTGTCATCCACCGAGGGCGATCCGAACTCACCTCCGCCAAGGCCCAGTTGGCCGACCTGACCAACCCACGAGGACTGCGCGGCGGCCTGGCCGACGTCCTGCCGGGAGCCGACGTCTTCATCGGCGTCTCCTCGGCGACCGTGCCGGAGGAACTGATCGCCGCCATGGCGCCCGGGGCCGTGGTGTTCGCGCTGTCCAACCCCACCCCCGAGATCGCGCCCGAACTGGCCGCCCGGTACGCCTCGGTGGTCGCCACCGGGCGCAGCGACCACCCCAACCAGATCAGCAACCTGCTGGCGTGCCCCGGGATCTTCCGCGGCGCCCTGGACGCCGGGGCGACCCGGATCACCGAGCGGATGATGCTGGCCGCCGCCGACGCCATCGTCGCCCTGGCGGCGGAGGACCTCGCCCCGGACCGGGTGGTCCCGAACGTCCTGGACCCGCGGGTGGCCCCGGGGGTCGCCGCCGCGGTCGCCGCGGCCGCCCGGGAACCGGGTGCCGTACGGGAGCCGCTCGCCGTACGGGAGCCGCTCGCCGTACGGGAGCCGCTCGCTGCCGCCCCGTCCGCCGTCTCCGCCCCGTCCGCCCCGTTCGCCGTCTCCGCCCCGTCCGCCCCGTCCGCCCCGTCCGCCCCGTCCACCGTCTCCGCCGAGGAGCGCTCGTGATCGACCGCAGCGGCACGCTCACCGCACTGGACTCCTTCCGCGCCGCCCTGTCCGAGGAGGAGCTGCTGCCCTACCGCAGCCGTCCCGCCGGGCAGCAACCCGACTGGGGCGACGCCTGGTTGGTCGACAAGGTGCGCGCCGACCTGGCCGCCCTGCCCGCCCTGGTCGCCTGGGACGAGGTGCGCCAGCTGCGCACCCTGCTCGCCGAGGCAGCCGCCGGGCGACTGCTGGTCGTCCAGGCCGGCGACTGCGCCGAGGACCCGGCCGACTGCGGCCCGGAGGCGATCTCCCGCAAGGCCGGACTGCTGGACGCGCTGGCCGGAGTGCTGCGGATGAACACCGGGATGCCGGTCGTCCGGGTCGGCCGGATCGCCGGTCAGTTCGCCAAGCCCCGCTCCCGGCCCACCGAGGTCGTCGACGGCGTCGAACTGCCGGTGTTCCGGGGCCTCATCGTCAACGCGCCCGAGCCCCAGCCGATGGCCCGCCGCCCCGACCCGCTGCGCCTGGTCACCGCCTACCGCGCCGCCGCCCGGGCGATGGCCCAGCTGCGCCGGCACGAGGAGACCTGGTCCCCGCTGCCCGACCCGGTGGTCTGGACGAGCCACGAGGCGCTGCTGCTGGACTACGAACTGCCCCTGCTGCGCCGCTCGTCCGACGGCCGGCTGCTGCTCACCTCCACCCACTGGCCGTGGATCGGCGAGCGGACCCGTGAACCGGACGGCGCCCACGTACGGCTGCTGGCCGACGTGGTCAACCCGGTGGCCTGCAAGGTCGGCCCCGGCTGCACCCCCGCCGAACTGCTGGAACTGTGCCGCACCCTCGACCCGGACCGGGTGCCCGGCCGGCTCACCCTGGTCGCCCGCTTCGGCGCGGGCCGGGCCGCCGACCGGCTGACCGACCTGGTCCGGGCCGTGCGCGAGGCCGGCCACCCGGTGATCTGGCTGTGCGACCCGATGCACGGCAACACCGTCAGCGCGCCCGACGGCCGCAAGACCCGCGCCCTGAGCGCCGTGGTCCAGGAGGTCGGCGAGTTCCTGGCGGCGGTCCGCCGGGGCGGCGGGGTGGCGGCCGGCCTCCACCTGGAGGCGACGCCCGACCCGGTCGCCGAGTGCGTCGCCGACCTCCCGTCCGTCGCCGACGCCGGCCGGCTCGGCCCGTACACCACGCTCTGCGACCCGCGCCTGAACCCGGAGCAGTCCCTCACCGTCGCGGCGGCCTGGCGCCCCTGACCGCCGCCCCCGCCGCCCCTGAGTCCGCCCCCCGCCACCACACCCTGACGAGGCCCGCCTTGAGCATCAGCCCCATTCCGCCGTACCCCATGCCCACCGAACGCGACCTGCCGGAGAGCCGGGTGCCCTGGACCCCGGACCCGGACCGCGCCGTCCTGCTCGTCCACGACATGCAGGAGTACTTCCTGCGCCCGTTCACCGCCGACCGCTCGCCCGCCTCCGAACTCCTGCACAACTGCCGTCTGCTCCGGGCCCGTTGCGCGGACCTCGGGGTCCCCGTCGTCTACACCGCCCAGCCGGGCGACATGGACGACGAACAGCGCGGTCTGCTCAAGGACTTCTGGGGCCCCGGCATGCGCGCCGAGCCGGGCGACCGCCGGATCGTCGCCGCCCTCGCCCCGCAGCCGCACGACCAGGTCCTCACCAAGTGGCGCTACAGCGCCCTGCACCGCTCCGGACTGCTCGACCTGCTCCGCGACAGCGGCCGGGACCAGCTGATCCTGTGCGGCGTCTACGCCCACGTCGGCGTCCTGATGACCGCCGTGGACGCCTTCTCCCACGACGTCCAGCCCTTCCTCATCGCCGACGCCGTCGCCGACTTCTCCCTCGACCGGCACCGCCTGGCACTCTCCTACGCCGCCAACAACTGCGCCGCCGTCACCACCACCCGCAGCGCCCTGCTCGCCCTCGGCGCCGCCCCCGACCGCGCCCCCGCCCCCCTCCCCGTCTCCTGACCCGCCCCCTCCGAAGAAGCACCAAGGCCCGGACCGCCGCACAGCGGTCCGGGCCTCCGCGGTGACCGGGGCGGGCGGCCTCGGCGGTCGCGCGGACGCCGAAGCGGGCGTAGCGGCTGCCGTCGGGGAGGGCGTGGAAGACGACCGGGATCCAGGCGTCCTCGTCGTGGCCGAGAAGGTTCAAGCGACGTTCGAAGCAGCGGGCGGGGTACGGCCGGGTGGGCGCTACCCGGCGGCCGGGCCGGCGCCCGCGCGCAGGGTGAGGACGGTGATCTCGCTCGGGGCGAAGACCCGGAACGGCGGACCCCAGAAGCCGGTGCCCCGGCTGGTGTAGAGCTGGGTCCGCTCCCCGTGCCGGCTCAGGCCGTGCACCACCGGCTGGTCGATCCGGACGAGGAAGTTGAACGGCCAGATCTGGCCGCCGTGGGTGTGCCCGGAGATCTGCAGGTCGATGCCGGCGGCCGCGGCCTGGGGGACGTACTTGGGCTGGTGGGCGACCAGCAGGACGGGCAGTGCCGGATCCGCCCCGGCCAGCGCGTCGACCAGGTTGGCGCGGTGCCCGGCCAGTCCGGAGTGCTCCGCGGTCACGTCGTCCACGCCGGCCAGCACCAGGGAGTCCCCGCCGCCCTCCACCACCACGTGCCGGTTGTGCAGCGGCTCCCAGCCCAGCTCCGCCATGCGGTCCAGCCAGCCCTGGGCCTCCCCGCCGTACTCGTGGTTGCCCGTGACGTAGACCTTGGCCAGCCGGGCCCGGACCGTCCCGAGCGGCGCCGACTGCTCCCGGCGCTGGGCAGGGGTGCCGTCGGCGATGTCGCCGGCGTGGACCACCACGTCCGCGTCCAGCCGGTTGACGGCCTCCGCGACCCGCGCCGACCAGACCGCCCGGTCGATCGGCCCGTAGTGGGTGTCGGCCAGCACCACGACCCGCGTCCCGTCCAGACCGCCGCCCAGCCGCGGCAGATGGACGTCCAGCCGCTTCACCCGGGGCACCCGCATCGCCTCACGGTGCCCCCAGCCCAGCAACCCGGCCGCCACCACGGCCACCGCCGCCGCCACCGTCCTGGCCCGATCGGCGCCCCCGACACCGAGCCCGGCCAGCACCACCCCCACCAGAGCGCCCAGCACCGACCAGGTGAACAGCACCCAGACGACCCCGAGGCTGGTGTCCGCGAAGCGGGCCGCCCGGTCGAGCCGTCGTGGCCCGTGCCCCGCGATCATCAGGAAGGGGAACGACACCATCCAGGCCGCGAGGACGGCCGTGCCGCCCAGGAACACCGGGAACGGCCAGCCGGCCCCGGCGAACAGCGTCCACCACGGCGGCAGGCACAGCGCCACCAGGACGACCACCAGCACGCCCAGCCGCCGCAACCCGCCCCGCCGCCGCGCCCCCCGGCCCGCGTCCCCCGCCGCCCCGCCATCCTCACCCGGGGCCGCGGCCGCCACGGTCCCGGCCTCCCCACCGGTTCCACTCCCACTCACCACGTCGCCCCTCAGCTCGGTTCCCCCCATCATCCGCTCCCCACCGCCCCGGAGACGACGAAGGCCCCGGCCGGCGAACCGGTCGGGGCCTTCGTGACGGCGGAGGATACGGGATTCGGACTCGTGAGGGGTTGCCCCCCACACGCTTTCCCCTTCTCCCGAACGGCGTCCGCCGGGGGTTCACACCCGTGCTGGCCTGCGGCAGCGCGATTCGCTCCGCACCGGCGCCAATCGAACCCTCGTCGATCGGTGGGGCCGAAACGCGGAACGCTCGACCGACGGGGGTTCGGTCGAGCGTTCCGGGGGCCGGGGGGATGGCCCGGGGGAGGGGAGTCGTCAGGACTCCGTGGTCTCGGCGCCGGCCTGCGTGGCGCGGGTCAGTCGATGCAGGCCCACGGCGATGCAGGCGGCGAGGGCGGCGCAGATCCCGACTGCGAGGAAGCCGTTGCCGACGCCGATGGTCATCGCGTCGGCGGCGGCCGCGCCGGACTCCAGCTCGCCGTCCACCGAGGTGGCCAGGACGGTGCCGATCACCGCGATGCCGAGGGCGGCGCCGCTCTCGTTGAAGGTGTTCAGCAGGCCCGAGCCGACGCCCGACTCCTCCGGGCGGACGTGCGCGGTGCCGACCCCGTACAGCGGGACGAAGCAGGTGGGCAGACCGGCTCCGATGACGGTCAGCGCGATGATCGCGACCGCGGTGTTGGACGGTCCGGTGATCAGGACGGCGGCGCCGGCGATCTGGGTGAGTGCGCCGATCAGGTACGTCCCGCCCGGGCCGACCTTGGCGATCAGGTTGGGCACGACTGTGGCGAAGACCAGCGCGGCCAGGCCCATCGGCAGCATCGCCAGACCGGTGGCGAAGGCGCTCATGTCGTGCGCGCCCTGGAAGTAGTTGCTGGCCAGGTAGGAGCTGCCCATCATCACGATCGCGGCGAGCAGCAGGCCCAGGCTGCTGAGCCAGTAGGTCGGGATGCGCAGCAGGTGCAGCGGGAGGAGCGGGTCGGACTTGCCCAGCTCGGTGACGGCAACCACGGCAAGCAGGACCACGGACAGGCCCATGCTGATCCAGGCGGTCGGGGAGGTCATGCCGTCGTGCAGCCGGATCAGGCCGAAGGACAGGCAGGCCAGACCGAGGGTGGCGAGGAACGCGGTGGGCAGCCGCAGCGGGCGGCGGACGTCGGAGCGCATCGGCGCGAGGCTGCGCAGGCCGATGATCCCGGAGGCGAGGCTGATCGGGATGTTGATCAGGAAGGCCCAGCGCCAGCTGGCCGCCGACACGATCAGCCCGCCGAGGACGGCGCCGAGGATGGCACCGATCACGCCGAGGCCGCTCCAGGTGGCGAGGGCGGCCTTGCGCTGCTCCTCGTTCTGGTAGACCGTCACCACGATCGACAGCGCGGCGGCGGACAGCACCGCCGCACCCAGGCCCTGGAGCACGCGGCCGGCGACCAGCAGCTCCTGGTTGCCCGCGACCCCGCACAGGACGGACGCGACGGCGAACAGGACCAGGCCGGACAGGAAGGACCGGCGGCGTCCGATGACATCGGCGAGCCGGCCGCCGAACAGCAGCAGGCTGCCGTACATCAGGACGTAGGCGCTGATCGTCCACTGGAGGGCGGTCTGGTCGGCCGGGAGGTCGGTCCCGATCGAGGGCAGTGCAACGTTGACGACCGTCGAGTCCAGCATCACCATCAGCTGGGCCACGCCGACCGCCGCCATCGGCAGCCAGGAGGCCTTCGGGGGTTCCTGCCCCGGCCCCCGGTCGGGCTCTCGGCCCTCCTCCTGCTTGGCATCCACGAGTGAGATTGCCTCAGTCATCGGTTTCTCCTTTCCGAACGACAAGATACATGCGCATGAATCGACATGCCAGTGGGTGCGGATCTAGACTGCGGAGCGTGGCGAACACTCCTCTGGCCGACCGCTGGCTGTCCCTGCTGCGCGTCTGCGCGCTGATGAACCAGCGGATCGAGCACACGCTGTCCGATGAGTTCGATCTCTGTGTGAGCGCCTACGAGATCATGGAGGTGCTGTGGGCGGAGCAGGAATGGATCCGCCCGGGGGAGGTCGCCTCCCGTACCTCGCGCAGCCAGCCCCAGGTCTCACGCCTGGTGGCGCAGATGGTCGAGGCGGGGTACGTGGACCGCAAGCCCTCCCCGGGCGACGGCCGCGGCTCCCAGATCCGCCTCACCGCCGAAGGGCGGGAGGTCTTCCGGCGGGCCGCCGCGACCGTCGACGGGCAACTGGCGCAGATCGCCGACGAGCGCCCGGACGCCCGCGTCTGGCTGACCTGAGCGGTGCCGCGCGGCGTCAGACGCCGACCGCACCCACCGGGACGCGCTCGGCGAGTGGCCGCGCCGCCGGCCGGTCCCCGTGCCCCGGGGTCACCGGCAGGTGGCTCCGCCCCTGGCCGAGGAACCCGTTGACCGGCCGCAGGTCGGTCACCACGAAGGATCGCCGGAGCCAGCGGTCCTTGCCGTCGTAGCGCGGCGTGAAGTCGGTGCGCCCGTGGACCGCGCGACGGTTGTCCAGGATGACGAGATCGCCCTGCCGCAGCACCAGCCCCTTGAGCGAGCGGCGCATGGCCTCCTCCAGCCGGCCCAGCGCGGCCTGCGCCCGCGCGGTGGTCGCGGTGGTGGCGTTGAAGTCCACCGTGAGGTCGGGGTGCTCGGCACTGCCGGTGAGGATCGGTATGGGCGGGGTCAGCACGCCCACCGAGGCGTCCGGCACGAAGGAGGAGCTGAAGCGGATCCGGAACTCGGGCTGCCGCAGCACCTCCACCGTCTGCGCGTCCAGCAGCGGCAGCACGTCGCCGATCCCGCCGCTGACCGTGGCGGCCACCTCGTCGTGGTCCGCCCGCAGGCAGATCAGGCTGAGGAAGTGCGGGGGGTTGGGGTGGAAGCCGTCCTCGGTGTGCAGCTCCAGCAGGACGGAGCCGCTGTTCTCCTGGCGCTGCTCGGCGCCGCGCTTGGGGCACACGTCCTGGACCAGGCGGCCGCTCTTCTCGTCGCTGTACGAGATGGAGCGGCCCAGCACCGACATGACCATCAGCTGGCTGATGGTGGCCACCGGGACCTCCGACCAGACCGGCTCGTCCTCGGGCCGGTCCGGGGTGGCGGGCAGCTCGCCGACCGGCAGGCCGGTGAGCAGCAGGCAGCCGCCGGGGTTGCTCCGGTCGCGGAAGGCGATCAGAGCTCTTCGTACCGGGGCCGGGAGCGCGGCCGCCGCCAGCTCGACCGCGTGGAGCAGGCCGGCGTCGTGCAGCGAGTGGCCCCGGAAGTCGAGGGCGACGGTCAGCGCGGCCTGCGCGATCTGCTGCGACTCCTCGGCGGTCAGCGCGATGCCGTCGGGGCGGATGTCGGTGTAGGTGAACTCACTGCTCATGTGCTGTCCTCTCGATCGGGATCGGCGTGCCGGCCGCACGAAGGGCCCACTGCCGGCGGGCCCGGTAGGCCGGCGCGGGGGCGAAGCCGTTCCAGGCCTGCTCCCGCGGCAGGAAGGCGAGGAAGCGCGCTCCCTCCACGTACCGCTGGACACGGTCGAGGGCGCGGCGCCCCGGCGTCATCGCGACGCGGTGCACGTCGACCGCGACCGTACGGGGCAAGGTCCGCCCGGAGACCAGGACGTTGACCATGTGCACCGCAAGGGCGCCGAACTGCGTGGCGGCTTCCGCGAGTTGGGGGACGCTGTAGTCGGTCCTGGCCAGCCCGCGGCGCAGCTCGCGATACATCTCGCCGGGGATGTGGGCCCGCGGCGCGATCCGGAAGATGACCTCCCAGGTGTCCAGCCGCTGCTCGTCGCCCGGGAGGAGCTGGCCGTCGAAGATCTCCCGGACCACCCGGTAGTCGAAGCACTGGGCGGCGAGCATCCCCGCCATGTCCCAGGCCGTCACCAGCGGCTTGCGCTGGCGGCAGGCCTCCCGGTGCAGGCTGATCTTCGCGGCCAGCCCCGAGGGAGTGGTGACGTCCACGCCGTCCACGATGACGTCCGCCTGCTCGACCAGGGCTCGGACGTTGGCCTCGGTGATGCCGTCGGGCACCACCTCGGCGTCGACGTGCGGGTTGATCCCGCGCAGCAGCCGGGCGCCGACCGAGGCCTTGTTCAGGCCCAGGTCGTCCACGGTGGCGTTCTGCCGGTTCAGGTTGTTGAGCTCGTACGTGCCGACGTCGGCCAGCACGAAGTGCCGGTAGCCCATGCGGCCGAGCGGCTGCACGGTGGCTCCGCCGATCGAGCCACAGCCGGCGATCAGCAGGCGGGCGCGGCCGATCCGCTCCTGCAGTTCGTCCGGGATCAGACCCTGGTTGCGCTGGGTGAGGCAGGCGTAGAACTGCGCCTCGTCCAGCTCGCGGGCCTGCGTCGGGTTGTCCACGTCGATCGCGGTCATGTTCTGGCCTCCAGGAAGTCGACGAGTCGGGTGCGCACCGAGCCCTGCTGACCGGAGCCGAGGAGCTCCCGCAGGTACTCCAGGGTGGGCCGCAGCGCCCCCTCGTCCGTGAGGATGAACGGGTACGAGCGCTCCTCCTGGTCCCACATCGGGGCGTACAGGTCGGCCGGGTCGGGCGGCACGGGGGTGGTGTCCAGCAGCGTCCGCGCGGCGAAGCCCAGCAGCCGCAGCTGGTTGATCGCCCCTTCGAGCTTGCCGTCCCCCACGACGGCCGCGTTCGGATCGCTGTCCAGCACCTTGAGGCAGCCCGCCGCCCAGGCGAGGTAGACCCACCAGGGGACGGTGACTGCGGCCTGCGATCGGGGCATCGCGTAGTCGCGGACCAGCCGCTTGCCCTCCCACACCAGGGCCGAGGAGGTCTGCGGGCCGAGGTGGTCGGCCAGCGAGAGGGCGTAGTCACGCTCGATGACGAACGGCCGGTGGCCGAGGTCGCCGAGGGGAGTGGGAGAGTGGTCGCGTGCGGCGGCCAGGGTGCCGTAGCCGCGCAGCAGACCGGTGGACCGCTCCACGACCAGGGTGTGGAAGTCCCGCAGCGCGAACTCGTCGTACGGCTCGGTCCGCAGCCCCCGCGCCGCCACCACGGCCGCGTCGACCCACCCGCGCTGGAGATACTGCACCAGGCGGAACCGGTAGACCTGCTCCAGCATCCGCGCCGGCAGCTGCGCGCCGGCGACGGTCAGGACCAGCAGCCCCTCGGGGCTCACCGCGCGGAAGAGCGGATCGCCGGTCAGCGCATCCTCCAGGCCGGGCAGTTCGATCTCGGTGCCGTCGCGCAGAAGCTGCTCGCCGTGACTGCCGGTGAGGGCCGCGGTCATCGGATCTCCGGCACGTCGAACAGCTCACCAGTGATCACCAGGGCGAGCGCCTCGGGGGAGCCCTCGTAGATCCGCGGCCCGTAGGCGTCCCGCAGGACCCGGTCCATGCCATCGCCGCGCTGGAAGGCCTGGGCGCCGATCAGGGCCATCGCGGCGTCGGCGTTGTCGATGGCGGCGCGGTCGGCGACCAGCTTGGCGACGGCCGGTTCGTACGCCGGAGTCGGCAGGATGTTGTCGGCCTTGACCACGGCGTCCAGGTAGAGCGCCCGGGAGGCGGAGACCCGCGCGGCCATGTCGGCGAGCTTGCGCGCGGACATCTGGTGCTCGAACAGCATCCGCCCGCCCTGCCGACGGCTGCCGCTCCACGCGACGGCCCGCTCCAGAGCGTGCCGGGCGATGCCGGTGGACACCGACGCGCAGGTCACCCGGGTCACGTTGCCGATCGCCACATTGAGGTCCCACCCGCCGCGCTCGCCGCCGAGGACGTTCTCCTCGGGCACGCGGGCGTCGGTGAAGACCAGCTCGCCCGCCGGCGCGGTTCGGTATCCGACCTTGTCGTGGATCTCACCGCGGGCCACGCCGTCCTGTTCGAGATCCGTGACGAAGCAGGTCATGCCGGTCGAGCCGGGCGCGCCGTCGAGGTTCGCCATGACCGTCGCGTACGTCGCCACGGGGGCGTTGGTGATGTACCGCTTGGTGCCGTTCAGGAGGAACTCGCCGCCGGAGCGCTTCGCGCTGGTCATCTCCTGGGCGTACGGAGCGTTCTGCGGGAGCACCAGGTCGGTGCCGTTGCGCTCCTCGGCCACGGCGTTGCACGCCAGGACCGGGTCGGCGCCAAGGAACTTCGGCAGGTAGCGCTCCTGCAGGCGGGTGTCGCCGGAGATCAGGATCGGCGTCTGGAACAGATTGGTCGCACCGAAGATCAGGGCCATGCCGGGGTCGGCGGCGGCCAACTCCTCCAGCACGAGCGCGATGGCGACCTGGCTCAGCCCGAGGCCGCCCATCTCCCGCGGGATCGCCATCCGCAGCAGGCCCACCTCGTGGCCGGCGCGGACGGTCTCCCAGTCCACCTGGCCCTTCTCGATGGCGTCGCGCTCGGCGGCGCCGGGCGCCACCTGGTCCTTGGCGAAGGCGACGACGGTCCGCAGGACGTCCGCCTCGTGGGCGGAGAGCAGCGGGTGGTCGGCGGGGGTGTGCGTGACAGGCATGGATGTTCCTTGTCTGGAGAGGGGCTTCTGGGTGACGGGGCGTCCGGGACGCTCGGCGGACCGGGTGTTCAGCGGCCGAGTCCGAAGGTCTCCAGGGCCTGTCCGAAGGCGAAGGTCTGCATCACCGGCCCGTGCGACGACAGTCGGCGGCCGGTGACGGAGCGCAGGAAGGAGCGCCGGCCCGCAGTGATGTCCAGCAAGTCGGACCAGCTGATCCGCAGCACGTGGGTCGGAGCGGCGTCGGTCGCCTGGCCCTGCGGGTCGAGCGTCACCTCGGTGTCGGGCTCGGCGAGCACGAAGCGGACGGTGGCACCGGCGTTCTGCCATGCGGGAGCGGCCTGGGCGGCCGCGCTGAGGGCCGCGACGGTCAGGTCGGATGAAATCGACATAAAGGAACCCCCTGGGAAGTGGTGTTCGTGGGAGGCCCCAGTTATAGATCACAAGCGTGATCCACTTCACCGTGACGACGACACCTCGGAGGGTTATGGTTACCTTCAAGTAACGACGGCCCTGGGGGGAGTGCCGAATGAACGATGAATGCTTTGCGCGGCTGGTGATGGACCGCATAGGCGAGCGGTGGACAATGCTCGCCTGCCAGCAGATTGCCGCAGGCGCAAGGAGATTCTGCGATCTGAAATCCGGCATGGAGGGCGTTTCGGGCAAGGTTCTGTCCGAGACCCTGATGCGCCTGGAGCGGGACGGTTTCATCGAGCGGCGGGTCGTCGGCAGCAGGCCGCCGGCCGTGTTCTACGAGATCACGCCCATAGGGGAGAGCTTGCTGCAGATCGTCCAGGGCATCGTCGACTGGTCGGAGCGGCACGGGCGGCACATCGAGAAGGCCCGCCGGACGTACGCCGAGCCGGAATTGGCCGCGGCGGGATGATGGGGCAGTGTCGCCCGGAGTGCTTTTTGCGGGCGGGGGATCCCAGCCGTTAGCGCCAGGGTCGAAACGCTATTGTGGGGTTTTTTCATTTGACGCCTGGGCGGTACATGCGGTTCGTCGGGCGCGCCGCCCGAGCGAGCCGATCCCGGGGGTGGCCGGATCATTATTGGCCGACTAATCGCCGGTATATCGCACCGGCGCTTTGCGCGCTCCTGATTCCTTCTCGGGGAGGAGCGGCAGCGCCGCATCGGTGACCGCCGGCAGCTGCCCCGCGGCCGGAGCGGCTGCGGCCGGCGTCATGGCGCGACCCCGCCGGGTCCCCGAGGTGCTGCCACCACGACGGCGACCACGAAACGACGATGGCCCGGACCGCTGAGCGGTCCGGGCCATCGTCTGCCCTGGCGGGCGAAGGCGGAGGATACGAGATTCGAACTCGTGAGGGATTGCTCCCAACACGCTTTCCAAGCGTGCGCCCTAGGCCTCTAGGCGAATCCTCCGTGGGAGAGCTTAGTACATGTTTCGGGGTGCTCGCGACCAGCTATCCCGCAGGCCGGAGGGCGGGGGTGGCCTGTGGATCGTCGGGGCCGGGATCCGGTACTGTGGGGGTCAGCCCCTCGTGTGGCGTTATCTCTCTGAACCCCCCCAGGGCCGGAAGGCAGCAAGGGTAGGAGGGCTCTGGCGGGTGCACGGGGGGTCTTTGCGTTCCCGGGGGCCTGCGGGGTGGCCTGCGGGGGGCCTCGGGCGGGACGAGGGGTGCCGCGTTTGTCGGTCCGTCCCGATATCGTCGGGGGTGTGTCCCTAGCCCTGTACCGCCGCTACCGCCCCGAGACCTTCGCGGAGGTCATCGGTCAGGAGCACGTGACCGCTCCGCTCCAGCAGGCCCTGCGCAACAACAGGGTCAACCACGCGTACCTGTTCAGCGGGCCGCGTGGCTGTGGCAAGACGACGAGCGCACGCATCCTGGCCCGCTGCCTGAACTGCGAACAGGGGCCGACGCCGACGCCCTGCGGGGAGTGTCAGTCCTGTCGGGACCTCGCGACCGGCGGGCCCGGCTCGATCGACGTGATCGAGATCGACGCCGCCTCGCACGGTGGTGTGGACGACGCGCGCGAGCTGCGCGAGCGGGCCTTCTTCGCGCCGGTGCACAGCCGCTACAAGATCTTCATCCTGGACGAGGCGCACATGGTGACGCCGGCCGGGTTCAACGCGCTGCTCAAGGTGGTCGAGGAGCCGCCGGAGCACCTCAAGTTCATCTTCGCGACCACCGAGCCGGAGAAGGTGATCGGGACGATCCGGTCCCGCACCCACCACTACCCGTTCCGGCTGGTCCCGCCCGGCACGCTGCGCGACTACCTGGCGGACGTCTGCGGCCGCGAGGGCATCCAGGTCGAGGACTCGGTGTTCCCGCTGGTCGTCCGGGCCGGCGCGGGCTCGGTGCGTGACTCGATGTCGGTCATGGACCAGCTGCTGGCCGGTGCCGCCGAGGGCGGCGTCACCTACCGGATGGCGACGGCGCTGCTCGGGTACACCGACTCGGCGCTGCTGGACGAGGTGGTGGACGCCTTCGCCGCGCACGACGGGGCGACGGTGTTCCAAGTGATCGACCGGGTGGTCGAGGGCGGGCACGACCCGCGCCGCTTCGTCACCGACCTGCTGGAGCGGCTGCGCGACCTGGTGATCCTCGCCACCGTGCCGGAGGCGGGGGAGAAGGGGCTGATCGACGCCCCGGCGGACCGGGTCGCGGTGATGCAGGCGCAGGCGGACGCCTTCGGCGCGGCGGAGCTGAGCCGGGCCGCCGACCTCGTCAACACCGGGCTGACCGAGATGCGCGGCAACGCGGCGCCGCGGCTCCAGCTGGAGCTGATCTGCGCCCGGGTGATGCTGCCGGGCGCGTACAGCGACGAGCTGTCGCTGCAGGCGCGCCTGGACAAGCTGGAGCGCCGGGCGGCCGCGGGCGGGTTCGCCGCGCCGGCCGGAACGGCGCCGATGGCAGCCCCGATGGCCGCCCCCATGGCTCCGCCCGCGGCCGTACCGACGGCCCCGCCGGTGGAGGTGCCCGCCCCGGCGCCCGCGCCCGTCGCCGCGCCGGTCGCGGCGGCCCCCCCGCAGGCTCCCGCCCCCGCCCCCGTGCAGGCCCCCGCGCCCCCGGCCGCCGCTCCCGCCCCGGGCGCCTGGCCGATCCCGCGCAGCTTCCCGCCCGCCGGCGGCGCCCCGGCCCCCGCCGCCGCCCCGGCTCCCGCCGCACCCACCCCGCAGCCGCAGGCCGTCGCGCAGCCAGCGCCCACCCCGCCCCCGCCGGTCCAGCAGGCCCCCGCCCCGGGCGGGCAGCCGTCCGCGGTCGCTCAGCAGGGTGCCGGGCAGGTCCGGCAGCTGTGGCCGCAGATCCTGGAGGCGGTGAAGAACCGCCGCCGCTTCACCTGGATCCTGCTCAGCCAGAACGGCCAGGTGGCCGGGTTCGACGGCAGCACGCTCCAGGTCTCGTTCATCAACGCGGGCGCCCGGGACAGCTTCGTCGGCAGCAACAGCGACGACGTGCTGCGCCAGGCGCTGTCCGACGCGCTGGGCGTGGACTGGCGGGTCGAGTGCATCGTTGACCCCTCCGGGGGCGTGGGTGCGGCTCCGGCCGCGGCCGCCCCGGCCGGTGGCGGCTGGGGGGCCCCGGCGCGTCCGGCGGCCGTCGCGCCGCCGGTGGCCGCCCCCGCCCCGGTGCAGCCCCAGCCGCAGGCTCCGGCCCCGGTGCAGGCGCCGCCGCAGCCGTCCGCGCAGGCCCCGGCCCCCGCGCCGGTGCAGGCCCCGCCGCCGTCGGCGCCCCCGGCCCGCCCGGCGCGGTCGGTGGCCCCGGAGGACGACATCCCGGAGGAGGACGACCCGGACCTCAACGAGGAGGCGTTCTCCGGCCAGGAGCTGATCATCCGCGAGCTGGGTGCCACGGTGCTGGAGGAGATCCACCACCGCGGCGGCTGAGCGGCTCCCGGGGCGGGGCCACGGGACCGGCCCCGGGCCCGTAGGCTCAACGGTGACGGACGAAGAACCGCGTGACAGCAAGGAGTGAGCCGTGTTCCCCGGTGGTGGTCAGCCCAACATGCAGCAGCTGCTCAAGCAGGCGCAGAAGATGCAGGAGGAGCTCGCCAAGGCCCAGCAGGAGCTGGCCGAGGCGAAGGTGAACGGCACGGCGGGCGGCGGCCTGGTCGAGGCGACGGTGACGGGTTCGGGCGAGCTGGTGGCGCTGACCATCGCTCCGGCCGCGGTCGACCCGGAGGACACCGAGACCCTGGCGGACCTGATCCTGGCGGCCGTCCGGGACGCCAACCAGGCGGCTCAGAAGATGCAGGCCGAGCGGATGGGTCCGCTCACCCAGGGCCTGGGCGGCGGCGGCATCCCCGGCCTGCCGTTCTAGGACCGTCCAGGACCGTCCAGGACCGTCCGGGTTCGTTCCAGGGCCATCCAGGACCGTTCCGGGGCCGTTGGAGGACAGCGAACGGTCGGAGGACCGTACCGGGGCAGGTCTCAGAGCCCCGTGAGAACACTCGACGGTCTGAAGTTCAGACGGTGGACCCATGTGATTTCTGTGGGAGTCGGGCGTCGGGCGGTGTGTCCGGCGCCCGATTCGTTGGATGATGGCACCGGAGCACCACCGACCATCCGAGGGAAGGCGCGACGTTGTACGAGGGCGTGGTTCAGGACCTGATCGACGAACTGGGCAGGCTGCCCGGCGTCGGGCCCAAGAGCGCCCAGCGGATCGCCTTCCACGTACTGCAGTCCGACCCGGTCGACGTGCGCCGCCTGGCGCACGCGCTGCTGGAGGTCAAGGACAAGGTCCGCTTCTGCGCGGTCTGCGGCAACGTCGCCGAGGCCGAGCAGTGCCGGGTCTGCCTGGACCCGCGCCGCGACCTCGGCGTCATCTGCGTGGTCGAGGAGCCCAAGGACGTCGTCGCCATCGAGCGCACCCGTGAGTTCCGCGGCCGCTACCACGTGCTGGGCGGCGCGATCAGCCCCATCGAGGGCGTCGGCCCGGACGACCTGCGCATCCGTGAGCTGCTCGCGCGCCTCGCGGACGGCACGGTCACCGAGCTGATCCTGGCCACCGACCCCAACCTGGAGGGGGAGGCGACCGCCACCTACCTGGCCCGGCTCTGCAAGCCGATGGGCCTGAAGGTGACCCGGCTGGCGAGCGGACTGCCCGTCGGCGGGGACCTGGAGTACGCGGACGAGGTCACCCTCGGCCGCGCCTTCGAAGGGAGACGACTGCTCGATGTCTGACCGGACGATCAACCAGCAGCCCCACGGCCCGCAGCCCGATCCGGAGCTGGAGGCCCACGCCCCGCACACCCACGGCCACGGCTCCGAGCCGGACGACTTCGCCGTGCAGATCGCCGACTCGGTGGAGAGCTTCGTGCTCGCCGTCACCGAGGTCGCCAAGGGCGACGAACCGGGCAGCGCGGTCTCGCTGCTGCTCCTGGAGGTCTCGCAGCTGCTGCTGGCCGGGGGTCGGCTGGGCGCCATCGAGGACGTCGTCCCGGAGGACCGCTTCGAGCCCGACACCGGCCCGGAGCCGGACGGCGAGCAGCTGCGCGAGCGCCTCGCCGGGCTGCTCGCGCCGATCGACGTCTACCACGAGGTCTTCGACCCGTACGGTCCGCCGGAGAAGCCGAACGCCTTCCGGATCTCGGACGACCTGGCGGGCGTGGTCAGCGAGCTCCAGCACGGCCTGACCCACTACCGCGAGGGCCGGGTCAGCGAGGCGCTGTGGTGGTGGCAGTTCTCGTACCTCTCCAACTGGGGCACGACCTGCACGGCGGTGCTGCGGGCGCTGCAGTCGCTGATCGCCCACGTCCGGCTGGACAGCCCGATCGGTGCGGCGCCGGACGGCGCGGACACCGACGACGACGGGCTCACCGACGAGCAGCTGGAGCAGCAGGCGGGCGACCTGATGGCGGCCGAGCTCGGCATCGGCCGCTGATCCGCCGGCCGAACGTCGCCGATCCGTCGATCGAATGCCCGGGACCGATGACGGCCCCGGGCGTTCGGTGAATGTGACGGATGCCTCAGCAATCCGCCCGGAAGGGAAATCCGGCCGCGGCACCGGGCATTCGTCCGAGGATTCTCCGGAACGGCGGCGAATGCCCCGCAGACCTGCCGGTGGCACCGCCCGTACCGCCGCCCACCTGCTGAAACAACCGTCTCATCATATGGAAAGCGCCGGTCAGGGCACCCCTGCTCGGTAGACTGGCGCGGACCGCACCCCCCTTTCCCCCGGGGGTACGGGGGCCTGGAGCCCCCGGAAAACGACACTAGTCGAGGAGCGCACGTGGGCCTTGTCGTGCAGAAGTACGGCGGCTCATCCGTTGCGGATGCCGAAGGCATCAAGCGCGTTGCCCGCCGAATCGTTGATGCCAAGAAGGCCGGCCATGAGGTCGTCGTCGTGGTGTCCGCGATGGGCGACACGACGGACGAGCTCATCGAACTCGCGGAGCAGGTGTCACCGCTCCCTGCCGGCCGTGAGTTCGACATGCTGCTGACCGCTGGAGAGCGCATCTCCATGGCGCTGCTGGCCATGGCGATCAAATCCCTGGGACACGAGGCCCAGTCCTTCACGGGCAGTCAGGCCGGCGTCATCACCGACTCCGTCCACAACAAGGCGCGCATCATCGACGTGACGCCGGGCCGCATCCGTACCGCCCTGGACGAGGGCAACATCGCGATCGTGGCCGGCTTCCAGGGCGTGTCCCAGAGCAGCAAGGACATCACCACGCTCGGCCGCGGCGGCTCGGACACCACCGCGGTCGCGCTGGCCGCCGCGCTCAGGGCCGAGGTCTGCGAGATCTACACCGACGTGGACGGCGTGTTCACCGCCGACCCGCGCGTGGTGAAGAAGGCCCGCAAGATCGACTGGATCGCGTACGAGGACATGCTGGAGCTGGCCTCGTCCGGTTCGAAGGTGCTGCTCGACCGCTGCGTGGAGTACGCCCGCCGCTACAACATCCCGATTCACGTACGCTCGTCCTTCTCGGGTCTTCCCGGGACGATCGTCAGCAACGACAACCCGAACAAGCCCGAAGGGGGCGAGATGGAGCAGGCCATCATCTCCGGAGTCGCCCACGACACCTCCGAGGCCAAGGTCACGGTCGTCGGCGTGCCCGACAAGCCGGGCGAGGCCGCGCGCATCTTCCGTGCCATCGCCGACGCCGAGGTCAACATCGACATGGTGGTGCAGAACGTCTCCGCCGCGTCGACCGGCCTGACCGACATCTCCTTCACCCTGCCGAAGACCGAGGGCCAGAAGGCCATCGACGCGCTCGGCCGGGTCAAGGAGGGCATCGGTTACGAGTCGCTGCGCTACGACGACGCGATCGGCAAGATCTCGTTGGTCGGCGCCGGCATGCGCTCCAACCCGGGCGTCACGGCGAACTTCTTCGAGGCGCTGTCCGCCGCGGGCGTCAACATCGAGCTGATCTCCACCTCGGAGATCCGCATCTCGGTGGTCACCCGCGCCGACGACGTGCCGGAGGCGGTCCGCGCCGTGCACAGCGCCTTCGGCCTGGACAGCGAGAGCGACGAGGCCGTCGTCTACGGCGGCACCGGTCGATGACCCGGCAGCCGGGCGGGGGCACCGGGCGGTGACCCCGCGCCCGAACCTCGCCGTCGTCGGCGCCACCGGCGCGGTCGGCGAGGTGCTGCTCGGCCTGCTCTCGCTCCGCCAGGACGTCTGGGGCGAGGTCCGACTCGTCGCCTCCCCGCGTACGGCCGGCCGTACGCCGGTGGTCCGCGGGGAGGCGGTCGCGGTCGTCCCGCTGACCGAGGAGGCCTTCGCGGGGATCGACGTCGCCGTGTTCGCCGTCCCCGACGAGGTGTCCGCCCAGTGGGCGCCGATCGTGGCGGCCAAGGGCATCGTGGTGGTCGACGACTCGGCCGCCTTCCGCACCGCCGGGGACGTCCCGCTGGTCGTCCCCGAGGTCAACGCGGCCGCGCTGCGGATCCGTCCGCGCGGCATCGTGGCCAGTCCGGCCGGCACCACGCTGGCGCTGGTCGCGGCGGTCGGCGCGCTGCACGCCGAGTACGGGCTGGAACAGCTCGTGGTCGCCACCTACCAGGCCGCCAGCGGCGAGGGCCGGGCCGGCACCGCGGCGCTGCGCGAGCAGACCGCGCTGGTGGCCGGCACCGAGGTCGGCCGGCAGACCGGCGACCTGCGCGCGGTGATCGCCGACGAGGGGCCGTTCGCGGCCCCGCTCGCCCTCAACGCCGTGCCCTGGACCGGCGGCCTGCGCGAGGGCGGCTGGTCCGCCCAGGAGCTCGGGCTGCGCGACGAGGCCCGCAAGGTCCTCGGCCTGCCCGCGCTGCGGGTCTCCGCGACCTGCGTGCGGATCCCGGTGGTCCGCACCCACGCGCTGGCCGTGCACGCCCGCTTCGAACGCGAGGTCAGCCAGGAGCACGCGCAGGACATCCTGCGGGAGACGCCCGGCGTGGTCCTCTACGACGACCCGGCGGCCGGGGAGTTCCCCACCCCGAACGACGTGGTCGGCACCGACCCGGTCTGGGTCGGCCGGGTGCGCCGGGCGCTGGACGAACCGGACGCGCTCGACCTCTTCCTCTGCGGCGACAACCTGCGCAAGGGAGCCGCGCTCAACCTGCTGCAGATCGCCGAGCTGGTGGCCGGCGAGCTGACCGTCCGGCGGACCGAGAGCTGACGTTCCGGCGCTCCGGGAGAGCTGACCGTTCCGGCGGCCCGAGAGCGGTCCGGGAGCGGTCCGGGAGCGGTCCGGGAGCGTCCGGGAGCGTCCGGGAGCGTCCGGGAGCGGCCCGAGCACGGTCCGAACGCGGTCGGAGGACGGCCGGAGCTGACGGTGGGGGAGGTCTAGGAACCGTCATCAGCCGGGATCGGAGGGCCCCTTGTGCCCGAGGATGTCCGGACCTGTGTCCGCTCCTCGACACAATCTGTCCGGAATCCCGTGGGAATCCCCTGGAGGCCTCTTCCGCCGATGCGGAAGAATGGCCCCCGGGCTGGGCAACCATGACAGGGGATCGAGTGTCCAACGGGCGTGGCGAACGTGATGGTGGGGGCAGGGACGGGCAACCCGGCGAGAGCCGTGGTGGCGTTCCCGTCGCGCATTCCGTGGTCTTCGAGTAGGCCGGAAGACGACCAGATGACGGCGGCCGCACCCGGTGCGGCGGACTCCGGTGCCGGTACCGACGCGGGTACCAGCGAGGACCTGCTCACCGAGACCTACCAGGCGCACTACCGCTCCCTGCTGCGGCTCGCAGCGCTGCTCCTGGACGACCTCTCCACCTGTGAGGACGTCGTGCAGGAGGCCTTCATCCGGGTGCACGCCGCCCGGCGCCGGGTGCGCGAGCCCGAGAAGACCCTGGCCTACCTGCGGCAGACGGTGGTCAACCTGTCGCGCTCCACGCTGCGACGCCGGATCCTCGGCCTGCGACTGTTGCAGAAGCCGATGCCTGACATGGCCAGTGCAGAAGAAGGTGCCTACGATGCCCTGGAGCGCGACCAGCTGAAGGCCGCGCTGAGGGGTCTGCAACGCCGTCAGCGGGAGGTTCTGGTGCTGCGTTACTTCGTGGACATGACGGAGGCGCAGGTCGCCGAGACCCTGGGCATCTCGCTCGGTTCGGTGAAGGCGTACGGCTCGCGCGGACTCGCCGCCCTCCGGATCCAGATGGAGGCCGGACATGGCTGACGGCGCCCGGCAGCAGCCCGGTGACGACGACCTCCCGGACCTCTCCTCCGAGGAACGGGCGCTGCGCCGGCTCATGCACCACGCGGTGGACGGGATCCAGCCCGGCCTCGGCGCCCTGCCCCGGATCCGGCAGGCCGTCCCCCGGCGGCGGGCCGCCCGGCGCGGAGCCTGGACCGGTGCGGCGGCGCTGGCCCTGGCGGTCGCGATCGCCCTGCCCGTCCTGCACGAGGGCGACCACCTCGGACTCTCCGGCGGGCCCGGCTCGGCGGACGCCAACGGCGCGACCCTCGCGGCCCCCAGCGGCAGCGCCGTCGGCGGCACCACCACCGGCATCGGCGCGCACCCGGGCACCGGCGGCCCGGGCAGCGGCCCCGCGACGGGCTCCGGCACCGCCTCACCCAGCCCCGGCGCGGACGCCACCCGCCCCGGCACCGCCACCCCCACCGGGGCCACCGGCACCGCGGACGGCGGGATCGTCCCGCTGTGCGGACGGACGGACCTCGGCCAGGGCACCTCGCAGCTCGGCCCGGCGGACGCTCAGGGCCGGATCTACGGCTCCTTCACCGTGTACAACGTCTCCGGGCACAGCTGCCGCCTCGGTGGGCCCGGCGCGGTGGCCGTCACCGGGGTCACCGGCACCGACCGCAGCCGGGTCCGCACCGCCGACCACACGGCCGGCGACCCGGCGGGCAGTCTGCCCGCGATGGACGCCGACCCGCCGGTGCTCGCCCCCCAGGCCGGGTACCGGGTGCCGTTCGCGTGGATCCCGGACCAGGGCTGCGGCACCACCGGCGGCGCCACCACCGCGCCGACCAACGGCGTCAACCAGGCCTCCCTGACCACCAAGGCCCCGCTCGGCTCCTCGGGCGACGCCCCGGCCGGCGGTGCCTCGGCGGCGCCCAGCGCCAACCCGCCCGCCAGCTCCTCGCCCACCTCCGGGCCCACCTCGGCGCCCAGCCCGACGGCCACCCCGACCGGCGGGCCCACCGGCGGCCCGGCCACCGCCACCATCGCCCACACCCCGGCCCCCGGCAGCCCGGTGGCCGCCACGGCCTCGCTGCCGGTCGTGTGCGGGGGGACGCTCTACCGGGGCGGGGTGCAGCCGGCGGGCGGCTCCGCCGGCCAGCCCACCGGGACGCCCGCGACGGGCTGAGGGGCCCGCTGCGGCGGACCCTGTGGTCCGGCCCGGTGTGAGGAGTGGTTACCGTGGGGGGTGTGTACCGGTTCCTCCTGACTCCGCGCTGGCTGGGCGGCACCGCCCTGGCCGTGGCGGCCGTGGCGGTCTGCGTCTGGCTGGGCTCCTGGCAGCTCGGCCGGTTCGAGGACCGCGTCTCCACCCACCAGGAGACCAAGCAGTCGCTCACCGCTTCGAGTGAAGTCCGGCCGATCGACGCGCTGCTCGGCCCGGCCACCCCGCAGGTGAGCACGGAGACCGTCGGCAAGCCCGTCACGGTGACCGGGAGCTACGACACCGAACACCAACTCCTCGTCCCCAACCGGGTGCTGGACGGCAAGCAGGGCTACTACGTGCTCACCCCGCTGCGCACCGCCGACGGACACGCCGTCGCCGTGGTGCGGGGCTGGGCGGCCGGCGACCCGTCCGGCGCCGCCCCCGCCGCCGAGGCCGCGCCCACCGGGCCGGTCACGGTGACCGGGCGGCTGCAGGCCAACGAGTCGGTCGGCAGCAACGGCGCGGTCGCGGGCGGCCTGCCCGCCGGACAGCTCGGCATGATCAACCGGGCCGCGCTGCTGAACGTGCTCGCGTACGACGGCTGGTACGACGGCTGGGTGGCCGCCGACCAGGTGCCCGCCGGGCTGACCGCCGTACCGACCGTGCAGCCGCAGGGCGGCGACGGGCTCACCCTGCGGGCGTTCCAGAACCTGGGCTACACCCTGGAGTGGTTCGTCTTCGCGGGCTTCGTGGTCTTCATGTGGTTCCGCCTGATGCGCCAGACGGCGGAGGCGGAGCAGGACCGGGCCCTGGGACTGGACCCGGTCCTGGACTGACCCGCCTACTTCGCCGGCTTGCCGGTGGGCGAGGGCGCCGGCTTGGCCGGTGTCGCGACCGGCACCTGGGCCGGGGCGGGGGAGTGCGACGGGGCGGCCGGGCTCGGATCGTCGCCGAACGGCGACGCCACGTCCTCACCCACCGGCTTGCTCCCGCCGGCGCAGTGGCCGCGGCCGGCGGCTCCGCCCGTCATGCCGTAGTGGTCGATGTGGTGGTGCGTGGTGCTGCCGCCGGTCGATCCGGACGAGCCCTTGGAGCCGGAGTTCTTGGACCCGGAGCTCTTGGACCCGGAGCCCTTGGATCCGGACGAGCCGCTCCCGCCGTGCGACCCGCTGCGCGCGGCGAGGTCCTCGTCCGCGCCCGGCCCGTTCGCGGTCGGCCCGTTCGCGCCCGGCTCGAACTCCGCCCGGACGACGGACGACCCGGCGCCCACCGCGCTCGCCCTCGTCGCCGAGCCGGTGGGCGCGGTCGGAGCCGGAGCTGGCGCCGGTACGGCGGCCGACGGGCTCGCCGCCCGCGGCTTGGCTGGGGGCGGCGGGCAGGCCGCCTCGTCGCCGTGCGAGCCCGAGCAGCCGCTGAGCACCAGCACCCCGGCCACCGCCGCCCCCGCGAGCGTCAGCAGACGCCTCACCCGGCGCCTCCGGTGCTGCCGTCCGGGAGGCCGAGGTGACGCCGGACGAAGTCGATCTCCAGCCGCAGCTGCCTGATCCGCTCCTCCACCACCAGCGAGCCGTGTCCGGCGTCGTACCGGTACACCTCGTGCGGCTTGCCGAGCCGCTCCAGCCGCTCGACGTAGTTCTCGATCTGCCGGATGGGGCAGCGCGGGTCGTTGACCCCGGCGCTGATGTACACCGGCACCCGCACCTGGTCGACGTACGTCAACGGCGAGGAGGCGGTGAAGCGCTCCGGCACCTCCTCCGGGGTGCCGCCGAAGAGCGTGCGGTCCAGCGACTTCAGCGCCTCCATCTCGTCGGCGTACGCGGTGTGGTAGTCCGCGACCGGCACCGCGGCCACGCCCACCGACCAGCTGTCGGGCTGCACGCCCAGGCCGAGCAGGGTCAGGTAGCCGCCCCAGCTGCCGCCGGTGAGCACCAGCCGGCCGGGGTCGGCCAGGCCACTGGCGACCGCCCACTCCCGGACGGCCGCGATGTCCTCCAGCTCGATCAGGCCGATCCGCTCGTGCAGCGCGTCCGTCCAGGCCTGGCCGTAGCCGGTCGAGCCGCGGTAGTTGACCCGGACCACCGCGAAGCCGTGGTCCAGCCAGGCCGCCGGACCGGCCGCGAAGGAGTCGCTGTCGTGGTGGGTCGGGCCGCCGTGGATCTCGAAGACGGTCGGGTACGGGCCCGGGCCGGCCGTTCGCGGGCGCTGCACCAGGGCGTGCACCCGCCCGCCGGGCCCGTCCACCCAGACGTCCTCGACCGGGACGGAACCGGGCGGCACCGGGCCGGGCGCCCGCAGCACCACCGCGCCGGCGGTGGAGCGGACGGCGGAGGGCTCGGCGGCCGAGGACCACAGGTACTCGACGGTGCCGTCCGGGCGGGCGGTGGCGCCGCCGACGGTGCCGCGCGGGGTCTCCAGGCGGGTCAGCCGGCCCTCCGCGAGGGAGTACGTGAACAGCTCGCTGCGCGCCTCGTACTCGTGCTCGACCAGCAGCTCCGCGGCGCCCGGGCGCCACTGCGCGGAGACGTCGCCGGGCAGCTCGCGGCCCTGCTCGTCGCGCAGCGGGAGGGCGGTCTCGGCGCCGGTGGCGACGTCCCAGATCATCGGCTCCCAGCGGCCGGTGCGCTGGTGGGCGACCAGCAGGCGGGTGTCGCCGTCGACCGGGGCGAAGCCCAGGCAGGCCACGCCGCGCGGCTCGTCCCGGCCGGTGACCTCGTCCAGCTCGCGGACGGTCTCGACCCCGTCCGCGGTGAGCCGGACCACCCGGATGGCGGAGTGCATCGCGTCGCCGTGCTCGGTGTGGTCGATGGCGAGCAGGGTGGCGTCGTGGCTGAGGTCGCCGACGCCGCCGTACTCCTCGTGCCGGTAGATCTCGACCGGCTCGGCCGCGCCCGGGCGGCGCAGGTGCAGGGTGGTGCCGTCCTCGTCGGTGGACCGGCCGACGACCACCGTGCCGTCCCGGCCCAGCGCCAGGCCGGCCGAGTAGGAGGCGGCGAGGCCAGGCACGGCCTCCTCGTCCGGGCCGCCCGCGAAGGGCTGGCGGCGCCAGACGCCGAACTCGTCGCCGTCGTGGTCGTCGAACCACCAGACCCAGGCGCCGTCCGGGGACAGCTCGGCGTCGGTGGTGCCGTTCGGGCGGTCGGTGACCCGGCGGTGGCCGCCGGTGGCGCGGTCCCAGGCGTAGACCTCGTAGGTGCCGGTCGCGTTGGACACGTACAGCGCCCGGTCGGGGGCGTCCTCGGCCCAGTCCGGCAGTGACACCCGGGCCGCCCTGAACCGCTGCTCCCACGCCGGCACGGCGCTCTTCTCCTCGCTCATCCGACCATCCAACCCGATCGGGGCGAGGGAACGGAACGGGCGGGCGGGGTTGCCCACACCCGCCCGCTCACCCGTGCGAAGCCGGACGGCCCCGAACGGGAGCGTTCGGGGCCGTCCGGGGGTCGTCCGCGTACCAGATTGTCCGCAGCTCAGGTCGTCCGAGGTTCAGATCGTCCGCGGCTCAGGTCGTCCGCGGCTCAGGAACGGCGCGGCAGCAGCCGGACCAGCCCCACCAGCACCAGTTCCAGCACCGCCAGCACCGCCACGCTGCGCCCGAAGGCCGCGGTCGGGTCGCCGGCGCCGTAGTAGACCAGGCCGATCAGCGCGATCCCGACGGCGCCGCCGACCTGCTGCACCGTGGCCACCGCCCCCGCCGCCGCACCGGCCAGCCGTGGCTCGACGGCCGCCAGGGCGACGCTGGTGACCGGGGCGATCACCAGGCCCATGCCGAGGCCGTCGACGAACAGCCCGGGCGCCAGCCACCACACGCTGCCGTCCGCCGCGCCGTACGCGGTGAGGGCGAGCAGGCCCAGTCCGGCGGCCATCAGCAGACCGCCGACGGTGATCGTGCGGGGCTCGCCGAGGCGGGCGGTGACCCGGTGGGTGGCGTTCGAGGTGAGCAGGTACCCGAGGCCGATCGCGGTGAACACCAGCCCGGCGCCGAGCGCGTCCAGCCCGCGGCCCAGCTGCAGGTGCAGGGCGAGCACCAGGAAGAACGAGGCCTGGCCGAGCCAGAAGGCCAACTGGGCGAGCAGCCCGGTGGCGAAGGCCCGGCCGCGGAACAGCCGGGTGTCCACGAGCGGGGTGCCGGTGGCGGTGGTGCGGTGCTGGTGGACGGCGAACCCGACCAGCAGGACGGCCGCGGCGGCGAGGCAGAGCACCGTCCACAGCGGCCAGCCGAGGCTCGGGCCCTGGATCAGCGGCAGCACCAGGGCGGTCAGCGCGACGGTCGCCAGCAGCACCCCGACCGGGTCCAGCCCCGGCCGCTGGGGGGCCCGCGACTCCGGCAGGCAGCGGCGGACGGCCGCCAGCGCGGCCAACCCGATCGGCAGGTTGATCAGGAAGCAGCTGCGCCAGCCGAGGCCGAAGAGGTCCGCGCGGATCAGCAGCCCGCCGATCAGCTGGCCGAACACCGCGCCGATGCCCATGGTCAGCCCGTACCGGGCGAAGGCCCGGGCCTGGGCGGCGCCCTCGAACGCCGTCCGCAGGATCGCCAGCACCTGCGGGCCCATCAGCGCGGCCGCCAGGCCCTGCGCGACCCGGGCGCCGACCAGCGTGGCGGCGGTGGGGGCGAGGCCGCAGCCCGCCGAGGCGAGGGTGAACAGGGCCAGGCCGAGCGCGAACACCCGGCGCCGGCCGTACCGGTCGCCGAGCCGGCCGGCCGTGACCAGCCCGACGGCGAGGGCCAGGCCGAACCCGGCCATCACCCACTGGACCACCGCCGGGCCCGCACCCAGATCGGCCTGCACGGAGGGGACGGCGACGTTGACGACGAAGGTGTCGAGGGCGGTCATGAAGGTGGCGGTGAGGACGACCGGCAGCAGGCCCCCGGGGGCGGCGGGTGCCGCCGGGGCGGCCGCGACGCGGCGGCGGGTGTCCAGGGCGGTGCTCATCTCGGCTCTCCTCCAGGGGGCGCTACTGCGGAGTTGCTGGGGGCGGGGCGGGGCGGGGAAGGGCGGTGCGGGTGCGGGACGGGGGCGGGGCGCCGCCGTGGGGGTACGGCGCCCCTGGGGCCGGTCCGTTCGCGGGCTCAGACGCCCGGCACGCGGTCCAGGAAGCCGTGCACGGTGCCGATCCGGCCCTCCGGGGTGGCCGCCAGCACGTCGAAGCCGATCACCACCGGCTCGGCGCCGGCCGGGCCGAGGTTCCAGGTGAACCGGGCGATGTCGTGGTGCGCGTCCACCGGGCCGAGGGTGAACTCCAGCCCCGGGAACTGGGCCTGGGCCGCGCCGATCAGCGCGTCGATCGCGTCCCGGCCGGCGACCGCGGCCAGCGGGTCGGTGTAGCGGCCGTCCTCGGCCCACACCTCGTCGATCAGCTTGCGGCGGGCGGCCGGGTCGGTCTCGTTCCAGACCGCCAGGTAGCGCTCGGCGAGCTGCTGGAGGGCGGCGGCGGTGATCTCGGTCATGGTCATCTCCCGTGTTCCGGTGGGCGGTTGGCGGGTCGTTCCCGCTGCTCACAAAGGTAGGGACGGGCGCCGGCGGGCGAATCAGTCACGGATCGGCATGGGGGTACGTAGGTATCCGCCCGGCCTACGTAGGCGCGGTGTCCGTCCAGCCGCGAGGGCGTGGTGTCCGCCCGCCCACGTGGGCCGTTGCGCCGTTGTGCCGGAGCGCCGGCGGCCGGCTCGATAGGGTCGGGGCATGCTGTACGGGAGGGAACACGAACAGGCCGCCGTGGACGGACTGTTGGCACAGGCGCGGACCGGACGCAGCGGGGCGCTGCTGCTCCGGGGCGAGGCGGGCATCGGCAAGACCGCCCTGCTCGACGACGCCGTCGCCCGGGCCGGCCGGACGTTCCGGGTGATCCGGGCGGCGGGCGTCGAGTACGAGGCCGAACTGCCCTTCGCCGGGCTGAGCCTGCTGCTGACACCCGCCCTGGACCGGCTGGACGCCCTGCCTGGGCCGCAACGGCGCGCCCTGGAGGCGGCGTTCGGACTCGGCGACGCGCTTCCGGCGGCGGGGCCCGACGGCCCCGGCATCGCGACTGCCGGCTCCGACGGCCCGGGCGTCGCGCCCGCCGACCGGCTGCTGGTCGGCCTCGCCACCCTCGGACTGCTCGCCGAACTCGCCGCCGACCAGCCGCTGCTGTGCGTACTCGACGACGTCCAGTGGCTGGACCGCGCCTCCCTGGACGCCCTGCTGCTCGCCGCCCGGCGCCTCCAGGCCGAAGGCGTCGCCCTGCTGCTCGCCGCCCGCACCGAGCCCGGCGCCCCAGCCGACCACCGACTCGGCCTGCCCGAACTACGGGTGGCCGCCCTGGCCGACACCGACGCCACCCGGCTGCTCACCGAACGGGCCGGCCCCGACCTGCCCGCCGCCGTCCGCGACCGACTGCTCGCCGAAGCCGCCGGGAACCCGCTCGCCCTCACCGAACTCCCCATCGCCACCGGGCCGCAGGCCCACACGGCCGACGGCCTGCCGCTCACCAGCCGCCTGCTGATCGCCTTCCACGGCCAGGTCACCGGACTGCCCCCGGCCACCCAGACCCTGCTGCTGGTCGCCGCCGTCGAGGAGAGCGGCGAACTGGACGTCCTGCTGCCCGCCGCGGCCGCGCTCGGCGTCGACGCCGAACACCTCACCCCCGCCGAGGAATCCGGCCTGGTCACCGTCACCCCCGACCGCCGGATCGCCTTCCGCCACCCGCTGCTGCGCTCCGCGATCCTCCAACGCGCCCCGCACCAGCAGCGGTTGACCGTCCACCGGGCCATCGCCGGGGCACTGCCGGACGGCGACCGCCGCACCTGGCACCTCGCCCTCGCCGCCACCGCCCCCGACGCCCGCCTCGCCGACGCGCTGGAACGCACCGCCGTCCGCACCGGCCGGCGCGGCGGCCACGGCGGCGCGGCCGCCTACGAACGCGCCGCCCGGCTCACCCCCGACCGCGACGCCGCCACCCGCCGACTCGTGCTGGCCGCCGAAGCCGCCACCGAGGAAGGCGAGTTGGAGCGCGCCGAAGCACTCGCCGACGAGGCCGCCGGCCGTACCGACAGCGTCCTCGCCCACGCCCTGCTGGACCACGTCCGGGCCACCGCGCACTTCTGGCGCGGCTCCTACCCGACCGCCTACCGGCTGCTGACCGACGCCGCCCTCGCGCTCGCCGCCGGCGGCACCGCCGCGGCCGCCGAAGCCGTCGAACCCGCCCACGCCGCCCGGATGCTGGTCCAGGCCTTCCACGCCGCCTGGTACGCCGGGGAGGAGCCGGTCGCCGAGGTCCTCGACCGGCTCGCCGCCCTCCCCCTGCCCGCCGGCGACCCCCTCGCCCCGCTCGCCCGCTACCTGCCCGCCGCCGTCCTCCCCGCCCTCGGCCGGGGCACCGCCGCGCCGCCGCCCGCCCGGGAGGCCGTCGAAGCCGCCCGCCGGGCCGGCGCCGAGAGCCCCGCCGACCTGGTCCAACTCTGCGGCGCCACCCTCGTCCTCGGCCGCGACGAGGAGACCGTCGAGCTCGGCGGCGAACTCGTCGCCGAAGCCCGCGCCAAGGGCACCCTCGGGGTGATGCCCACCCTGCAGTTCTTCCTCGCCGAGGCCGAACTCTTCCACGGCCGCCACGCCGACGCCGAACTCACCGCCACCGAAGCCCTCGCCCTCGCCCAGGACACCGGCCAGCACCAGTGGGTCAGCCAACTCAGCGCCCTGCTCGCCTACCTGGCCGCCCTCGACGGCCGCACCGAACGCTGCACCGAACTGGCCACCACCGCCCTCGCCACCACCGGCCCGCAGACCGCCGCCCCCGCCGCCGGCCGCCCCTGGGCCCACTGGGCACTCGCCCTGCTCGACCTCGGCCAGGGCCGCGCCGCCGGCGCCGCCGACCGCTTGCACGCCCTCACCACCGGCCCCCACCGGCACCACGTCAGCGCCACCCGCGCCGTCCCCGACCTGGTCGAAGCCGCCGTCCGCCTCGGCACCCCGGACCGCGCCGCCGAGCCCTACGAACGCTTCGCCCGCTGGACCCGCGCCGCGGACCGCCCCTGGGCCGAAGCCCTACGCCTGCGCTGCCAGGCCCTGCTCGGCCCCGACGAACTCGCCGAACCCGCCTACCTCGCCGCCCTCGACCTGCACGCCACCACCCACCGCCCCTTCGAACACGCCCGCACCGCTCTCCTCTACGGCGAATGGCTCCGCCGCACCCGCCGCCGCACCGACGCCCGCCCCCACCTCACGGCCGCCCTGGAAACCTTCGACCGCCTCGCCGCCCACCCCTGGGCGACCCGCGCCCGCACCGAACTCTCCGCCACCGGTACCCCCGCCCCGGCCCAGACCCCCCACACCACCCCGAACCCCCTGACCCCCCAGGAACTCCAGATCGCCCGCCTCGCCGCCGCCGGCCTCACCAACCGCGACATCGCCGCCCAACTCTTCCTCAGCCCCCGCACCGTCGCCCACCACCTCTACAAGGCCTACCCCAAACTCGGCATCACCTCCCGCACCGCCCTCCCCACCACCCTCTGACCCGCCGCCGCCCGCACCGGTCCTGCTCCCACCAGCACTCCTCCCCCCGGAGGGGCCCGTCACCGGCGAGCGGCGGCGGTTCCCCGTGCCCACGGACGCCCCGCACCGGCACTCGGCGGCCCAAGCCGGTCACGAGCGCGGCTCTGCCTCTGGTACGGGCCCGGCCACGGGTCTGCCGCCCACGCCGGCGAAGACGATCACGTCGCTCGTGGTCCCGGCCGCTCCCCGGCCCCCGGACACGGCAACGGACTCGGCGGGCGGTATCGCCCGGCCCGACCGTGGGGGTTCTCGATGCCTCGCTGAGGGCGCCTCAGTGACAACCCGGGAGAGCGCCTTCCCGGAGGCTTTCTCCCGGGATTCTCCAGAGCGCCCCGGGAGAAAAAGTCAGGGCCGGTGTCCCTTGCGGGACACCGGCCCTGAGCTGGTGTTACTGGGTCGGGGTGGCGGGATTTGAACCCACGGCCTCTTCGTCCCGAACGAAGCGCGCTACCAAGCTGCGCCACACCCCGGTCTTTCTGTTTGTCGCTCCGTCTCCTTCGCGACGAGTAGAACTCTACCGGACGCTCGCCGAGACACGAAATCCGGTTTCGAGCGGGCGTCCGGTGGGGGTCAGCGGGGGGTGGCGGCGGGGGTGAGGGTGAGGAGGGTGGCTTCCGGGGGGCAGGCGAAGCGGATCGGGGTGTAGCGGTTGGTGCCGCAGCCGGCGGAGACGTGGAGGTAGGAGCGGTGGCCGCCGGCCTGGTGGGTGGAGAGGCCCTTGACGCGGCGGGTGTCGAGGTCGCAGTTGGTGACCAGGGCGCCGTAGAAGGGGATGCAGAGCTGGCCGCCGTGGGTGTGGCCGGCCAGGATCAGCGGGTAGCGGTCGGCGGTGAAGGCGTCGAGGACGCGCAGGTAGGGCGCGTGGACGACAGCGAGGGAGAGGTCGGCGTCGGCGGAGGGGCCGCCGGTGACCTCGGCGTAGCGGTCGCGGCGGATGTGCGGGTCGTCGAGGCCGGTGAACTCGAGGTCGAGGCCGTTGACGGTGAGGCGGCCGCGGGTGTTGGTGAGGTCGAGCCAGCCGGCCGCGTCGAAGCCGTCGCGGAGCTTCTCCCAGGGGTTGTGCACGGCGCCGGAGATGCCCCGGTTGCCGGTGCCGTCGGGGTTGTTCATGCCGTGGACGCCGCTGCGCATGGCCTGGAGGTAGCGGGCGGGGTTCTTGCGGGCGGGGCCGTAGTAGTCGTTGGATCCGAAGACGTAGACGCCGGGGAAGTCCATGAGCGGCCCGAGCGCGTCGAGGGTGGCCGGGACGCCGAGCGGGTCGGAGAGGTTGTCGCCGGTGTTGACCACCAGGTCGGGGCGCAGCCCGGCCAGGCTCTGCAGCCAGCGCTGCTTCTTGCCCTGTCCGCTCACCATGTGGATGTCGGACACCTGGAGGACCCGGATGGGCTTGGCGCCGTGGGGCAGGACGGGGACCTCGACCCGGCGGAGCCGGAAGGCACGGACCTCGTACCCGACGGAGTAGGCGAGGCAGGCGGCGCCGGCGGCGGCGACACCGAGGGGGACGGAGTACAGCGGTCGCATCAGCCCATGCTCTCAGACGGTGGATCAGGTGGTGAACGGCCGGTCGGCCGCCGGGGGCGCGGTCTCCGGGGCGGGTGCGGGCGGGGGCTGCCCGGTCTCGGGCCGGGCGCGCCGGGCGCGCAGGGCCCGGACCTTGTGGCGGTTGCCGCAGTGTTCCATGGAGCACCAGCGGCGCCGTCCGGGCCGGGAGGTGCCGGCGGGCAGTCGCAGGCGGGAGTGCGGGAGCCGGGAGTGCGGGAGCCGGCGGGTGAGGTCGGCCGGGTGGTGCGGCGCCTCGTGCCGGGCGCAGGGGCCGGGGCCGCCGGTGGTGAGCAGTTCGAGGCAGAGGGCGCCGGGATCGACGTGGAAGCGGGTGCCGCCGGGGGCGGTGAGGACCAGACCGGTCGGGGGTTCCGGGGCGCCGTCTCCTGCGGTCATGTGACCAGCGTAGGTGGTGACGGATCCCGGCGGTGACGGCCGGCGGTTAATGGCAAGCGACGGTACGCCCCAGGTGGGAGACTCGTGGCCATGACGACGCTCAAGGCGCAGCTGCAGGAGGACCTCACGGCTGCCATCAGGGACCGGGACGAGCTGCGCTCGTCCACCATCCGGCTCACGCTGTCCGCTGTCACCGCGGAGGAGGTGGCGGGCAAGGAGAAGCGCCAGCTGTCCGACGACGAGGTGCAGCGGGTGATCGCCCGCGAGGCGAAGAAGCGCCGGGAGGCGGCCGAGGCCTTCGACCAGGCCGGCCGGGTCGACCAGGCCGCGCGTGAGCGGGCCGAGGGCGAGCTGCTGGCGGGCTACCTGCCCAAGCAGCTCTCGGACGAGGAGCTGGCCGCGATCGTGGCCGCCGCGGTGGCCGAGAGCGGGGCGAGCGGCCCGCAGGCGATGGGCGCCGTGATGAAGCTGGTGAAGCCGAAGGTGGACGGTCTGGCCGAGGGCGGCCGGGTGGCCGCCGCCGTGAAGGCCGCGCTGGTCTGAGCGGTACGCCGCGAAGGCCACGCTGCTGCGGGCAGCCCGCCGACACATCGAAGGGGCGCCCTCCGGATCATCCGGAGGGCGCCCCTTCGCCGTCTGCGGGGACGGGCCAGGTCAGCCGTTGCCGCCGCCGTGCTTGCCGCCGTTGCCGTTCCCGCCGCCGCCGATCATGCCGGGCGGGAGGGTGAACCCTCCTCCTATCACCCCACCGGGGCCGCCGGCCCCGTTGCCGTTGCCCTGTGCGGGCGGCGGCGGCGGGTTCTGGCCGGCCGGCTGCTGCGGGGCGTTGGGGTCGGTGGTCGGGGTGGCGCCCGCGGGGGGAGTGGCCGGCTGCGGGTCCGGGATGTTGGTGGTCTGGATGGGCTCCAGCGGCGTGCCCTTGAGTGCCTGGTTCATGGCCATCTGCCAGATCGGGCCGGGGCCGTCGGCGCCGAACACCTCGTCGAAGTGCTTGCCGCCGATGTTGATGTTCTTCATCTTGACGCCGCCGGCCGGGCCGCCGAGCCAGACCGCGGTGGCCAGCGACGGGGTGTAGCCGTCGAACCAGGCGGCCTTCTTCTCGTCGGTGGTTCCGGTCTTGCCGGCGATCTTGCGGCCGTCGTCGAGGCCGAGGGCGGCCGCGGTGCCCTTCTCGGTCACGTTGAGCAGCACGGTGTTGACCGAGTCCGCGGTCTGCTCGGAGAAGACCTGGTTGCACTGGGACTGCGGGACCTTGAGGTCCTTGCCGTCCACCGTGGTGATCTTGTTGATCGCGATCGGGGTGCAGTACTTGCCGCGGGCGGCGAAGGTCGCGTAGACGTTCGCCATGGTCAGCGGGGAGAGCTCCAGGGTGCCGAGGACCATCGAGGGCACCTCCTGGAACTGGTCGCCCTTCGCGGACTGGGTGATGCCCACCTTGTTGGCCATCTGCTTCATGGCGCAGAGGCCGACCTGCTGCTCCATCTCCACGAAGTAGGTGTTGACCGAGAGCGCCATGGCCTGCTTGAGCTCGTACGGGCCGACCTCACTGGCCGACTCGTTCTTCACCGTGGCCTTGGGCTTGTCGGTGTTCTTCCAGGTGCCGTTGCAGGTCGACATCTGGGGGTAGTCGATCTTGTTCTCGGACGGGAACGACTGGGTGTTCGACATGCCCGCCTCCAGCGCCGCCGCGGCGAGGATCGGCTTGAAGGTCGAACCGGTCTGGAAGCCGTTGCCGCCGCCCATCGAGGCGTCGACGTTGAGGTTGACGACGGTCTGGTTCTTGTTCGGGTCCAGGCCGTACGGGCGGGTCTGGGCCATCGCCAGGATCTTGCCGGTGCCGGGCTCCATCATGGTCGCCGCGGCCGACACCTGGTCGGTCACGTTGACCTTCTTGGTGACGGCGTTCTGGGCGGCGGCCTGCTTGTCCGGGTCCAGCGTGGTGTAGATGTTCAGACCGCCGGTGTCCCACAGCTTCTTCCGGTCGTCGGCGTTCTTGCCGAAGGCCGGGTCCTGCTTGACGACGTGGCGGACGTAGTCGCAGAAGAAGCCCATGCCGGCCTGGGCGGTGATGCAGCCGTTCTGCGGGTCCTTGTACTTCAGACCCAGCGGGGCGGCCTTCGCCTCCTTCGCCTGGTCGGCGGTGATGTGCTTGTTCTCCAGCATCTTGTCGATGACGACGTTGCGGCGCTTGATCGTGTTGTCGGGGTAACGCACCGGGTCGTACTGCGACGGGTTCTGGACCAGGCCGGCCAGCGTGGCGGCCTCGGCGACGGTCAGGTCCTTGTTGCTCTTGCTGAAGTAGCGCTGGGACGCGGCCTCGACCCCGTAGGCCTGGTGGCCGTAGAAGGTGATGTTGAGGTAGTTGGTGAGGATCTGATCCTTGGTCAGGTCCTCCTCCAGCTTGATCGCGACCTTGAGCTCCTGGATCTTGCGGCCCAGGGTCTTGCGCTGGGCCTCCAGGACGGCGGCCTGGTCGTCGCCGGCCTTCTCCACGTTGACGTTCTTCACGTACTGCTGGGTCAGTGTGGAGGCGCCCTGGGAGGCGCTGCCGCTCTCCGCGTTCTTGCCGACCGCGCGCAGGATGCCCTTGAGGTCGACGGCGCCGTGCTCGTAGAACCGGGCGTCCTCGATGTCCACCTGGGCGTGTCGCATGAACGGCGACATCTGGTCGGCGGTGAGGACGGTGCGGTCGCGCTCGTAGACCTTGGCGATCAGGCCGCCCTTGGCGTCGAAGATCTGGGTGGCCTGGGTGAGCGGCGGGGTCTTGAAGTCGTCGGGGATGTTCTGGAAGCTCTCCGCCGTGTCCTTGGCGGTCAGCCCCATGGCGCCGACGGCAGGCAGGGCGAGTCCTGCCAGCAGGACTCCGGAGAGCACGCTGACGCCCAGGAACTTCACGCCGTTGCCGACGTGGTCCATCGGTGATCCGCCGCTCTTGCGTCGCGGAGCTCCGGGACTGCCTGGGGGCTGGGATGCCTGGGGGCGCTTCGGTGCCATGAGGAGAACCCTACGTCCCCGATTCCCGCACATAGGGGCAGGTGTTCGCCTAGGCTTGTCACAAGCTTGCGACAGCTTCGGTGCGTCAACATCGTTCACTCTTGTGAGTGGAGAGAGTTGCCCGAATTGCCCACCCTTGTACGGGTTTTGAGGCGGCTGGGCCCTGTGGCGTTCGAGTGAACGGTTGCGCTCAGTGACGGCGCCTGCGGCGAGAGTGGGGGCCTCGCGGCTGGCAAGGCCCGCGACCTGCGATCACTCCAACGAGTGAGATGACCGATACCCATAGTCCGATCGGGTCATTCGAGATTGAGCCCGAAGGGGCTGTTGCAAGCAGTCCTTCTTCCGTAACGTCCTCAACTGGCAACGGTGAATATGCCGTTGCCGCCGTGGGGGAGCCTCGAATCATCGGGAGAGGACGGCGCCGGCATGGGCTGGGTTGACGACTGGAGTGCGCAGGCCGCCTGCCGCACGAGTGATCCGGACGAACTGTTCGTCCAGGGGGCGGCACAGAACCGGGCGAAGGCGGTGTGCAGCGGTTGCCCCGTCCGGACGGAGTGCCTCGCGGACGCGCTGGACAACCGGGTGGAGTTCGGGGTGTGGGGCGGGATGACGGAGCGCGAGCGCCGTGCGCTGCTGCGCCGCCGCCCGACGGTCATCTCCTGGCGGAGGCTGCTGGAGACGGCCCGCACCGAGTACGAGGAGTCCCTCGCGACCGGCGTGATACTGACGGACTACGCCCAGGCGGGCTGAGCCCGGCCGCACCGGTTCGGCCGCGATGGCCGCACCCCACGGCCCGGGCTCATCCCGTTCCGGGAAGCCCGTCCCCTCCCGGGGGTGACCCTACTGAGGGAGCCCGTCCCCTCCCGGCTCGATCCCCCTGAGGGAGCCCGTCCCCTTCCGGCTCGATCCCCCTGAGGGAGCCCGTCCCCTTCCGGCTCGATCCCCCTGAGGGAGCCCGTCCCCTTCCGGGTCGATCCCGCTCCGGCCGGGACTACACCGCGCCGTTGAGCCGGTCCCCGATGGCCCGCAGCCCGTCCAGGTCGTGCACGTCGCCCGGCAGCGCCGCCACCTCCACGATCGGCACGTCCGGGTACACCGAGACGAAGCGGTCCCGGGTGCGCCGCTCGCGCCCCATGATCTGCATCCGCTCGGCGTGCAGCCGCAGCAGCCCGGCCGCGAGCAGCTCCGCCTCGGGCGAGGAGTGCTCCGAGCCGTTCTCCTCCAGGGCCTCGGCCGCCGCCAGCGCCCGTTCCGCGGTGAGCTGCGGGGCGCCCGTGCTGTGCACCCGGTTGAGCACCAGCCCGGCCAGCGGCATCCGGTCGGCGGCGAGCCGGTCGACGAAGTACGCCGCCTCGCGCAGCGCGTCCCGCTCCGGCGCCGCCACCACCAGGAACGCCGTGCCGGGCGCCTTCAGCAGCTGGTAGGTGCGGTCGGCGCGCTCCCGGAAGCCGCCGAACATCGAGTCCATCGCGCTGACGAAGGTCTGCACGTCGGTGAGCAGCTGGGCGCCGAAGATCTTGCCCAGGGCGCCGGTGAGCAGGCCCATCCCGGCGTTGAGGAACCGCATCGCGCTACGGCCGCCGACCTTGGCCGGCGCGGTCAGGATGCGGATCACCCGGCCGTCCAGGAAGGACCCGAGCCGGTTGGGGGCGTCCAGGAAGTCCAGCGCCGAGCGGGACGGCGGGGTGTCCACGACGATGAGGTCCCACTCCTCGGCGGCGCGCAGCTGCCCGAGCTTCTCCATCGCCATGTACTCCTGGGTGCCCGCGAAGCCGGCCGACAGGGACTGGTAGAAGGGGTTCTCCATGATCGCCTTGGCCCGTTCGGGCTCGGCGTGGGCCAGCACGACCTCGTCGAAGGTCCGCTTCATGTCGAGCATCATGGCGTGGAGCCGGCCGTCCCCGGCCACCCCCTCGACCACCCGGGGGGTGTTGTCCAGCTCGGTCAGACCCATCGACTGGGCGAGCCGTCGGGCCGGGTCGATGGTCAGTACCACGACCTTGCGGCCGCGTTCGGCGGCCCGCAGGCCGATCGCCGCGGCGGTGGTGGTCTTGCCGACGCCGCCGGAGCCGCAGCAGACGATGATCCTGGTCTTCGGACTGTCGATCAGCTCGTCCACCGCGAGCCGGCTGCCGGTGCCCCGCACACCGCCGCTCGCCGCGGCCGCGCCACCGCTTCGCGCGGTCCCGCCATCGTGCGCGGAGGCCGTGCCGCCCTTGCCCGAAGCCGTGCCGCCGTTCGCCGGAGTCATGCCGCCCCCTGCCGCTTCAGTTCGCCCGCCAGCCGGTACAGCCCGCCGAGGTCCACGCCCTCGCCCAGCAACGGGAGTTCGTACGTCGGGAGCCGCAGCTGCTGCAGGTCGGCGCGCTGTTCGCGCTCCAGCTCGACCCGCTCGGCGTGCTCCCTGGCCTGCTCCAGCAGCGGATCGATCAGCGGCTCCACCGCCGTCCGGACCGTCTCCGCCTTGCGCGAGCGGCCCCCCAGCCCGGCCTCGCCGAGGGCCAGGGCCACCTCCTCCCGGTGGTCCCCGTCCACTGCGGCGACCGCGGCCGCGTCCAGCACCGGCGGCCGGACCATGTTGACCATCACCCCGCCCACCGGCAGCTTCGCCTCGCGCAGCTCCGCGATGCCGTCGACCGTCTCCTGCACCGGCATCTCCTCCAGCAGGGTGACCAGGTGCACGGCGGTCTCCGGGGACCGCAGCACCCGCATCACGGCCTGCGCCTGGGTGTGTATCGGGCCGATCCGGGCCAGCCCGGCGACCTCGGAGTTGACGTTCAGGAAGCGGGTGATCCGCCCGGTCGGCGGGGCGTCCATCACCACCGCGTCGTACCGGCGCCGCCCGTCCGGGCCCTTGCGGCGGGCCGCCTCGCAGGCCTTGCCGGTGAGCAGCACGTCCCGCACACCGGGGGCGATGGTGGTGGCGAAGTCGACGAAGCCGACCTTCTGCAGCGCCTTGCCGGCCCGGCCGAGCTTGTAGAACATCTCCAGGTACTCGAGCAGCGCCTGCTCGGTGTCGATCGCCAGCGCGAGGACCTCGCCGGGCCCGCCCTCCCCGGCCGGCAGCCCCAGCTGGGGGCGGGAGACCGAGGCGATCCGGCGCTCCTCGTACGGGAGCGCGGCGATCCCGAACAGTTCGGCGATGCCCTGCCGCCCCTCGACCTCGATCAGCAGCACCCGGCCGCCCTCGGCGGCCAGGGCCAGGGCCAGCGCGGCGGCCAGCGTGGTCTTCCCGGTGCCGCCCTTGCCGCTGACCACGTGCAGCCGGACCCCCTCCCAGTCGGGGTCGCGCCGGGCCGCCTGGCCGGGGGTGCGTGCCACGCTGCGTCTCCGTCCGTCTCCGTCCCTACGGGCGCCCTCTCCCGCGAGGTGCCCCTGCCGGGGTGACCGATCGCGGACGGGGATGCCCCTCCATGAGGATGCCCCTCCGTGCGGACGCCCCTCCACGGGGGTGCCCCCGCACGAGGACGCCCTCTCGCGAGGGTAACCAGGGAGCGCGCCCGATGCCCGGAGCACCTGGGGTGCTGGGACCGAATCATGCCCCCTTTGTGTTCCACCTCACACGCCGGTCGGTGGGCGGCGGCGATCGCCGGGACGGCTCGTCTAGAGTCTGGCCATGACCAAGTGGGAATACATGACGGCGCCCCTGCTCGTGCACGCCACCAAGCAGATCCTGGACAACTTCGGCGAGGACGGCTGGGAGCTCGTCCAGGTCGTGCCCGGCCCGAACCCGGAGCAGCTGGTGGCCTACTTCAAGCGGGAGAAGAACGCATGAGCCAGGTCGAGTCGAAGCTCGCCGAGCTGGGTCTGACCCTGCCGCCGGTGGCCGCCCCGGTCGCCGCGTACGTGCCGGCCGTGCAGTCCGGTGAGTTCGTGTTCACCTCCGGCCAGCTGCCGGTCGTCGGCGGCAAGCTGCCGAGCACCGGCAAGGTCGGTGCGGAGGTGTCCCCGGAGGAGGCCAAGGAGCTCGCGCAGACCTGCGCGCTGAACGCCCTGGCCGCCGTGAAGTCGGTGATCGGTGACCTGGACCGGATCGAGCGGGTCGTGAAGGTCGTCGGCTTCGTGGCCTCCGCCCCCGACTTCACCGGCCAGCCCGGCGTGATCAACGGCGCCAGCGAGCTGCTCGGCAAGGTGCTGGGCGAGGCCGGTGTGCACGCCCGCAGCGCGGTCGGCGTCGCGGTGCTGCCGCTGGACGCCCCGGTCGAGGTCGAGATCCAGGTGCGCGTCAAGAACGCCTGAGTGTGATCGCGAAGGCGGGGTCGGGCCTGTCCAACCCCGCCTTCGTGCGCTTAGCATCCGGGCATGGACCATCGAGCAACGACGCTCCCGATGCCGCCCGGTTGGCCCGCCCGGATCCGGGCGGTCGACTCCGGCCTGCTCACCCCGGCGGTGGCCAAGCCCGCCGCGACGGTCGTGCTGCTGCGCGACCGCGCCGACGGGCCGGAGGCCTACCTGCTGCGCCGTCGTACCTCGATGGCCTTCGCAGCCGGGATGTACGCCTACCCGGGCGGTGGGGTGGACCCGCGCGACGCCGAGGTCGAGCCCGGCTGGGCCGGGCCGTCGCCCGAGGAGTGGGCGCGGCGGCTGGGGGTGGACGCCCGGACGGCGCGGGCGGTGGTGTGCGCCGCCGTGCGCGAGACCTTCGAGGAGGCCGGCGTGCTGCTGGCCGGCCCGGACGCGGAGAGCGTCGCCGCGCCGCGCGACTGGTCCGCGGAGCGGGCCGCGCTGGAGGCGCACGAGCTGTCCTTCGCCGAGTTCCTGCGGGACCACGGCCTGGTGCTGCGTAGTGACCTGCTGGGCGGCTGGGCCCGCTGGATCACCCCGGAGTTCGAGGAGCGGCGCTACGACACCTGGTTCTTCGTCGCCGCCCTGCCAGCCGGCCAGCGCGCGGCGCTGGAGGTCGGCGAGGCCGACCGGGTCGCCTGGCTGACGCCTGCCGAGGCGGTCCGGGGCCACCGGGAGGGCCGGTTCGGCATGCTGCCGCCGACGGTGACGGTGCTGCGCGAGCTGTCAGACGTCCGGTCGGCCGCCGAGGCGCTGGCCGTGGCCGCCGACCGGGTGCTGGAGCCGGTACTGGGCCGGGCCGAGGTCCGCGGCGACCGGATGACGGTCCGCTGGCCCGGGTACGACGAGCTGACCATCGACGGGGAGTTCCCCGCCGAGGGATCCTGACCCCACACCCTGACCCCACACCCCGTCCGACACACCTCGTCCGACACACCTCATCCGACACATCCCATCCGACACCTCATCCGACCCGCACGACAACGCCGACCAGGAAGGACCGACACCCGATGGACCACAACGACGTGGCTCGCCGGACGGCCCCCGAGCTGCCCGCGCGCCGACTGATCCGCCGTTCTCCCGCCTGCGACGGTCCGGTCCCGTTCGTCGAGGTCGCCCAGCGCGCCCTCGTCCGGGCCCTGCCACTGCGGGCCCTGCACCGTGACGGCGAGGGCGGCCGGTGAGCGGACGAACCGTCGAGGGGTGGGCGTTGCGCGAGGCGCCTGCCGAGCGTGGCGAGGTGGGCTTGTGAACGAGCGGAGCGAGCGAACCGTCGAGGGGTGGGCGTTGCGCGAGGCGCTTGCCGAGCGCAGCGAGGTGGGCGCATGAGCGGGCTCCTGCCGGGTGACCCCGCCGCCGAGGTCGGCGGCGAGGCCACTGCCCGGGCGCTGTGCGTGCTGGCGCCGAACCCGTCGCCGATGACGCTGGACGGCACCAACACCTGGCTGCTCTCCGAGCCCGGCTCGGACCTCGCGGTGGTGATCGACCCGGGACCGCTGCACGAGGGCCATCTGCGCCGGGTGGTCGACCTCGCCGAGGAGCGCGGCAAGCGGGTCGTGCTCACCCTGCTGACCCACGGCCACGCCGACCACTCGGAGGGCGCGGTCCGCTTCGCCGAGCTGACCGGCAGCGAGGTGCGGGCCCTGGATCCGGCGCACCGGTTGGGCTCCGAGGGCCTGGTGGGCGGTCAGCGCCTGGATGTCGGCGGCCTCGACCTGCGGGTGGTCGCCACCCCGGGCCACACCTCGGACTCGCTGACCTTCCACTTGCCGGACGACGGCGCGGTCCTCACCGGGGACACCGTGCTCGGCCGCGGCACCACGATGGTCGCCCATCCGGACGGCCGGCTCGGGGACTACCTGGACTCGCTGCGTCACCTGCACACGATGGCCTCCGCGCACGGCGTGCGGACGGTGCTGCCCGGTCACGGCCCGGTGCTCGCGGACGCGCTCGGCGCCGTCGACTACTACCTGGCCCACCGGGCGAACCGGCTCGCCCAGGTGGAGACCGCGGTGGAGGCGGGCTGCCGGACGGCCGCCGATGTGGTCGCCCGGGTCTACGCCGACGTGGACCGGGCGCTCTGGCCGGCCGCCGAGCTGTCGGTGCGGGCCCAGCTGGAGTACCTGGCGGAGCACGGGCTGATCCCGGACCAGGACTGACCCCCTCGGCCGTGCCCGCGCACGCCGGAGGGCCCGTCGCAGTGATCGCGACGGGCCCTCCGGCGTTCGTACGGTGTCAGCGCGAGCGGCGGGACAGTCGCTCGACGTCCAGCAGGACCACCGCGCGCGCCTCCAGCTTCAGCCAGCCGCGGCCGGCGAAGTCGGCGAGCGCCTTGTTGACCGTCTCGCGGGAGGCGCCGACCAGCTGGGCCAGCTCCTCCTGGGTGAGGTCGTGGGCGACGTGGATGCCCTCCTCGGACTGCACGCCGAAGCGGCGGGAGAGGTCCAGCAGGGCCTTGGCGACGCGGCCGGGCACGTCGGAGAAGACCAGGTCGGACATCACGTCGTTGGTCCGGCGCAGTCGGCGGGCGATGGCCCGGAGCAGCGCGATGGACACCTCGGGGCGGGCGTGCAGCCAGGGCTGCAGGTCGCCGTGGCCGAGGCCGAGCAGCTTGACCTCGGTCAGCGCGCTGGCGGTGGCGGTGCGCGGGCCCGGGTCGAACAGCGACAGTTCGCCGATCATCTCGCTGGGGCCGAGCACGGCGAGCATGTTCTCGCGGCCGTCCGGCGAGGCGCGGTGCAGCTTGACCTTGCCCTCGGCGACGACGTACAGCCGGTCGCCCGGGTCGCCCTCGTGGAACAGCGACTCACCACGGGCGAGGGTGACCTCGGTCATGGAAGCGCGCAGCTCGCCGGCCTGTTCGTCGTCGAGTGCCGCGAAGAGTGCGGCGCGCCGCAGAACGTCGTCCACGTGCTTCCTCCTTCTCGGCCGTCCGGCGGGTGGGCCGTCCGGCGCAAGTTCCGTTCAGTGTTCTGCATCACCAAGCATGGCGCATGTCGCTCCGATCATATGAGGAGGGGGTGTATCGGGGTGTGCGGTGCGGGGCCATTCGTACCGGCGGGTCACGGGGCGGGGTGCCCGGCGGCCGTCGCCCGGTCGTGCTACCGGCCGTCCGGATCGAACAGGGAGTCGCCCACCGCGGTGCGGGCGGAGAGGACGGCGTGCCCGGCCCGGTGGGCGCTGGTCAGGCCCGCGGCGCGCAGGGCGGTGAGGTGCTGGGAGACGGCCGCCGGGGACAGTCCGGTCCGGTCGGCCAGTTCGCTGGTCGAGGCCGGGGAGTCCAGCTCGGCCAGCAGCCGGGCCCGGGACCGGCCGAGGACGGCGGCCAGCGCGTCGGTGCGCGCCGCCGAGCCCGGGCGCTCCTCCCAGAGCGCGGCCGTGCCGCGCGCCGGGTAGATCAGCTGCGGCGGGTCCGGCGGCAGCACCCAGGTGAGCACCCGTGGCCAGGCGAAGACCGAGGGCAGGAGCAGCAGCCCGGCGCCGGCGGTCAGCCGGGCCACGGCGCAGTGCCGGCGCTCCAGCCGCAGCGCGGTGCCGTCCCAGCGGACCGTCTCGTGCAGTTCGTCCAGCATCCGCGCGGTGCCGTGCTCGGCGGCCTGCCGGGAGCGGTGGAAGACGTCCGCGGCCAGCAGCGCCCGGATCCGGGCCCAGTACGGGGCGAGCGCCAGCTCCCAGTAGGCCTCGATCTCGGCGGCCAGCCGGGGCAGCTGGCCGGCCGGGTCGCGGTGCAGCGGCGCCAGTACGGCCGGGAGCCGGCCGCCGGCCTCGGCGGCCACGATGTCGAGGTCGGCCCGGACCTGCCCTTCGCCGGTCGCGGTGATCGCGGCCAGTTCCTCGGCGAGGGTGGGGGAGAAGCCGGCCGGGGCGGGGTTGAGGAAGTCGGGCAGGTGGCCGTCGGGCGGGACCATCGCGGCCAGCCGGCCCCGGTCCAGTCCGGCGGCGGCCAGCCGTTCGCGGACCTGGCCGGCCCAGCGGCGGTGCAGTGCCGGGGCGGGGGAGTGGGCGAGGGCGCGCAGGCTGGTCACCACCTCCTGCATCGGGCTGACGGCGAACCGGGTCAGCGCCAAGTCCTGGGCAGAGAAGTGGAGTTCCGTCCGCACCTGCAACCCTCCTTCAGAAGATTCGGCCCCAGCTTAAACACTGGTGGCCGACGCGCGACTGGGCGCAGGATGCCTGAGTCCCCACCGATCCGTACGAAAGCCGGTGACCCGTCATGTCCACCACCCCCGAGGCCCGCGAACGGGCACTGCGGCTGCGCGAACTCCTCGCGGAGGGCGTGCTCGTCCTGCCCAACGCCTGGGACGCGGGCAGCGCCGCGGTGATCGCCTCGGCCGGCGCCCGGGCGATCGCCACCACCAGCGGCGGTGTCTCCTGGTCGCTCGGGCACGGCGACGGCCAGCGGATGGACCGGGCGGCGGCGGTCGCGGCGGCCCGCCGGGTCGTCGCCGCGGTGGACCTGCCGGTCACCATCGACGCCGAGGGCGGGTACGGGCCGCTGCCCGCCGACGTGGCCGCGACCGTCACCGAGCTGGTCGGCGCCGGCGTGGCCGGGGTCAACCTGGAGGACTCCACGGCCGTCGGCGGGCCGCTGTTCCCGGTCGCCGAGCAGGCCGGACGGCTGCGCGCGGCCCGGACGGCGGCCGCGGCGGCCGGGCTCCCCGAACTGCTGGTCAACGCCCGTACCGACGTCTTCCTGTTCGGCCTGGGCGGGCTCGACGACGTACTGGCCCGGGCCGAGGCCTACGCCGAGGCGGGCGCCGACGGCCTGTTCGTCCCCGGGCTGCTGGACCTCGACGCCCTCACCGAGCTGTGCCGGCGCTCCCCGCTGCCGGTGAACGCCATGGCCGGGGCGGGCGGGCCGACCGTCGCCGAACTCGCCGCCACGGGGGTGCGGCGAGTCAGCGTCGGCACCGGTCTGGCCCAGGCCGCCTACACCGTTGCCCACCGGGCCGCCGTCGAACTGCTCGGCGCCGGGACGCTGACGGAGCTCGACGGGGCGCTCGGCTTCGGGGAACTGAACGGGCTGTACTGATCGCCCTCGGGCCGCACCCCGGTCGTTCCGATTCCCTACCGGCCGTTCCGATTCCCTACCGGCCGTTCCGCCGTCGCGCCGGTCGTCCCCACGCCGTACCGGTCGTTCTCAGCCGGTGAAGCCCAGCTCGGCGAGGCTCTGGTCGATCCGGGCGCGGTGGGCGGCCTCCCAGTCGTCCAGGGTCTCGGCGGCCTCCTTGGCCAGCTTCGCCCGGGCCGCCGCCAGGGTGCCGGCCCGCTCGGCGGCGGGCACCACCACGACGCCCTCCTCGTCGGCCACCACGATGTCGCCGGGCGCCACCAGCACGCCGCCGCAGCGCACGGGGGCACCGTGGCTGCCCAGCCGCTGCTTCGCCCCGGGGATCGGGATGACGCCCCGGGCGACCACCGGGAAGCCCAGCTCCCGCACCTCGCCGAGGTCCCGGATCAGGCCGTCGGCCACGAAGGCGGCGACGCCCCGGCGCTGGGCCACGGCGCAGACGTTGCCGCCGGCCAGCGCGTAGTCCAGGTCACCGGACTCCACCACGATCACCGAGCCGGGCTCGGCCCGGTAGATCGCGGAGTGCAGCATCAGGTTGTCGCCGGGCGGGCACCGCACGGTGTAGGCCGGTCCGGCCACCCGGGGCATGCCCGTCCACAGCGGACGCAGACCGATGTCCATCACCTGGGCGCGGCCCAGGACGTCCGCCAGGGTGGTGGTGGGAATGTCCGCGAAGTCCGTGAAGTCCCCGTCCATGCGTCCTCTTTCTCCGATCGTCAGACGGTCGGAAGACTAGAGCGCGCCGGTGAACGGGGGCGTACGGTTCCCCGGTTCCCCGGTTCCCCGGTTCCCCGGTTCCCCGGTTCCCCGGTTCCCCGTTTCCCCGGTTCCCCGGCTCTCCGCCTCAGGCGAAGAACGTCAGCAGCTCCGGCACCAGGACCTCGGCCGCCACCTCGTGGGTCTGGTCGGCCAGCGTCCGGTACGCGGCGCCCGGCACCGCCCCGGCCACCGCGCGGGCGGGAGCCCTCAGCAGCTCCGGGCTGGCGCCGCCGTCCAGGACCAGGGTGGGCACGGCGATCGTGGCCAGCAGTCCGGTCGGCACCGTCCCACCGGTCCGCCCGCCGAGCGCCGCCGCGTCGTACGCCAGGGTCGGCGCGACCGCCTCGAACACCGGCCACACCGGGGCGTGACGCATCCCCTCCACCATCTCGCCGGGCATCCCGACGAAGGCCATGAAGGCCGCGACGGCGTCCCCGCGCCGCCCCTCGGCGATCGCCGCCTCCAACTCGGCGACGTACCCGACGAATTGCTCGCTCCGCTCCTCCTCCGTGCTGAACGGCGGCTCGTAGACGGCGAGTCGGCTCATCCCGACGCCCGCCGCGGCGGCCCGCAGGGCGAGTGCGGCGCCCGAGGAAGTGCCGAAGACCGCGGCCGAGCCGCCGGTCGCCGCGATCACGGCCGCCAGGTCCTCGATCTCGCGCTCCACGGCGAACGGCGAGGTGTCCCCGCTGCCGCCGCGGCCGCGCCGGTCGTAGGCCCACACGGTGTGGTGGGCCGAGAGCTGCTCGGCGACCGCGACGCCCGGGTCGAAGCCGCGGTGGCCGATCGCCCCGTCCACCAGGACGACGGCCGGGCCGGAGCCGGTGACGGTGCAGGCGATGGTGGTGCCGTCGGTGGAGACCACGGTGCTCATGGGTGTTCCTTCGGTCGGACGAGTCGGTCATGGGGGTAGACCGGGGTTCGCCGCAGAACTCATCGCTCCGGCGGGGATTTCCTCCGACGAGTTTCGAGGACCCCGGCGAGCCCCTACGGGCCCGTCTTGCGCGCACATGCTTTACGGGTAAATTACCTGCTAATCTTTTCGTATGGCCCCAACCGCCCAGTTCCGGCAGGCACTCCGGGTCGGCCCGCCCGGCGACATCTGGCACAAGCCCGCACTCAGCGCCGTGGTCACCCTCGGCACCCTCAACCTCACCCTGTTCGCCCTCGGCCGGCTCGACCTCGCCCTCTACACCTCGGCCGGCGGACTCGGCGCGCTGTACGGACACGGGCTGCCCTACCGCGCCCGGGCCCGCACCCTGGCCGGCGTCCTGCTCGGCACCGTGCTCAGCACCGCCGCAGCCCTCACCGCCGCCGCGCTGACCCGCGACGCCGCCACGCTGGTCGCGGTGGCCGCCGTGCTCGCCGCACTGCACAAGCTGTGCTGCGACGCCGCCCGGATCGGCCCGCCCGGCAGCCTGATCATCACCTTCACCACCGCCGGCTGCGCCTTCGTCCCCCAGCGCCCGGCCGACCTGCCGCCGCACCTGGCGCTCGCCGCGCTCGGCGCCGCACTCGCCTGGCTGGTCGGCATGGCCCCCGCGCTGGTGCGCCCGTACGGGCCCGAGCGGATCGCCACCGCCCGCGCGCTGGAGGCCGCCGTCCGGCTGGCGCGCACCGGGCCCGGCACGTCGGACGCGGCCGCCCGGACGGCCCTGGTCGGCGCGGTCGACGCGGCCCGGCAGAGCCTCGGGCAGTCCTCCCCGGCCCGGTGGCGGGCCCTCGGCGACGCGCCCGAGCGGCTGCTCGTCCACGCGGAGTCGGCCCTGGCCGCGCCCGCCGACCCGGCCGCCGCCGAGCGCTACTCGGCCTGGGCCCGCGACCTGCGCCGGGGCCGCCCGCTGCCGCTGCTGGACCTCACCGAGGCGGAGGCCGCCGAACTGCGCGCCCACCGGCCCGGCCCCCGCCCGCCGCTGCACCGGGCGCTGCGACCCGGCTCGGCGCTGCTGCCGATCGGCCTGCGGGTGGCGGTGGGCTGCGCGGCGGCCGGGTGGCTCTCGCTGGCGCTCGGCGTCGGCCGGCCGTACTGGGCGGTGGTCACCGCGGCCTCGGTGTTCCAGGCCAACAGCACGCTGTCCTGGCAGCGCGCGCTTCAGCGGGTGCTGGGCAACCTGCTCGGCCTCGCCGCGTTCACCGCCGTCCTGCCCGTCGCGCACTCGGGCCCGGTGACGCTGATCGCGCTGGGACTGCTCTGCCAGTTCGGCGCGGAGGCGACGATCGCCCGCAGCTACTGGCTGGCCACCGTCTTCGTCACCCCGATGGCACTGCTGATGACCGAGTTCGCCGGCCTGCAGCCCGCCCGGGCGCTGGTCGCCGATCGCTGGCTGGACACCTGCGTGGGCGCGCTGACCGGCCTCGCCGCCTGCCTGCTGGTCACCAACCGGCGCACCGCCACCCGGCTGTCCCGCGCCCTGGCCGGGGTCGAGACCGCCACCCGACGGGCCGGGGCCGCCGTCGCGACCGTCGCCGCCGCCGGCCCCGAGACCGCCGCGGCCCGGACCGGCCTGGCCACCGCCCTGCTGGAACTGCGCGAGGCCGCCGACGCCGCCACCGGCGAGTGGCGCCGCCCCGCCCTCCCGCACCAGCGCACCGCCGACACCGAATGCCACGCCCACCACCTGCTGGCGGCCCTGCTGGAACGGCGGGGCACCGGAGCGCGCGCCGTCTAGGATGTCGGCCAGTCGACGGATGGTCGGCCCGTCGAGGGACGGTCGGACGATCGGACGGCCAGTCGGTCGCGGAACGGGAGCAGCGCACGTGGAGGACGTCGTCGCAGGTGTGCTGCGCCAGTGGGAGCGCGCCTACCCGGGCCTGGACACCGGCCCGATCGCCGTCCTCGGCCGGATCAACCGCTGCGCCGCACTGCTCCAGCAGACCCCCGACCCGCTCACCCGGACCGGCCTCACCCGCGCCGAGTTCGACATCCTCGGCGCCCTGCGCCGGGTCGACCGCGAGCTGACGCCCACCCAGCTGGCCCGCGAGAGCTTCGCCTCCGGCGCCGCCGTCACCAAGCGCCTGCGCCTGTTGGAGGACCGCGGCCTGGTGAGCCGCCGCCCCGACGACCGCGACCGCCGGGTCGCCCACCTCTCCCTCACCGACGCGGGCCGCGAACTGGTCGACGGCCTGATCCAGGAACTCGTCGCCTACGACCGCGCCCTGCTCGCCGGCCTCACCCCCGACGAACAGGCCCACCTCGCCGACGCCCTGGCCGGCCTCCTCAACACCCTCGAGGGCACCATCGGCCGCCCCCCGCGGTGAGCGCCCCCCACCCGGACCGCCCCCTTTGCCCAACAGCCGCCCCGGCAGGCCGTTTTTCCCTCCTTGATCGGCCCCGAGCGGTCCGCCGCTCGGCGTAGCCTTCGTGCATGGCAGAGAGCAAGGTCCGGAAGGCGACGGCGCCGAAGCAGGCCGCGGAGAAGCCGGTCGGGAAGAAGCCGGCGGCGCAGAAGCAGGCCGTGAAGAAGACGGCCGTGAAGCAGGCGGCCGTGAAGCAGGCGGTGAAGAAGGCGGCCGTGAAGCCGGCCGTGAAGCCGAGGAAGCCGGAGTCGCACCTGGCGATGGTGCGGCGGGCCCGGCGGATCAACCGTGAGCTGGCGGAGCTGTACCCGTACGCGCACCCGGAGCTGGACTTCGAGAACCCGTTCCAACTGCTGGTGGCCACCGTGCTGTCGGCGCAGACGACGGACCTGCGGGTGAACCAGACCACCCCGGCGCTGTTCGCCAAGTACCCGACGCCGGAGGACATGGCGGCGGCGAACCCGGAGGAGCTGGAGGGGATCATCCGGCCGACCGGCTTCTTCCGGAACAAGGCGAAGTCGCTGATCGGCCTGTCGACCGCGCTGCGCGACGAGTTCGGCGGCGAGGTCCCGGGCCGGCTGGCCGATCTGGTGACGCTGCCCGGGGTCGGCCGCAAGACCGCCAACGTCGTGCTCGGCAACGCCTTCGGCGTCCCCGGGATCACCGTGGACACCCACTTCGGACGGCTGGCCCGGCGGTTCGGCTGGACGACCGAGGAGGACCCGGTGAAGGTCGAGCTGGCCGTCGCCGAGATCTTCCCGAAGTCGGAGTGGACGATGCTCTCGCACCGGGTGGTCTTCCACGGCCGCCGGATCTGCCACTCCCAGAGGCCCGCCTGCGGGGCCTGCCCCATCGCGCCGCTCTGCCCCTCGTACGGGGAGGGCGAGCTGGACCAGGAGAAGGCCCGCAAGCTGCTCAAGTACGAGATGGGAGGCCAGCCCGGTCAGCGGCTGAAGCCGCCGTCGGACTTCCCCGGCGAGGCGGCCGCCCGCGCGGACGCCGACGCCCACCAGGGCCGGGTCGCGGACCTGGGGGTGGAGGCGTGACCACCACTGCCATCGAGCGGAACGGCCTGCCGGACTGGCTGGAGCCGGTCCGGGACGCGGCCGAGCGGGTGCTGCCGGAGCAGCTGAGCCGTTTCCTGCCGCCGCGCGAGGGCGGCCGGGCGGCGGCCGTGCTGATGCTGTTCGGCGAGGGGCCGGACGGACCGGACCTGCTGCTGATCGAGCGGGCCCGCTCGCTGCGGTCGCACGCCGGCCAGCCGTCCTTCCCGGGCGGCGCGCTGGACCCGGAGGACGGTGACCCGGACGGCCCCGGCCCGGTCGCGGCGGCGCTGCGCGAGGCCTGGGAGGAGACCGGCCTGGACCCGGCGGGGGTGCAGGTCTTCGCCGAGCTGCCCCGGCTGTACATCCCGGTGAGCAGCTTCGTGGTGACCCCGGTGCTGGGCTGGTGGCGCGAGGAGTCGCCGGTGCGCCCGGTGGACCAGGGCGAGACCGGCGCGGTGTTCCGGGTGACGATCGCCGACCTGGCGGACCCGGCGAACCGGGTCCGGCTGCGGCACCCGTCCGGGCACGTCGGGCCGGCCTTCGCGGTCGCCGGGCGGCTGGTCTGGGGGTTCACCGCCGGGGTGATCGACCGGGTGCTGCACCACAGCGGACTGGAGCTGCCCTGGGACCCGTCCCGGGTCGTCGACCTCTCGGACGACGCGCTGGCGCTCGTCCAGGGCGACCTCGAACACTCCCGGGCCCTGCCGGGTGGCGACCCCGACGGCTCGTGACGGGCCGTCGGCGCGGCACGGTCGCGAAGCGTGGGAGGGTGTCGGAGTGAACGTCCTGGATGTGCTGCTGGTCCTCGCCGCCGTCGGATTCGCCATTTCGGGCTACCGGCAGGGCTTCGTGGTGGGCGTCCTGTCGCTCGTCGGCTTCCTCGGCGGCGGCCTGCTGGCCGTCCAGCTGCTGCCTCTGCTGCTCGACCACCTCAGCCCCGGCACCACGGCCTCGGTGGTGGCGGTCGTGGTGGTGATCGTCTGTGCCGCGGTCGGCCAGGCGGTCACCGCGCACTACGGCTGGAAGCTGCGCGGGCACATCGACCGCCGCCCGGCCCGGGTGCTGGACGCGTCCGGCGGCGCGGTGGTCAACGTGATCTCGATGCTGCTGGTGGCCTGGCTGATCGGCTCCGCGCTGGCCGGGACGTCGCTGCCGACGGTCTCCAAGCAGGTCCGTTCCTCGGCGATCCTCGGCGGCGTCCAGAACGCGCTGCCCGGCGACGCGCCGAACTGGTTCTCCGACTTCTCCAAGGTGCTGGCCCGCAACGGCTTCCCGCAGGTCTTCAACCCCTTCGAGCACGAGCCGATCACCCAGGTCGACAGCCCCGACCCGGCACTGGCCAACAGCCCGGCGGTGACCAAGGCGCGGCAGAGCCTGGTCAAGGTGGTCGGCACCGCGACCTCCTGCGGCAAGACCCTGGAGGGCAGCGGCTTCGTCTTCGCCCCGCACCGGGTGATGACCAACGCCCACGTGGTCGGCGGCGTCGACGAGCCGACCGTGCAGATCGGCGGGGTCGGCCAGCTGTACGACGCCACGGTGGTCCGCTACGACTGGCAGCGCGACATCGCCGTCCTGGACGTGCCCAAGCTGACCGCGCCCGCGTTGACCTTCGCGGGCGAGGCGAAGACCAACGACAGCGCGATCGTCGCCGGCTTCCCCGAGAACGGCGCCTTCAACGTCCAGCCCGCCCGCATCCGCGGCCGGATCCAGGCCAACGGCCCGGACATCTACCATCGCGGCCAGGTGGTGCGCGACGTCTACTCGGTGCGCTCGCTGGTCCGCCAGGGCAACAGCGGCGGCCCGCTGCTCACCCCCGACGGCCAGGTGTACGGCGTGGTGTTCGCCAAGTCCCTGGACAGCGCCGACACCGGGTACGTGCTCACCTCGGCCGAGGTGCGCGATGACGTGACGGCGGGCAGCGCCGCGACCGCCAGGGTGGACACCCAGGGCTGCGCGCTCTGACGCCACGGGGGCCCGCCGGCACGTGATCCGTCGTATCGTCAGCCCGCCCTGATAGCCTCGGCCGCGCTCACCCGTTCGGCTCAACCGGGGTGCCGTCCCGGAGTGAGCCTACGGGAGGTCGTGGCAGTCCGATGATGGGTCATTCGCACGCGGTGAGCGGGGCGATGCTGTACGCGGCCTCCGCCCCGTTCCTGCCTCCGCTGCTGCTGCACACCACGCTGCAGCCGGCGGACATACTGATGGGCACGGTGCTGTGCGCGGGCGCGGCGCTGCTGCCGGACCTCGACCACCACGACGGTTCGATCGCCAACTTCCTCGGCCCGCTCTCCAAGGCGCTCTGCCGCTTCGTGGCCTGGGCCTCGGGCGGGCACCGGCACGCCACCCACTCGCTGCTGTTCGTCGCGCTGATGGGCGGCGGCACCTGGGCCGGCGTCACCTTCCTGGGCCGCTACTTCACCCTCACGGTGACGTTCTTCCTGCTGGCACTGGCGATCCGGGCGCTGCGGCTCTGTCCGCCGAGCAACGGCCCGGAGGCGTGGATCACCGTCATCGGCCTGGCTTCGCTCGGCACCTTCGGGATGAACACCTGGATGCCCAACTCGCCCGGCTGGCTGCCGTACGCGGTCGGGCTGGGCACGCTGGCGCACCTGCTCGGCGACTGCCTGACCAAGAAGGGCGCGCCGCTGCTGTGGCCGCACAAGGAGCGCTACGAGATCGTGCTGATCAAGCGCAGCGGCAACAACGTCGAGACCAAGGTGCTGGTGCCGATCATGTCGGTGGCGACCTTCGTCCTGCTCTGGTTCACGGCGCTGTCACCGCAGATCGTGAACTGACCGGCCGTCGACCGGCCTGCTGACGCGGCGCGAGGCCTCAGGTCTCGCGCCGCAGTCGTGCGCCCACCCACCGGGCGCGCCGGCCGAGGATGCGCGGGATACCCATCTGCCGCTGCGCCCCGCGCTGGCGGCGGTCGAGGCCGTCGAAGCCGAGGTCCTCCGACCAGTCCGGGCGGTGGGCGGAGCGCTGGGGGCTGTTGTGGCGTCGGCCGCGCGGGGCGTCGCCGCTATCGGGCATCCAGGTCATACCGGAATGGATGCCCCTGGGCCGGTGGGAGTAACCGTCCGGGTTCGCCGAAACTCGCCCATGCACATGTCATATGAGCGCAACATCAAGGGAGTTGGGACCTTCGACCGGCCCCGGGCGGCCCGCCGGCCGTCACTCCTTGTGGCGACCGACCCAGTCCAGCAGCTCCGCGGTGAACTCCTCTGGCGCCTCCTCGTGCGGGAAGTGCCCGACCCCCGGCAGCAGCCGCCAGCGGTACGGCGCCGCCACGTACTCGCCGCCGCCCAGCGCGGTGTGCGACAGCAGCACCGGGTCCGAGGCGCCCTGGACCTGCAGGGTCGGCGCGGTGATCGGCTTCTTCATCCGCCGGGCGAACTGGATGCCGTCCGGGCGCGCCATCGAGCGCAGCAGCCAGCGGAACGGCTCGATCGAGCAGTGCGCGGTGCTGGGGATCCGGATCGCCTGCCGGTACGCGTGCACGGCGGTCTCGTCCAGCTTGTTCGGTCCGGTCCACTCGTCCAGGTAGCGGCCCACCAGCGCGGCGTCGTCCGCGACCAGCCGGCGTTCCGGTATCCACGGCCGCTGGAAGCCCAGCACGTGGTCGAAGGCGGCCATCTGCTTGCGGTCCGTCAGCAGGGCCCGGCGGAGGTCCCGGGGGTGCGCCGCGGAGACCACGGTGAGGCTCTGGATCACCGACGGGCGCATCACCGCCGCCACCCAGGCCAGGGTGCCGCCGGAGGCGTGCCCGACCAGGTGCGCCCGGCGCTCGCCGAGCGAGCGGATCACGCCGGTGATGTCCAGGGCCAGGTTGCCCGGGTCGTAGCCGCGCGGGGTGCGGTCGCTGCCGCCGATGCCCCGCAGGTCGAGCGCCACCGCGCGGTAGCCGGCCGCGGCGAGCGCGGTCAGCTGGTGGCGCCAGGCCCACCAGTACTCGGGCCAGCCGTGCACCAGCAGCACCAGCGGGCCGGAGCCCAGCTCGGTGATGTGGAAGCGGGCGCCGTTGGCCGCCAGGTCGCGGTGCGTCCAGGGGCCGGACTGCCGGATGCTCCAGGCCTCGCCGACGGCGCCGTCGGCACCGTCGGCACCGTCGTCGGACCGTCCGGGGACGGGGGCACCCGCGGTGGACTCCGGGCCGGAGTCCGGGCCGGAGTCTGGGCCGGAAGCGGCGGACGGCTGCGCGGTAGCGGGCTTGTGGTCGAGCGGCATACCGAGAGCGTGTCACATCCGTGCGACGGACATGTGCCCGGCACTCGCCGTCGGCGGGTCCGGGCACGTCGGTCGCGGGTCCGGTTACGGGATGCGGCCCAGGCCCCGGTCGATCTCCTCCTGGGTGGCCGGACGCGGCCGGGCGTTCTTCAGCACCTCGGCGGTCTTCTGGACGCCCTCGATGGTGCGCTCCGGCTTGTGGATCTTCTTGAAGAAGCGCCTCGCCAACAGGAAGAGCACCCCGGCGAGCACCCAGTAGGCGGCCGCCACGATGAGGAAGGACCAGCCGAGCGACAGGCCCAGCGCGTGGATGCCGAAGGCGAACGCGGCGCTCAACATCGGCACGGAGAACAGGATCACCACGAGGGCGATACCGACCGAGACACCGCCGGAGACACCGCGCTTGACGTCCGCCTTGATCTCGGACTTGGCGAGCGCGATCTCGTCGTGCACGAGTGCGCTCAGATCGGCGGTGGCCGCCGCGAACAGCTGCCCCACCGAACGCTCGCCCTCGTAGGGCGCCCGGCCGTTGCTGGACGGGTCTGCGGCTCCTGCGGGCATCAGCGGTTCTCCTCTGCGGCTGCTGCGGCGTGACGCCGTCGCGGGGTGCGGTCTCCGGGGCCGGTGGGGGTTCCGGAGGCGTCACTGGTGTGTCGACAGCTCAGAATCATGCCCCTACCGGTCAGTCGGACACCACTCCGGGGCCCCGCCGGAGGGACGTGTCCCGGCTTCGGAAGGTCGTTGGGAGGCCCGGGGGAACCGCTGGGGACCCCTGAGGGACGCCCTGTGGGAGGCCTGTGACGGCCTCCCAGGGGGCTCAGCGGTCGGCCGAGGGCCCCTCACCGGGCAGCCGCCGGGCAGCCTCGGCGACCGCCGCCGCGTCGGCGTTCCGGGCCCGCCAGGCCGGGTCGTCCTGCTGGTAGACGTCCGGGACGCCGTCGCCGTCCTCGTCCCGGTCCTCCTCCTCGCACAGCGCGCGGTAGTGCCGGTTGCGCAGCTTCAGCAGCACGGTGGCGACCACCGCGCAGAGCAGCGAACCGACCAGGACGGCCGTCTTGGAGCGGTCGGCGAGTGCCAGGTCGTGCGGGAACGCCAGTTCGCTGATCAGCAGCGAGACGGTGAAGCCGATCCCGGCGAGCACCGCGACGGCGAACAGGTCGGCCCACTTGAGCTGGGGGTTCAGCTCGGCCCGGGTGAACCGGGCGGCCAGCCAGGTGCCGCCGAATATGCCCACCGTCTTGCCGACCAGCAGCCCGATCACGATGCCGAGCGGGGTGGCCTGGGTGAACACCTCGCGCAGCGCCGGGCCGGAGATCGTCACCCCGGCCGCGAACAGCGCGAACAGCGGGACGGCCAGCCCGGCGGAGAGCGGGCGGACCAGGTGCTCGATGTGCTCGCCGGGGGAGTGCTTCTCGTCGCCCTCCCGGTGGCAGCGCAGCATCAGGCCCATCGCGACGCCCGCCACCGTGGCGTGGATGCCGCTCTCGTGCATCAGCGCCCAGACCACGAGGGCCAGCGGCACGAACAGGTACCAGCCCTTCACCCCGCGCCGGTGCAGGAACCAGAACAGCACCAGGCCGGCGAAGGCCAGGCCGAGCGCCCAGAACTTGATCCCGGAGCTGTAGAAGATCGCGATGATCAGGATCGCGATCAGGTCGTCGACCACGGCCAGGGTGAGCAGGAAGGCACGCAGCGCCGAGGGCAGGTGGCTGCCGACCACGGCCAGCACGCCGAGGGCGAAGGCGATGTCGGTGGCGGTCGGGATGGCCCAGCCGCCGGGGTGGCCGCCGCTGCCGGAGTTGATCAGGGCGAACAGGATCGCGGGCAGGGCGACGCCGCAGACCGCCGCGATCACCGGGAGCGCGGCCGCGGCCGGGCTGCGCAGCTCGCCCGCGACGAACTCGCGCTTGAGCTCGATGCCGGCCACGAAGAAGAAGATCGTCAGCAGGCCGTCCTTGGCCCAGTTGGCCAGGGTGAGGTCGAGGTGGAGCGGGGCGGACGGGCCGATCTTGTAGTCGAGCATGCTCTCGTACGCGTGCGGCCAGACGTTCGCCCAGATCAGCGCGACCACGGCGGCGGTCAGCAGCAGCATGCCGCCGACCGTCTCGGTGCGCAGGGCGTCGGTGATGAAGGTGCGCTCGGGCAGTGACAGCCGGCCGAGGAACTGCCGGCGGCGGGTCGTCGGCTCGTGGACGGGCGGCTGGTCGGTCACGGGGACCTCCTGGGCTGGGAGCGGCAACGGTTGCACGGGTGGTGCAGTTGCCGACCAGACTTCCCGGCGCGCCCTGTGACGCCCGCGAATCCTGCTCAAGGATCTTGATGCGTCCTTAACAGTCTAGCGGGATGTTCGGGTGACGTCCGGATTGTCCTCATAAAGGACTTAAGCCCTGTGGGCCGATTCTGCACTCCCGGGGAGCAGTGGACCGGCACCCGAACGGCTCAGGCCGAGTGCAGTCGGGTGAACGGCTCCCTGAGGTCGGTGACAGGCGCCCGCCCGGTCCGGGCCGGTGCGAACCCCTCCCTGTCCGCTGTTCCGGCTGTACTGCTGGAGGCACGACCATGCCCGGTGGCGGCACCACCATGCCCCAACCGCCCCTCTTACCCGGTGAGCCCGCCGGCCCGAACGATCCGAACGGCGCTGAGCCGCGTTCGGACGTTCCCCCGAGGGCTTCTCCGGGAGGCGTCCCCGGTCGTCCCCGAGGTCCCTGATGCCTCTGATGTTCCCGACTCCCCGGCGTCCCGTCCGACCTCGACCGGCTGCTCCGCCCGCTGTTCCGCACCGCCGGCCCGGACGGCGGCGTCGCCGTCGTGGTGATCCGCGGTGATGAGCGGACGGTCGCCTGCCGCGGGCACTCCGACCACTCCGGACTCCACCCCGTCCGGGCGGACACCCGGTTCGAGCTCGGATCCGTGACCAAGACGCGCACCTGTCGCTGGACGCCGTGCCACTGCCCGAGCGGGCCGACGCGGCGGCGCTGCGAACGGCGCTCGGTGAGGTCCGCCGGCCGCGGGTGGGGCGGCGCCGCGGCGGCACCCGGCTCTGCCTGGGCTGGACGCAGCGCCTGTCGGCCGGTCAGGTCGTCGGTGACGGTGACGGTGACGACAGCGATAGTGACGTGGCCGGCCTGGCGGATGCGCCAGCGAGGGAGGGGGCCGAGGAACTGGTGTTCCACGCCGGGTCGACCCGGGGGTTCAGCGCCTTCGTCGGGTCCAGTCCACGGGCCCAGGTCGGGCTGGCGGTGCTGACCGGGGCACGCTCGGGGGTGCGGATCGCGCGCGGCCGGGGCTTCGTCCAGAGCGCGTACGAGACCCTGCGCACCCTGGCCGCGCAGCGTGCGGCGGCGACGGGCGCGACGGGCGCGAGGGCGGCGACGGCCGCCGGGGCGTGACCCCTTCGCGGACGCGACGACGGGGCCCCGGGCGGTGATCACCGCCCGGGGCCCCGGTCACTGCTCGGGCCCGCTCGACCGTCGGCGCCCTCGTACTCCGGGGCGCCGCCCGGTCATCGGACTGTCCGGTCCTTGAACCGTCCGGCCGCTCGGCCGTCAGGGTGTCAAGCCGTCAGGGCCACACTCAGCCGTTGCTGCTGCTCGGCGGCAGCTGGGCCTGGATCTGGCTCATCACCGTGCTGTCGGCGAGGGTGGTGGTGTCACCGATCTCGCGGCCCTCGGCGATGTCGCGCAGCAGGCGGCGCATGATCTTGCCGGAGCGGGTCTTCGGCAGCTCGCCGACCACCTTGATCTGCTTCGGCTTGGCGATCGGGCCGAGCGTGCGGCCGACGTGCGCCCGCAGCTCCTCGACCAGCTCGGGGCTCTCGGTGACGCCGCCGCGCAGGATCACGAAGGCGACGATGGCCTGGCCGGTGGTCGTGTCGGCGGCGCCGACGACGGCGGACTCGGCCACCGACGGGTGGCCGACCAGGGCCGACTCGACCTCGGTGGTGGAGATGTTGTGGCCCGAGACCAGCATGACGTCGTCGACCCGGCCGAGCAGCCAGATGTCGCCGTCCTCGTCCTTCTTGGCACCGTCACCGGCGAAGTAGCGGCCCTCGAAGCGCGACCAGTAGGTGTCGATGTAGCGCTGGTCGTCGCCCCAGATGGTGCGGAGCATGGACGGCCACGGCTCGGTGAGCACCAGGTAGCCGCCGGAGCCGTTCGGGACCTCGTTGGCGTCGTCGTCCACCACGGTGGCCGCGATGCCCGGCAGGGCGCGCTGGGCCGATCCCGGCTTGGTCTCGGTGACGCCCGGCAGCGGGCTGATCATCATGGCGCCGGTCTCGGTCTGCCACCAGGTGTCCACGATCGGGCAGGTGCCGCCGCCGATGTGCTCGCGGTACCAGATCCACGCCTCGGGGTTGATCGGCTCGCCGACGCTGCCCAGCACCCGCAGCGAGGACAGGTCGAACTTCGCGGGGATGTCGTCGCCCCACTTCATGAAGGTGCGGATCGCGGTCGGCGCGGTGTAGAGGATCGTCACGCCGTACTTCTGGACGATCTCCCAGAACCGGCCCTGGTGCGGGGTGTCCGGGGTGCCCTCGTAGATGACCTGGGTGGCGCCGTTGGAGAGCGGGCCGTAGACGATGTATGAGTGGCCGGTGACCCAGCCGATGTCGGCGGTGCACCAGTAGACGTCGGTCTCCGGCTTGAGGTCGAAGACCGCGTGGTGGGTGTAGCTGGCCTGGGTGAGGTAGCCGCCCGAGGTGTGCAGGATGCCCTTGGGCTTACCGGTGGTGCCCGAGGTGTAGAGGATGAACAGCGGGTGCTCGGCGTCGTGCGCCTCGGGGGCGTGCTCGGTGGACTGACGCGCGGTGATCTCGTGCCACCAGACGTCGCGGCCCTCGGTCCAGGCGATCTCCTGCTCGGTGCGGCGGATCACCAGGACGTGCTCGACGCCGTCGACCTTGGTGAGCGCCTCGTCGATGGCCGGCTTGAGCGCGGAGGGCTTGCCGCGGCGGTAGCCGCCGTCGGCGGTGATGACGAGCTTGGCCTGGGCGTCCTGGATGCGGGAGGCGACGGCGTCGGCGGAGAAACCGCCGAAGACCACCGAGTGGGTGGCGCCGATCCGGGCACAGGCGAGCATCGCGACGACCGCCTCGGCGATCATCGGCAGGTAGACCGCGACCCGGTCGCCCTTGCGGACGCCGAGCTCCAGCAGCGCGTTGGCGGCCTGCGAGACCTCGTCCTTGAGCTGGGCGTAGGTGATCGAGCGGCTGTCGCCGGGCTCGCCCTCGAAGTGGATGGCGACCCGGTCGCCGAGCCCGTTCTCGACGTGGCGGTCGACGCAGTTGTAGGCCACGTTGAGCTTGCCGTCGGCGAACCACTTGGCGAAGGGCGGGTTGGACCAGTCGAGCGTCTCGGTCGGCTGGACGGCCCAGCTGAGGCGGCGGGCCTGCTCGGCCCAGAAGCCCAGGCGGTCCTCAGAGGCCTGCGCGTAGGCGGCCGCGGTGACGTTGGCGGCTGCGGCGAGCTCTGCCGGCGGGGCGAAACGCCGCTCTTCCCTGAGCAGGTTGGCCAGGCTCTCGTTGCTCAACGCGCACTCCTCATCGAGTTCATGATCCGGGGCGATCCCGTGCGTGGGGATTGTCCCGTGTGTCCCAGTGCACAAGCTCACCAGGCGAATAGGGCACTTGACAAGAGGCTCCTTGGAATTGGTGTAGACCTATGACAGATCGTCGAACGACCGGCCGCGCGGTCCTCCGCTCGGGGCGGCAGACCGCGCGGCGGCCGGTGGGCCCGTGCCCCGGCCCGCCCGGCGGAGACACGGACCCGGCTCTCAGGCGGCCAGCTGGGGGCCCTCGTCGCTGCCGTCGACCGGAACCAGGCCGTCGATTCTCACCCGTTCGGCCGAATCCGGTGTCAGTCGGGCCTCGACCGGGCTGAACGTTCCGGCGGCGCGGTCGAGGACGTAGGCCTGGGCGGTGGCGAAGTCGAAGTACATCCCGACCAGTCGCAGAGCGCCCTCCTCCACCCGGCGCTCCACCGCCGGATTCGCCATCAGCTGGTCCAGCTGCTGCACCACGTTGGTGAGGCAGAGCTGCTCCGCGAGGTCCACCACCGGCCGGTCGGCGAACTCGGCCGGGGCCCGTCGGAGCCGGTCCAGCGAGCCGCGGCCGTTGCGTAGCCAGCGGGTCAGCGGGGTGGGCGGCCCGGGGCGTTCGTGCACGCCGTCCAGCAGGGCCTTCATCGCACCGCAGCCGGAGTGGCCGCAGACCGTGATCGAGCGCACCTCCAGCGCCTCGACCGCGTACTGCACCGCGGCGGCCACCGAGTCGTCGGCCGCGCCGGGCTCGAACGGGGCCGGCACCAGGTTGCCCACGTTCCGGACGGTGAACAGGTCGCCCGGACCGCTGTTGGTGATCATGCTGGTCACCATCCGGGAGTCCGCGCAGGTCAGGAAGAGCTGGGAGGGCGTCTGCCCCTCCCGGGCCAGCCGGGCGAGTTCGGGCCTGATCAGTGGGGCGGTGTGCTGCTGGAACACCCGGACGCCGTCCAGCAGTCGGCCGTGCGGGTCCTCCTGCTGCTCGATGCAGTGGTGCCCGACCCAGGGTGTCCAGGCCCGGCAGCGGTGCGGGCCCGGTGAACTGCCCGTCCGGACGGTGCCGTCGGGGTCGAGCACCTCGTCGCCCTGGCGCCGCGTCACCATCGTGACCCGACCGCCCGCCGCCTGGCGCCCCGTCCGCCAGTCGTGCAGCGTCTCGTACGCGGCGTGGTCCAGGAAGGAGCCGTCGTGCACCACGGTGACCTCGGCGGCCGCGGGGATCCCGGCCAGCGCCCGGCTCAGCCGGGGGACGGCGGTGAAGGTGAGCGGCCCGTGGGTCTGGACGGTGACCGAGCCGTCGGGGCCGGTCTCGACGTCCACATGGGCACGGGTCAGCCGGTACAGCGCGAGCAGCACGGCGGTCGCCGCACCGAGGCCGACGCCCCAGAGGACGCCGAAGGTCACCACGGCGAGCAGGGTGATCAGGTAGACCGGGAACTCGCGGTGCCGGTGCACGTTGCGGATGTGCGCGAAGCTCACCATCTGCAGCCCGACCACCAGCACCAGGGCGGCCAGGGCGGCCAGCGGGATCCGGCGCAGCCCGCCGGTCAGCGCCAGTGCGGCGGCGAGCACCCAGACGCCGTGCAGCACCGAGGCCCACCTGGTCTGCCCGCCGGCCCGCACGTTGGCGGTGCTGCGGACGGCGCCGCCGGCGATCGGCAGTCCGCCGACCAGCCCGCTGACCACGTTGGCGAGGCCCTGCCCGCGCAGCTCGCGGTCGAGGTCGCCGGTGCGCTGGGACATCCGGTCGACGGCCACGGCGGACAGCAGCGATTCCACACTTGCGACGGCGGTGACGGTGAGGACGGCGGCGAGCACCCCGGCGAGCGAACCGTGCGGCAGGGCGGGCACGAGCGACTGCGGTTGCCAGGCGGGCAGTTCGATGTGGGCGAGCCGCAGATCCAGGACGAGGGCGAGCGTGGTGGCGACGGCCACGGCGGCCAGCGGGCCGGGGATCTTGGCCAGGCGGGCGCCGAACTCCCCTGCACGGCCGGTGAGTCGGCCGAGCCGGGGCCAGCCCAGCAGTACCGCCACGGTCACCGAGCCGGCCAGCAGCGCGGGTGGGTGCGGGCCGGCCAACTGCCCCGGCAGTGCGAGGAGGTTGGCGAGCGCCGAGCTCTGCGGCGAGCCGCCGAGGACGACGTGCAGCTGCGCGATGGCGATGGTGAGCCCGACCCCGGCCAGCATGCCGTGCACGATCGCGGGCGAGACCGCGAGCGCCGTCCGGGCCACCCGGCGTGCGCCGAGCAGGAGTTGGAGCACTCCGGCGGCGACGGTGACGGCACAGGTGGCCCGCCAGCCGTACTGGGCGATCAGCCCGGCGGTGATCACGGTCAGTGCGGCGGAGGGGCCGCTGACCATCAGCGGGGTGCCGCCGAACAGCCCGACCACGATGCCGCCCACGGCCGCCGCGGCCAGTCCTGCGGTGAGCGGGGCGCCGGTGGCGAGCGCGATGCCGAGGGAGAACGGCACGGCGATCAGGAAGACCACCAGGGAGGCGGAGAGGTCGTGTGCCCAGCGGGCGCGGGCACCGGGGCCCGGTGGCGCGTGGTCGGTGGTGTCGGAGGCGATGGGTGCGCTGGAGATGTCGAGGGTCATGGTCTTCCCGTCTGTCCGGGGGAACGAACGCAGTCAGGTCCGGTGGTGAGTCCGGGGTGGGGCTCGGGGGCGGATCGGCTGTCGTGGGTCGCGACGGTGTGGCGGGATGGTGTGGGCACGGCGGGGAATGCGGGTGTCACCGGCCGGCGTTGACCATCAGGGCCCGCCAGGGTCCGGGGCGAGGTGCGGGATATCTCGCCGTGGACCGTCGGGACGGGCTGTCAAGACTCGGTAAACCGAGAGTAATGAAAGCTTTGCACAGCGTCGCTCTCGGAGGGAAGTGGAATTCCGCTGGTTCACCCCATTGGGTGGTGTTCGAACCGACGGGAATCTGCTGGTGGGCGGCTCGGGCCGGCCCGGGAAGCGGTCGGCGGCGGCCGGGGGGCGGTACGGCGAACGGGCCGCGGCCCTCCCCGGGGTGAGGGGGAGGCCGCGGCCCGTCCGGTCGGTGGCGGTGCCGTGTGCGATGGCGTGCGCGAGGGCGTCAGGCGGTGGCTACCGCGGGGGCGGCCGGTGCGGCGTCGGCCGCGAACTCGCCCGGGAACCCGCCCAGCACGAAGTCCTCGTCCACCTGGGTCGAGAGGTCGACGCCCGCCTTGGCGTTGGCCCAACTCTCCGCGTTGCGCTGGTGGAAGAGCACGGCCTGCTCGGTGTAGCGGCGCGCGTCGCGCAGCCCGTACGCCGCCTCGGCCTCGGCCCGCAGCTCCTCCAGCACGGCCCGGTTGGCCGGCTCCAGCGACTTCAGCGGCGGCTCGGCGCCCTGCTCCAGGCGGCGCACCCAGTCCGACTGCCCGAAGGTGGTGAGCAGGTCCTCGCCGACCTCGCGGCGCAGGAACGCCAGGTCGTCCGGGCCCTGCACCTTGTTGCCGACGACCCGCAGCTGGACGCCGAAGTCCCGGGCGTAGTCCTTGTACTGGCGGTAGACCGAGACGCCCTTGCGGGTCGGCTCGGCGACCAGGAAGGTCAGGTCGAAGCGGGTGAACAGCCCGGAGGCGAAGGAGTCCGAGCCGGCCGTCATGTCGGTGACCAGGTACTCGTCCGGGCCGTCCAGCAGGTGGTTGAGCAGCAGCTCCACCGCGCCGACCTTGGAGTGGTAGCAGGCCACCCCGAGGTCCTCCTCGGTGAACGCGCCGGTCGCCAGCAGTCGGACGGAGCCCTCGTCCAGGGCGATCGGGCGGGCGCAGGCCGTGTAGACCGGGTTCTCCTCGACGATCCGCAGCAGGCGCGAACCACGGCCGGGCGGCGTGGTCTTGATCATCTCTTCGGCTGAGCGGATCAGCGGGTTGCTGCCGCGCAGGTAGTCCTTGATCTCCGGAAGGTACGCGCCGAGCGAGGGCAGTTCGGCGGCCTGGGTGTCCGTCAGTCCGAGGGCGGGGCCCAGGTGCTGGTTGATGTCGGCGTCGACGGCGATGACCGGGCGGCCGATGGCAGCCAGGTGGCGGATGAACAGTGCGGACAGCGTGGTCTTCCCGCTGCCGCCCTTGCCGACGAAGGCGATCTTCATCTGGGGCTCCGGCTCTCGCTCTGGGCCCTGGGGGTGGGCCGCGTGCTCAGGAGTGCGCGTGGGGGCACCCCTAATTGGAAATCGTTATCGTCTCCGATAGTGGACATGCTAGCCGGGGTTTGGGGTCCATCGGGGGAGGGGAGTGAGGATTGCCTCTAACGGGTGATGCGGGGTTGCTGTTCCAGGAGGGGCCGCCCGTTCATTACTCTCGGGTAGGTGAGCACTGGAACAGATCCCCTCGCCCCGTTGGCACAGCTCCCCGGGGTGCCCGACGCCGTGGCCGAGGTGCGCAAGGCCGTCGACCGGCTCTACGGCCACCGGGTGATGCGCCGCCGCGCGGCCGAGGTCACCTCCGAGTCCGCGCTGCGCGGCGCCCGTGCGTCGGCGGCCGTGGCCGGGGCCGACTGGCCGCTGGAGGAGGTCCGGCGCCGGACCGACTTCAGCGCGGACGCCGAGGCCCGTACGGTCGGCGCCGCCCTGCGGATCGCCGCCGAGGCGGGTCAGCTGCTCAGCGTCTGGCGGCACTCGCCGCTGCAGGTGCTGGCGCGGCTGCACCTGCTCGCGGTCGGCGACGCCGACCCGGCGGCCGGTCGGCCGCGCCGGGCCGGGGAGGGCGCCGAGGAACTGTTCCCGCTGGAGCTCGAGCCGGTGGAGAGCGTCCAGGTGGAAGCCGTGGACGGGCCGCTGCCCGTGCTGCCGCCCGCGCCCGACGCGGAGGAGGTCGCGGCCCGGCTGGACCAGCTCTCCCGGCTGCTGGTGGCCCGCGCGGAGGGCCAGGGCGTGGGCACGTCGGCCCTGGTGGTCGCCTCGGTGGTGCACGGCGAACTGCTCGCCCTGCGGCCGTTCGGCACCCACAACGGGCTGATCGCGCGCGCCGCCCAGCGGATCGTGCTGATCGCCGAGGGCCTCGACCCGAAGTCGATCTGCCCCGCCGAGGTCGGCCTGGCCGAGCTGGGCACCGACACTTACCGGCGCGCCCTGGCGGGCTACCTGGCGGGCACGCCCGAGGGGATGGCCGCCTGGATCGCCCACTGCGGACGGGCACTGCGGCTCGGGGTGCGGGAGAGCACGGCGGTCTGCGAGGCGATGCAGCGCGGGATGGCCTGAGCCCGAAGGGGCCGGTCCGCGGGCGTCGTGAGCGCCGCGGACACGAAGATGCGGCGGCACCTGATCCTGCTGGGTGCCGCCGCTGGTGCAGATACCGGGTGACCAAGCATGCACCGGAAGTGCCGATCAGACGGGGATCCTGCCCGTTCGTCTGGTCCGGCGGCCCGACAGCGGGTCGGCTGCATGTGGGTGCTCGGATATCTGTACGTGCGGTCCGTGGGCCTGAACTGCGTTGTCGGTTTGACCTCTTCGGTCCTGACCGGGTCTCGCGGGCCGTGCTTCCTTTGTATCGCGTTTCGACCGAAAGGGGAACCCGAAACGAGAAGTCTGTGTCGATTGCCCGTTTTAGCCGGCTTTTGTGCTAGATCGCGGCCTTCTGCTGGACCCCTCAGACGGTGGGGCGGCGGCGCCTCGCCAGGTACCAGATGACCCCGGCGGTCACGGCGGCCGTCCCGACCGCCACGGCGGTCAGCACCGATCCGCTCGGCGCGGAGAACTCGGGCAGCCGACGTCGCAGTTGCACCGGCCGGTCGAAGACCAGCACCGGCCACTCCCGGGCCTGCGCCTCCTTGCGCAGCGCGCGGTCGGGGTTGACGGCCGAGGGGTGGCCGACCGCCTCCAGCAGTGGCAGGTCGGTCGAGGAGTCGCTGTAGGCGTAGGACTGGGCCAGGTCGTAGCCCTCCCGTCCGGCCAACTCCCGGATGGCCTCGGCCTTGTTCTCGGCGTAGGCGTAGTACTCGATCTCGCCCGTGTAGCAGCCGTCCTCGACCTTCAGCCGGGTGGCGATCACGTGGTCCGCGCCGAGCAGTTCGCCGATCGGCTCGACCACCTCGGAGCCGGAACTGCTGACGATCACCACGTCCCGGCCGGCCGCGTGGTGCTGTTCGATGAGCGAGGCGGCCTCGTCGTAGATGATCGGGTCGATCAGGTTGTGCAGCGTCTCGGCGACGATCTCGCGGACCTGCTGGACGTTCCAGCCCCGGGTGAGCGCGGAGAGGTACTCGCGCATCTTCTCCATCTGGTCGTGGTCCGCACCGCCGACCAGGAAGACGAACTGGGCGTACGCGCTGCGCAGTACGGCCCGACGGTTGATCAGGCCGCCCTGGTAGAACGGGCGGCTGAAGGCCAGCGCGCTCGACTTGGCGATGATGGTCTTGTCGAGGTCGAAGAAGGCGGCCGTCCGCAGTCCGTTCGGCCGGGGGCGGGCGGGTGCGCCCGGCTCCTCGGTCCCGGTGGGGTCGCCCTGGGACTCGTCGCCGTGGTCGTCGGCGTTCTCGGTGGTGTCCACGGGAACCGAGGATAGAGGGAGCCACAAAACACCCCGCCATTCGGTGTACTCATGGGCGTGCGGGTTTGTGTTTCTGGCCGCTCGGGTACACCATGGAAGTCACGGATCGTTCGCGACCGTGCTAACCCGGTCCGGCTCCTCCCCCCCGAGTCGGGCTGTGGATAGACGACCCCCGCTCTCCCCCCCGGCGGGGGTCGTCGCACGTCCGGGGCCATTTTCAGGGCTTGAAGGCCCTTCGCGACGGCTCCGTGGGGGCTTCTCCGACGGTGTACAGGTGGTGTCGACGGCTCCGTCCGTCCACCACCTTTCGTCACTCTGCGTCGCCATTTGCTCAGGACGCGCACGGGGCGCGCGGCTGGTTCCGGTCGGCTCCGCGGGACGGTGCCGGCGACCGGTGGGCGCGGCGGTCAGGGGATGCCGGGAAGACGGTCGGGCCGGGGAACGGCGGATGGCCGGTTCATCTCCGTGACCCCGTTTCGTCAATTCTTCGCCGAATAGCCCCCCGCCCGGGTGAACGTTTTCATCCACAGCCCACGGGTTATCCACAGGCAATCGGAACCCGGATGACGGAATCCGGATCTCCCCCCACCGTGATGGTCGGCGGCGGTCGCCGGGCAGGGCCTCATCCCCCTTCCTCTCCCAGAGGTCTGCCTGGCGGCCGTCCGCCGGATCCGTCCGACGCGCGCCGCGGTCGCCCCTGGTGGCCGGCGGCGCAGAGGGGAGCACACCATGTCGACACCGATCGCCGACCACGTCACCGCCGAGGGCCCCGCGGCCGCCGGGCCGCTCGTCGTCACCGAGGACGAGGGCCTGGCCGAACACCTGCTGCGGGTCTGCGCGGCGGCGGGCACCGAGCCGCGGCTGATCAGGGGCGCACCGCCGCCGCGCGAGCTGTGGGAGGCCGCCCCGCTGGTCCTGGTCGGGGACGACCAGGCGGAACACTGCGCCGGGCTGGGCAGGCGCGGCGGGGTGCTGCTGCTCGGGCTGGACCTCGACGATCCCGGGGTCTGGGTCAGAGCCGTCCAACTCGGCGCGGAGCACGTGCTGTTCCTGCCCGACGCCGAGGCCTGGCTGCTGGACCGGATCGCGGACGCGGCCGAGGGCGTCGGCTCCCCGGCGGTCACCGTGGCCGTGCTCGGCGGCCGGGGCGGGGCCGGAGCGTCCACCTTGGCCTGTGCCCTCGCGGTCACGGCCGCGCGGACGGGGCGGCGGACCATGCTCCTCGACGGTGATCCAAGTGGAGGCTGCGCGGGTTCCCCAGTGGGCTCCCGCAGGAGCGAAGCTGCATCTCAGCAGGTCAGCCAGCCGGGAAGGGCGAATCTGTTGATCT